>NZ_QPES01000001.1:2965625-3295139 GCF_009455685.1 Paraburkholderia hayleyella | reverse complement strand
CGAAGGGCTGCCGTTGGTAGAGGTATGGCGAGGTAGGGTAGCCACCGTTGCGGCCCATGCCGGGCAGAGGGCCGATGCGGCAGGGCCGGTAGCGCCTGACGAGGCAGCCTCAGCCCGTTTTTCCGCCAGATCGTTTCGGGAGCGGTGAGTTGAAACTGCTCGCAGTATTGCGAAGGTGGCGACGAGGCCAAGCCGCGATTCTAACGCCAAAACGGCAGGGAAAACGAGCGGCAAACATGGAGCCCATGCGCGTTCATCCGCGTTTATCAATAGCGAATAGCGAGTCTGGCCCGAGTTGGGTCCATCTGCGGATTATTCCAGCCTGGATGGCTAAACGCTTGACAAGCTATTGACGCCGAACGGAAAACCGGTTCAAATAACGGGTTCCGCGAAAACCAATCAGTGAACCACCGGCCATTGCACTTTCTGTGATGCTCGAGCGGTCAATCTCAATCAGGTGAGAGCAACATGAAACGTACCTATCAGCCTTCCGTCACACGTCGCAAACGCACCCACGGTTTCCGTGTCCGCATGAAAACCACGGGTGGCCGCAAGGTCATCAACGCACGCCGTGCAAAGGGTCGCAAGCGTCTGGCAATCTAGGCCCCGATGCGCATGTGGCAAGGATGCCTCGCGTTGTGTCCGGTGTCTCTGTCATGACGGAAGCAGCGGGTGCATTACCGCTGGATCCAGATTCGGCGCAGACGCGGGCAAGCTTTCCTAAGGCCGCAAGGCTGCTAAAAACGGATGAGTTTTCATCCGTTTTTCGTTTGCGCCCATGGCGTCGCACCGCGCATTTTGTCGTTTATGCCAGACCTACCGGCAACGCCGCACGGCTTGGTCTTGTAACGGGCAAAAAATATGCGCCGCGTGCCGTCACCCGTAATCTGGTGCGCAGAATCGCGCGCGAGCATTTCCGGCTGCGTCGCGCTGATTTCGACGGTTGGGACGTGCTGTTGCGCGTGCATACCCGGTTCGATAAAAAAGCGTCGCCCAGCGCCTCATCGCCACCGCTGAAAGCCTTATGCTGCAACGAAATTGATGCTCTGCTCGACAAGGTGGCGCGTGAAATTGTCCGCCGTCGCGCAGAAGCGCCTCTTCATGCGTCGTCTGGTAAGCCGGATGCTGCAGCAAATTGACGCACGGGCAGCCAGCCTGGACAAGATGAGCCTTCGTGTTCGCCATGCAGTTCATTGCGGTAATTCGGTCATCGAGTTCTATTTAAGCGCGGCATACGCTGCCGCAGCGGCTATGCAAACGGTCCTTTTCGCTTTATTGCGGTTTTATAAGCTTGCCATTAGCCCCTTGCTTGGCAGCCGCTGCCGTTTTTATCCGTCCTGCTCTGACTACGCGCGTGAGGCAATCCAGTATCATGGCGCCGCGCGTGGCGCTTATCTTGCGGCCCGGCGCCTGTGCCGCTGCCATCCGTTTTCCGCCGGCGGTATGGATCCTGTCCCATCCCCCACTTCTGAAAAGCGCTGACGCGCCGTTCCCTCGACACTGAGACAACGCATGGATATCAAACGCTCCGTTCTATGGGTCATCCTCTTCATGTCAGCGGTCATGCTGTTCGACAACTGGCAACGAGATCATGGACGCCCGTCGATGTTTTTTCCGAGTGTCAATCCGACGCAGACGGCAAGTGATGCCGCATCAGGCAAGCCGGGTTCGGCCAGTGCCGCTTCAACTGCCGATGTGCCACAAACCAGCGGAGCAGTGCCTGACACCGCCGCCGTGGTGGCCAGGGCCGAGCTGGTTCCGTTTAGCACGGACGTTTATCGCGGTGAAATCGATACACGCGGCGGCACGCTCGCCAAGCTGACACTAATTAAGCAAGGCGACGGCAACAAACAGCCGGATCTCGTGATTACCTTGTTCGACCGCACGGCCAATCATACGTATCTGGCGCGCACGGGCTTATTGGGCGGGGACTTTCCGAATCACAATGACATTTACACACCCGTGGCGGGGCAGCCGCATCAATTGACGGGCGATGAAAAGTCATTTCAGATCAGTTTCGAATCGCCAGAAAAGGGCGGATTGAAAGCGATCAAGACTTATACGTTCACGCGCGGCAGTTACGTGATCGGCGTCGACACCAAAATTACCAACGTCGGTACGACACCTGTCACGCCTACTGCCTACATGGAACTTGTGCGCGACAGTGAACCTGTCGAAACCCCGCGTTTTTCGCACACGTTTATCGGACCCGCTGTTTACACAGCTGAACATCATTTCCAGAAAATCGATTTCAGCGATATCGACAAAAACAAGGCCACGTACGCTAACGCTGCTGATAACGGCTGGATTGCGATGGTGCAGCACTATTTCGCGTCGGCGTGGATTCCTCAGCAAGGCGCAAAGCGGGATATCTACGTCGAGAAAATTGATCCGACGCTTTATCGCGTGGGTGTGAAACAACCGCTGACGGTGATTGCGCCAGGGCAAACGGTAGATGTGTCGGCTCGTCTGTTTGCGGGGCCAGAAGAAGAGCGGATGCTGGAAGGCATCGCTCCTGGTCTTGAACTGGTCAAGGATTATGGCTGGGTCACGATCATCGCCAAGCCGCTGTTCTGGTTGCTGGAGAAAATTCACAGCTATGTCGGCAACTGGGGCTGGGCAATTGTGCTGCTTACGCTGCTCATCAAGGCGGTATTTTTCCCGCTATCGGCCGCGAGCTATAAATCGATGGCCCGGATGAAGGAAGTCACGCCGCGAATGCAAGCGCTGCGCGAGCGTTTCAAGGGCGAGCCGCAGAAAATGAACGCTGCGTTGATGGAGCTGTATAAAACCGAAAAGGTGAATCCTTTTGGCGGCTGTCTGCCGGTTTTGATTCAGATTCCGGTGTTTATTTCGCTTTACTGGGTGTTGCTATCGTCGGTGGAGATGCGCGGCGCACCCTGGATTTTGTGGATTCAGGATTTGTCGCAGCCGGACCGGTTCTTTATCCTGCCCGTGCTGATGGCGGCTTCAATGTTTGTTCAAACGAAGCTCAATCCGACGCCACCCGATCCGCTGCAAGCCAAGATGATGCTGTTCATGCCGCTGGCGTTTTCGGCCATGTTCTTCTTCTTCCCGGCGGGCCTCGTGCTGTATTACGTGGTGAACAACTTGCTGTCCATTGCCCAGCAGTACTACATCACGCGCATGATGGGCGCGGCAAAACAAAAAACCACTTGATAGCGGCGTGACGAAAAGACGCTAATTGAAACGAAGCGCACAAGGTGCGGCGCACCCATCAAGTTTTTACCCGCAACACAAAAATAAAGCCCTGGCCAATCTGGCCAGGGCTTTATTGCTTGTAGCGAGCGGCATGCGAACCGAGGCGGTTAAATCAGTCTTTTCCCGTATCGCCATAGAACTGTGAAACCAGCTCTTGCACCAGATAACGATGATGTGGCGTGAGCGCTTCGATTTTGGAGGCGAGTTCGATCGTTTCGGGTGACAGTGGATATTTTTCATCGCGTGGCAGCGGTTTGGGCACCGGGCGAGGGCTGCCGCCGCTGGGTGATGGACCGTAATGCAGCCAGTGCAAATCGACTTTGAACCAGTCAGCGAGCGTCTGCAGCTTGTCTTGCGTGGGGATCGTGCGTCCACTCAACCATTTATGCACCGTTTGAGGTGAAACGGGATGGTCGCCGCGGTGACGCAAGTTGAAATGCAATGCGAGATCCGTACCGCCACGGAGTTTTTCCGGGGCGCGCGTCATTGAAAACTTGAGGCGTTCGGCGAAAGCCGATTTTTCTTGAGGGGTTGGCATGGGCGGATTGTGCATTTGCACTGGGCTCATGCAGACAACCGGGCACGCTAGATTTAGCGTAATCCCGTAGCATTTAGCTTATTTCAGAGCAAGTGGGTTTTCACGTTATGACTTGTTCTTATGCGTCACAGTACGGTGCAATTTGAGACTTTGGTTTAGATGTGGAATTTTCTATCAAAAAAGCGTTGGAATGATCTTATCTTATTCAAGATTGTTCAGATTGTTCTGTTGGCACTTATTCTTGTTCTGAACCTGCATCGCCATAAAACTGGGCGACTAGTTCTTGTACCAGATAACGATGATGGGATGACAACGATTCGACCTTGGACGCGAGCTCGAGCGTTTCGGGGGATAGCGGATATTTGCCATCGCGTGATAGCGGGCGCGGAACGGCCCGGTTTGGATTGCCCGATGGCGGGGGGCCGTAATGCAGCCAGTGCAAATCGACCTTGAACCATTCGGCCAAGGTTTGCAGCTTGTCCTGAGTCGGGATGGTGCGGCCGGTAAGCCATTTGTGCGCGGTTTGCGGCGATACAGGTTCGCTACCGCGATGGCGCAGATTGAAATGCAGCGCAAGATCCGTACCGCCTTTGAGTTTTTCTGTGACACGAGTCATTGAAAATCTCAGGCGTTCGGCAAAAGCGGCTTTTTCTTCGACGGTTGGCATGGGTCGAATTGTGCATTTTACTGACATGCTAGAAGACAACTATGTAGGTTATATTTAGCGTGTATCAGCAGTTGTTAGCTCGTATCAGCACAGGAATCCACTTCGTTTTGGCAGGTTCTGTGGGGATATCTCACCCATTCATTTATTGGACTTCACGCATTTTTCAATTTTTCAGACGAATGCATTGATCTTAAGAATATTCTTATCTTAGATGAGATATTCCGAAGGTGCGAGATTATGTGTGAACTATGCGTGAACCTATGCCTGTAAAACGCACATGACGAAGCGATAAAACGCCCGAGTTACAATGCTGCGCGCAATTTGTCCTTGTTTTGCGCGATACATCTCGCCGTGCATCTTTTAGTCCTTTTTCCTTCTGTTGTTATTACCTGCGTTATACCTGCCTATGCTTGCCACCGATTCCGATCCGATCATCGCCATTGCCACGGCTCCCGGTAGAGGAGGGATCGGTGTGGTACGGATTTCGTTTGGCGCGACGGACAGGACGAGGGCTGAACAACTGGCGCATACCTTGACCGGACAGGTACTCACACCACGCCGCGCCAGCTACGTTCCATTTCTTGACGCAGGTGGCGAGGCGCTGGATCGGGGAATCGCGCTGTATTTTCCCGCGCCTCATTCGTACACCGGGGAACACGTTCTTGAATTGCAGGGCCACGGTGGCCCTGTCGTGTTGCAACTGGTTTTGCAACGCAGCCTCGCTGCCGGTCAGCAGATAGGATTGCGGCTAGCCGAACCCGGTGAATTCACCCGCCGTGCGTTTCTGAACGACAAGCTCGATCTTGCCCAGGCCGAAGCCGTGGCCGATTTGATCGAGGCCAGTACCGAGGCCGCGGCGCGTTCGGCGGGACGCTCACTCGATGGCGCGTTTTCGCGGGACATTCACGCGCTGGTGAATGACGTCATCACGCTGCGCATGCTCGTTGAAGCGACGCTGGATTTTCCAGAAGAGGAAATTGATTTTCTTGAAGCCGCCAATGCCCGTGACAAGCTTGCCTATATTCGGGAGCGACTCGCGCAAGTGCTGGTGGATGCGCGTCAAGGCGCTTTGTTGCGGGAGGGGTTATCGGTTGTGCTGGCTGGGCAGCCGAATGTTGGTAAGTCATCGTTGCTGAATGCGCTTGCGGGCGCGGAGCTGGCAATTGTGACGCCGATTGCCGGTACAACCCGCGACAAGGTGAGCCAAACGATTCAGATCGAAGGCATTCCGCTTCATGTGATTGATACCGCTGGTTTGCGTGAGACCGAGGATGAGGTGGAAAAAATCGGCATCGCGCGAAGTTGGGGCGAAATAGGTCGCGCGGACGTCGTGCTGCATTTGCTCGATGCTCGCAGTGGCATGACTGACGAGAATGTGCTGATCGCCACGCGTTTTCCTGCCGGCGTGCCGGTGGTACGTGTGCTGAATAAGAGCGATTTGACGGAAGCCGGGCCGGACGTGACGATACTGGACCCGACGTCGGGCGAGCCATTGTGTGAAGTGCGTCTGTCGGCGAAAAGTGGCGATGGAATTGCTTTGCTACGCACCGAGCTATTGAGAATCGCTGGTTGGCGGGTGGGTGCGGAGAGCCTATATCTGGCGCGTGAGCGTCATTTGGTGGCGCTGCGCGCCGCGCAGACGCATTTGGCGCTGGCTGCACAGCACGCTAGCCAGAATGCCGCCGCGCTCGATCTTTTCGCCGAAGAGTTACGCCTGGCACAGGAGGCGCTTAATTCGATTACTGGCGAGTTCACCTCAGATGATTTACTGGGCGTGATTTTTAGCCGGTTTTGTATTGGGAAATAAACTGGGTTTTGCTGGTTCCGTCAATGTTTGCAAATTGTCCTGAAGCCTGCACGAATACGACGTTTTTTGCCTTACGCGTTTTGCTGGAGCATCTTGAGCGCCGTCTGATTTTATGTCCAGGTCGTGGTTTTGGCCGGAGCCATCCGCTACTTGGACATACGGAGAGAACAGATGGCACTCACTGACATCGCCCTGAAGGCACTCAAACCCAGGGACAAGACCTGTACCGTCAGCGACGACCGTGGCCTGTATCTGGAAATATTTCCAGCGGGAGGGATGGTCTGGCGCTACCGTTACAGGCTGAGCGGCAAGGACGAGAAACTCACGCTTGGCAAGTACCCGGCGCTTCCCCTCAACAATGCCCGGCTCATGCGCGATGGCGCCTCATAGATGGCGGCGGTGGGCGAACACTCGGCCCAGAAGAAGCAGCGCGCCAAGGTCGCGGGACCGGAAGACACCACTCTCCAACAGTTTTCCGGGCGCTATTTCAGGGTTAGGGAAATTCAGTCGCGCGACTGCAAGGACACCACGACACCACGATGCCGCATCGCTACCTGGACAAGGGCATCCTGCCGCACATCGGTGGCAAACGGGTATGTGAACTCCTGACCGAGGACGTCTGGTCTGTTATCTGGCGGAAGAAGGAGCCGGGCCTTGACGCTGCAGCCGGCCAAGTCTGCGGCCTTCTCAAATGCATGTTGGATTCCGCAATGACATGCGGACTACTTTCCGCGAACCCAATCACTGCACTACCTATGCGGCACGTCTACAAGGCCGTATCACGTGAGCGTGCTTTGCTAACCGAGGAGATAAAGCAGTTCCTGCAAGCCGCTCAGCAGTCCAACATTCGGCGGCAATTCAAGATCATCTTGCTCACCTTGGTGCGCAAATCTGAGCTGCTGTTGGCCAGGCGCAAAGACCGGCACCTCGAAGAGGCGGAATGGCATATCCCTGAAGAGAACTCAAAGACCGGGAAACCACACATCGTCTACTTGTCGAGTCAGGCCATGATGCCCTTCAAGGAATTGCTGGTATTGGCAGGGAACAGCGAATAGGTCCTGCCAGGTCGGGGCTCTCTGACGAAGCCATTTGCGCACAAAATGCACTGAGCAAAGCGCTCAAGGTCGCTTTGCAAGGGCAGGAGATTCCGACATTCACTATCCACGATTTGCACCGGACTGCATTCACCCTCCTGAATGAACAAGGGTGGACATCAGATGTAGTCGAGAAGGCACTGATCGCAGTATCGGCGGAGTGCGTGGAGTCTATAACCGTGCCGTATACGCAGAACAACGCAAGGCCATGTTGCAAATGTGGGCCGATGTCATCGACTCTCTCTCGCCTGCGTCAGGTCTTGATGTGTCACGGGTTTGAAGCCGACAGGCCATACAGCAGATAGCTAAGGCTATCTGCTCGGCGCCACGGCGTGGCCTACCTTCGTGAAACTGTTCAGGCGCGGACCCTATGTCGAAATGGTACACAGCGTTGTTGCAAGCGATTAAGTGCTGATAGTGCGAGGCGCTTGTGACTCTCAGGCTTCTGAGAAATAGGATTTATCTTCGAATTTATCAGATCAATCCGTATTTACAGGGTGGTGCCGGACGAACGAGTATGGCCTCCCAAAGGCGTCCAAGTTGTTCCGCAGACGCCTGTATCTGCTGAGTGCCTGCCACTAGCCTTGGAGTAGCGGCAGCAACCGTAGGTGTTCAGCCCCTTGGAGCACCTATGGCAGACCATCCCCCCACTTCCTCCGTTGGCTTACCTTCCCGACGTTCAATCACAGTAGCGCCGCTCAACCAGATCGAACTGGGTGACGTAGCTCTGACGATCAGTGCATTTGACCACTGGCTTAGCCAGATCAGCGATGGAACGGTGGGGTTAAATAGCCTGCGCGCCGTTGCAGGCCATCTTCCAGCTGTTCGAAACATCCTCAACTTGGCCGATCTGCTGGGCGATGTTGTCACCCTCACCACGCATGAGGATCGCAGTGTTTCTGATTGGGCTATAGCAAGCATCAATTTGATCGGGATGATGCCCGGCCCAGCTACCGCTGCTGCTCGGATGTTGCTGCGACCCACCTTGTTTCTAGCTCGGCAGGAACTCCTAAACAACGGAAATGCACTGGTTGGGGAAGCGCTGCTCAACACCCTGACCCTCAATCTAAACAGCAGCATTCGAGGAGAATTGGAGAATTTCGTACAGCAGACCCAGCAAAGGCTCCCAAGTCTGCTGGATGAGGCTGCCACCTTCGGGGAAAGCCTAATACTGGATATCGCTGGTGGTCTCGACGTTCTGGCTAAGACGACGGTCCCAGGCGTTATAGCGCCTGGCCAAAGCGGAGCGGGGGATACGGCGTGGCGTGATCCCTCCGAATTGTTTTCCAGTCTCTATGACGCAGCAGTTCAGTTTCGGCGCCATGTGAGAACAGAACCGCAGAATCCACCACCTCACATTCACACCCATGAGTCGCGTGCGAAGCTCACCGAAAACGCCCAGGTATTGCGCCAGTTCGGCGCACTGCTAGCCAGCCAGGTGCGCGCGCAAGCCAATCCCTCTATGGAAGGGAGTGTAGGCTGGATTACCGCCGGGCTGCTTAGATCGATTGAAGCACCAGGGCTATTCAGGAGTCTGGCCACCAACATCAAGCCCGACACTACGAACGTGGGAGGAAATATCCGCTCGGGCGAGGCGCTAGAAGCGCGCGTAGAAGAACGCCCCGCCAAACAAGACCCTAACGCTTGCAAGAGCGGAGCACCAACAGGCACCGGTGGCAGCATCAGCTTTGCCACCGGGAGTGAAGCGCTTAGTCAAACAGACTTTGTACTGAGCGGTCCTTTCCCCATCAGCTGGACGCGCACTTACCGCTCCAGTCTGAGTTCCTGCGATGACGGAGAGCTAGGTGCTCGCTGGATCACCCCGTACACCACACGTTTCGATATCGTCGGCACGGGGCTGCGTTATCACGGTGCCGATGGGCGCAGTCTGAGCTATCCGCTACCAAAAGTAGGCATGTCCCATGCCGATCACATTGAAGATCTCACCTTGGTTCGCAGTAGCGATGAAGGGCTACAGCTACATCGGGGCGTCGAACGCATTGAAACATACCAGCGCCACGGTAACCAGTTCCTGCTTGTTCAGATAGAACTGCGTGGTGGCGCTGGCCTACTGCTGGGGTACGATCACCGAGTCGGTCAGCGAGCGGTGCTATCCGACCTCGTGACCTACCAGGATGACGCAAGCCAGCTACATTTGCACTTGCGCACCGATGTGGATGAGCATGGTCGCATTATTGGCCTCTGGTTGATGGGCGAACATGAGCGACGCTTGTGTTTGTACCACTATGACGACGCAAGTGATCTCACCCTGGCTCAAGACGAAAACACTGCCGTCTGGACCTACCAGTATCAACATCACCTGATCACCCGCTATACGGACCGCACCGGGCGCGGCATGAACCTGGAGTGGCAGGGCGACGCCCCGAATGCTCGTGCCGTGCGCGAGTGGGCCGACGATGGAAGTTTTGATACTCAGCTCAGGTGGGACGCGAACCTCCGCCTGGTCTACGTCACCGATGCCCACGGCCAGGAAACCAGGCACTACTACGACAGCCTCGGTTACACCTATCGCATCATTCACCCGGACAAGCGTTCCGAGTGGTTTTTCCGCGATGCTGCCAAGAATGTCGTTCACCACATTCATCCCGACGGCAGCAAAGATCGCTACGCTTACGATGAGAGCGGTAATCTGCTCGAACATATCCGTGCCGACGATACTACCGTCCACTATGCCTGGGACACCAGGAACCAACTCATCAAGATCAGCGATGCAGAGAGTGGCCTCTGGTTGCGCGACTACGACACCCGCGGCCGTCTCACCGAAGCCATAGACCCGCTGGGCAACAAGACCGAGTACACCTACAACTTGATGGGCATGCCCGTCACCATTACCGATGCCAGCGGCAAACAGAAGCAACTGGCGTACAACACCGGGGGGCAGCTCATCCGGTATACAGATTGCTCTGGCAAGTCCAGCGAATGGGAGTACGACGAACGGGGTAGGCTGACACTCACCAGGAATGCGACGGGCCAGGTCCTCCGCTACCGCCATGAAGCCGGTAATCTTGTAACTGTTACCTATTCAGACGGCAGCGAAGAAAAGTTCGAACGCGATGCCGAAGGTCGGCTGCTCGGGCATGTGGACGCGCTGGGCAGGGTCACCACCTGGGATTATTCGATCGCCGGGCTACTGGCCAAGCGGGTGGATGCCGCCGGCCAATCCCTGCGCTATCAATGGGATAAGCTCGGCCAGCTTACCGCCCTGCGCAATGAGAACGGCCTCGAGGCCGAATTCGTCTACGATCCGGTAGGTCGCCTGCTTTCCGAAACGGGTTTTGACGGCGCCACCACTCGCTACCAGTACGAAGAAGAAACCGGCCGCCTGGCGCGCGCCGTCGACGGCCAGCGTATCACCGCGTTCACCTTCGACCCCATGGGCCGGCTCAGCGAACGCCGCGCCGCCCTGCAGACCGGCGACAGCCCGCCGAACGAGCGCGACTGGCAAGTGGAAACCTTCGCCTACGACGGCAATGGCAACCTGGCTCTGGCCATGAACGCTGATAGCTGCCTACAGTGGTTCCACGACCCGGCCGGCAACCTGGTGCGCGAGCACCAGCACTACACCCGACTCGGCAGACCGCTGGTTGCGGTGTGGCAGCACGAGTACGACGCGCTCAACCAGCGCATCGCCACCGTGCGTCCGGATGGCCACCGGGTCAGCTGGCTGACCTACGGCAGTGGCCACCTGCTGGCTCTGCAGCTGGACGACCGTGAGCTGATCGGCTACGAGCGCGACGACCTGCACCGCGAGGTGGCGCGCCTGCAAGGCAACCGCCTGCTGCAGACCCAGAAGTGGGACGCCCTGGGCCGCCTGAGCGAGCAGGTGCTGGCCCACGAGGCCAAAGGCCGACCCGGACAGACTGCCGGCGGCGACCGCCTGCTGGTGCGCAGCTACCGTTACGACGCCAGCGGTCAGCTCACCGACATCAACGATACCCGCCGCGGCCAGCTGGCCTACCGCTACGACCCGGTGGGCCGGCTGCTGGAGGCGCAGAGCCGCCTCGGTCTGGAGACCTTCGCCTTCGACCCTGCCAGCAACCTCATCGACCCGCAGGAACAGCGCGAGGCCGATCGCGAGCACCTGCCACGGCCGAAGGCGCTGGACAACCTGCTCAAACAGTACGCGGGCACGCACTACCAGTACGACGCGCGCGGCAACCTGACCCAGCGCTGGCGTAACGGCGAAGCAAGCCGCTACACCTGGGACCTGTTCGACCGGCTGACCCGCTACGAAGACGAGCGTCTGGCCGTCGATTACACCTACGATGCCCTTGGGCGCCGGCTGTCCAAGCACAGCCAGGCACACTACCCGGAGCACCGTGAGGCGGGGCCGCACTGGAACCGCGCCGAGCGCGTCAAGCACAACCGCGAGCTGCAATGCGGCTTCACGCTTTACGGCTGGGATGGCGACGCCCTGGCATGGGAGAGCAAGATTGCCGACGAGGACGGTCTGGGTGCACGCACCACGCATTATGTCTACGAGCCGGGCAGTTTCGTGCCGCTGGCGCAGGCGGTGCGTGAGGAAGCTATCGCGCTGATTGGCCAGCCGGTATACGGCGACTACTACCGGCAGGACGAAGACCCGCTATTCTTTCCCCCGCCGCCTGCGCCAGCGATCGACAGTCTGGCCTGGTATCAGTGCGACCACCTCGGCACGCCGATGGAGCTGACCGACGAACAGGGGGAGATTGTCTGGGGCGCGCAGTACCGCGCCTGGGGTGTTGCGCAAGAGGCCATTCGAAAAGCGGCGGGCAAGGCATCTAACCCCATCCGTTTCCAGGGGCAATACCATGACCACGAGACGGGGCTGCACTACAATCGCTATCGATATTACGATCCGGAGGTGGGAAGGTTTGTTAGCAAGGACCCGATTGGCTATGCGGGTGGGTTAAGTCTCTATCAGTTTGCCCCGAATCCAGTGGGGTGGGTGGATCCACTGGGGTTAAGTGGCGCAGTAGCGGTTCCAGCTCCGATTTCGCTACCCAAAGTCGTACCCGTACCATCTGTGAAGCCAATAGGACTGCTATTGCCACTCCTGTTGACAGGTGATACACCTAATCGTCTGCCTTATCTCCATGCAACTTACACACGAACGCATCCAGTGACAGGCCAAGTCTATTGCGGGCGAACGTCGGGATATGGAGACCCCAATGTGCTGGTACATAGGCGGGGGCTGCAGCAAGGGCATCTAAATGCTGAAGGCTTCGCGCCCCCAGTGCTGGACAATTTTTCAGTGAACAGAGATGCCATCCGAGGCCGAGAGCAGCAGCTTATCGACTTCCACGGCGGAGCCCAGAGTGTTGGAGGTACGGCCAGAAACAAAATTAATGGAGTGTCCGACATTAACCCGCTAGGAAAACTGTACAAATACTACTCCATCAAAGAATTTGGAGAACTGCCAGATAACTCTCCGCCCAGGGCGCGAAATTGGTAAGTGAGGTGTATGTGAAGAGCGAATCGAAAACTAGGCAGGAAATTATCAGCCTGATGCGAGTTGTTGATAGGGTGGACAAAATTTTATGCAATCTTAACCATGTAGATGCATCCCTACTCAGAGATGGATTTGGGATATTGAAGGCCCAATGTGAGCGCTATATCAGTGGTGAAAAACTAGACTTCAAACTATCTGAGTTGCTAGCTGGGATGAAACAGGGGTTGCGGGAAATACCGCAACTTCAATTATTGCGTGACGCTCCCGCTGAGGTGCGAGGGAAGTTCTTAGTCGAATTTGCTGCGGTCGTGAAATCTGAGCTTCCTGGATTTTTTGAAAAGGAAACTGAAAGAGCAAGAAAAATTATTGCTCGCGGAAAAATAAGAAATCCTGAAGAGTTCTATCTGATCGAATTCGTTTTTGAGCAATTGCACGAGGTAAATCCCGACCGTGGAGACTCCGCCACTCTTCGTCGAATGATGGATGACTTCGAATTTGGAACCCGGTGACCTTGCGCAAGGCGCACAAACAAGCCATACAGACTTATCGACCCAGATACACCGCCGTAATCTGCGTCAGCTCATGTCCCCGTTCGCGGCTGATTTCTTGGCGCGCCTGCGCGTCCGTGACTCGCTGCGCGGGTGTGAGTGATCGTGCAGAAGGGCCGCCGACAGCCGGGGCCTTCCAGCCCGTCAATACTTCGTAGCGGTCCTGCACGTACCGATACCGCAGCCCATGGTTGCTCAGGCCAGCCGCTTTGCTCTGCCCATCGTAGGTGTGGCGCTGCTGGATGTAGCTCTTGTGTGCCGAGATCAACGAACCCGCTCCAGCCAGTTGGTGTACCAGATCGAGAACTCGTTACTGCTCGGCCGTGGTGATCGGTACGGAGCGCTCACGTCCGCCCTTGGTCCAACTGCCTTTGAGGGCGATGTGGTCGCCCCGGTCCGCATAGCCAGGTTGGAGATTGTCTGGGGCGCGCAGTACCGCGCCTGGGGTGTTGCGCAGGAGGTCATTCGAAAAGCGGCGGGCAAGGCATCTAACCCCATCCGTTTCCAGGGGCAATACCATGACCACGAGACGGGGCTGCACTACAATCGCTATCGATATTACGATCCGGAGGTGGGAAGGTTTGTTAGCAAGGACCCGATTGGCTATGCGGGTGGGTTAAGTCTCTATAAATATGCCCCAAATTCTATAAATTGGGTTGACCCACTTGGCTTAGACACCTACATCATAAACAGAGACCTCGCTGCGTTCGGCGACTCTGCTCGCTCTCGTTGGAATATCGTTACGCATACATTCACTGCGACTACTAAATCGGACGGCTCCATTGCGCATACCTACAGTTGGGGAAATGATGCCAATCTAATGGGGTGGAATCAAGATCAACTATTAGATATAAAGACCGCCCGCGAAGCGATAAATCAAGGTTTAGCTGAAAAAGTAGGTGGGCCGGAGATGGATCTTGCCATATTTCAAGCCTATCGTGATCTTGACAGGAAAGAAAATGAGCATGCCAATTGGATTTTATTTAGAAACTGCAAGACGGAAACAGGTAAATTGCATGACAGAACTAGGGAGATCATGCGATCTAGGCACAATTAACAATAATAAGATTCTCGTGTAAAAGGAGATGAAAATGGAAAGCCTGGTTATGTCTGTCGTGGGAATCTTGGTAGTGGCAGTAACATTCATAGTCGCCATCTATGGTTATGCAATTCCAAAATACTTTCCATCATTTAAAACTTATTCGTTTTTAATTTATACAGCTATTGCATCTGCCGCTTTTTGTGGATATAGAATATATGTCTCAATTGAAGCGTGGCGATGGTCCATAGCGATAGTTGGATCATTTATTTTAACGATACTAATTTATATTATTTCTATTTTTATTATTGTGAATATTAGAGGGGCGTAGCTTTACAATTAAAAAGCACAGCGCGAGGCCGACCGTGAGCACCTGCCACGGCCGAAGGTGCTGGACAACCTGCTCAAACAGTACGCGGGCACGCACTACCAGTACGATGCGCGCAGCAACCTGACCCAGCGCTGGCGTAACGGCGAAGCAAGCCGCTACACCTGGGACCTGTTCGACCGGCTGACCCGCTACGAAGACGAGCGCCTGGCCGTCGATTACACCTACGATGCCCTTGGGCGCCGGCTGTCCAAGCATAGCCAGGCACACTACCCGGAGCACCGTGAGGCGGGGCCGCACTGGAACCGCGCCGAGCGCGTCAAGCACAACCGCGAGCTGCAATGCGGCTTCACGCTTTACGGCTGGGATGGCGACGCCCTGGCATGGGAGAGCAAGATTGCCGACGAGGACGGTCTGGGTGCACGCACCACGCATTATGTCTACGAGCCGGGCAGTTTCGTGCCGCTGGCGCTGGCGCTGGCGGTGCGTGAGGAAGCTATCGCGCTGATTGGCCAGCCGGTATACGGCGACTACTACCGGCAGGACGAAGACCCGTTATTCTTTCCCCCGCCGCCTGCGCCAGCGATCGACAGTCTGGCCTGGTATCAGTGCGACCACCTCGGCACGCCGATGGAGCTGACCGACGAACAGGGGGAGATTGTCTGGGGCGCGCAGTACCGCGCCTGGGGTGTTGCGCAAGAGGCCATTCGAAAAGCGGCGGGCAAGGCATCTAACCCCATCCGTTTCCAGGGGCAATACCATGACCACGAGACGGGGCTGCACTACGATCGCTATCGATATTACGATCCGGAGGTGGGAAGGTTTGTTAGCAAGGACCCGATTGGCTATGCGGGTGGGTTAAGTCTCTATCAGTTTGCCCCGAATCCAGTGGGGTGGGTGCCGTGTCGCAGACCTGAGTCTGGCTGCCTCTGATGGCTTGCTAAAGGCTCCGAACGTCTCTCATCTCATTGTTCAGAACCTTCCTATATGATTCTGGTAATCATATTAAAAACCAGATAAATCCTTATTTTTTTAGGATATGTCCGGTTTACTTTCTAGTCGGTAACGGATTAACTCATGCTGGTGCTATTTACTCTCTTTGGTGGGGATAATTCATTTTTTTGATGCCTAATAGGACGAGTGAGAGGGTGAGTGAGTTATACGGGTGCTTTCTTGATATTTTTGACATGGATGATAGCGAAAATCAATCTGTTATTTCAAGCCGTTCTCGAATCTATATAGCCTCAATGCTGAAAAAGAGAGGTTCCATCTGCTCATTAATTGAAAAGTTGTTAAAAGATTATAAATAATAAAATCTGAACAGAGTCAGGTTTCAAACCATGAAAAATATGGAGTAATCGATGCGAGTCAATCTATTCGGTCGGGCCCAAAGTGTATTGGGAGATATGACCTCTCACGGAGGCGTTGTCATTTCTGGTAACCCGTCTCATACGTGGCACGGCATTCCAATTGCACGCCAGGGCGATCTTGTGACCTGCCCCAAATGCCCACCTCATATTTTCAAAATCGCGGAAGGTCTCGTCATGTCCCTAAGTGGCGATCAACCTATGGCTACCGAAGGACATAAAACGACCTGCGGAGCCGTCCTTATTGCTCAGACGGCATCGGCAAATATAGTCACCGCACATACCGCATTCGCTAACGGTTGTGGCTATGATGAGCAGTTTATCCTGCATGATTTGGACGATAATCCAATTTCAGAAATGCCTTATAAAATTACGGCAGCCGACGGCTCTGTTTATCGAGGTATCACCGATATAAATGGACGCACAGAGCGCGTATTTTCCATCGATACACAAGGCTTAACCATTGAGCCAGATTTTAATCGACTGCTTGCAAATAATAGCGGGGTTTAAACGATGGCGAATCTCTCATGGTCTGGCAGTTCCACAACCAATACCATTCCCCTTAGCGCCCAAAGGGTAGAGGCTGATGTTGTTCGCTACGTCAACAAGGTTGACACCGACAGCGGTTGGCTACTTGTCGGGAGTGATGATTTCCCACGTTCTCAGTGGAAATCACTTTTCAAGTATTGCAAAGTTATGCTCATCGGAAGCAAGGGCAGCCGGACATACTTCAAGGTGCTTGAGGGCGAATCGAAAGGGAGAATATTATATTTGTCTGATGCCAATGCAGATGAGTATCTTGGGAAAAAAGCTCCCAAGCAGCAGCCTATCGAGTTGATTGTAACCTATGGACGTCTTGACCCCAGTTGGCTCTCAAAGTCTCGAAATAAGCGTTTTCAACAACAATTGGCAAATGGAGTTCTCGGTGGCATTAATTTTGAAGTTTCGATGAACACTAGTTGGAATGGTACCTTCTATCCCATTCCGTCTGGGACATACTCAATTTTATTGCCTGATTTTCCTCATACGAAAGATTACACCAATCAATATAAGGCCGAGTATCCACGATTGTCCCACCATCAAGTATGGTTTCCAATTGCGTATGGCAACAATAGTCGATACGTTCATGTGGGAAATGTATCTGAAGGTTGCACCACTGTCTTGAGCTTAAGTAGCTGGTCTTCAATTCACGAAATGCTTGTCAGCCATCGTAGCGCTGACGGGAACGGCGTGGGTATATTGACTGTCAAGGGCAAGCCCGAAAGGAATGTGTAATGATCAAGAAATTGGTGTATTTGGCTTGTCCACTCTTGTTTTTCTCTGTGCCCTTCAATATTCATGCTTTTGAGTCAGATTTGAATGGGGGTGTTGTTATTGATTGGATGGATTTCAGAAATACGTTAGAAAACTACAAGAGGAAAATTAAATTGAGGGGCAATGTTGAGCAAGCAACCGAAGCAGAGAAGAGGGGAAGAAGATACTTCCTCGAAGGTCGGTACGAAAACGCCTACTTTCGTGGCTATCAAGATGCTATAGGTTACATTCCAAGGCCAGAGTATTTTTTTATAGTCGGTGACATAAAGCTAAGAACAACACTGTCACTCCATAGCGACTCTCCGCATGCTCCGCTTGAATATACGGCATGCTGGGACAAATATCAGTTTGCGATGGATGTAAATAGAGATTTGGAGTCTCCATTTCAAACAGGATTTGGCTTAGTGGCGGAGCTGAATCTATCGAAAACCAAAGATTCGAAAATTTATAAACAAGCCATGATCAACGCATCTTGCTTTGCTCGATTAACGAGTAAGTATTTAGAACAGATGGGGCCGCAGTGCGTATCTATTGAGGAAGTAAAAGCATGCCTTGGAAGTCCGCTCCTGTTTCTATATTACTAAAGTATTCGCCTCAGCTTGGAGGAGGCAGCTTCATACGTATCGTTTTTCACGGCCCCGTTACCGCCCCAAATACACCGCAGTAATCTGCATCCTCTCGTGCCCAAGCTCGCGGCTGATGGTTTGCCGGGCTTGGGTATCCGAAGCGCGCTGCGCCTGCGTCAGCGACCGCCCCGAAGCTCCACCTGCTGCCAGAGCCTTCCACTCCATCAGCGCCCTATAACGATCCTGCGCGTCAGATATTTCTGGACTCAATGCCGATGCCGCCAGGTGCGTAGAGGATGACGCCAGTCAAGCTTACGGCGACGCGGGCCTTGATGATTTTGCCGATGCTCGTGCCAAAGCTCGTCGGAAAAGAGAAATGCCACGATCAACAGGGGTACGACCAGGAAAACGCCGAGTATCAGATTTTCGATCACGATAATCTCCAGACCGGCAACGCTCGATTGTTCTATTGTAGGCAGCCGTTTTCGTTTTGCCGTGCAATCCAGGTGTTTGTCCTATGCTCCTGCATTCCGCAGATGTCCCTGCGCGTCATACCGAATAATTTTCAACCCACTTTTTGATGGAGTGACCGATGACAACCCAGCGTACTCACACGCTTACCTTGCGGCCGCTTGAGCGGGAAGACCTGCGCTTCGTTCACGAAGTGAACAACAACGCCAAAATCATGCGTTACTGGTTTGAGGAGCCTTATGAAACCTTCTCTGAGTTGTCGCAGCTTTATGACCAGCACGTCCACGACCAGCGCGAGCGCCGTTTCGTGGTGATTGGCAAGGATGGTATAACGGTCGGTCTGGTGGAGCTGATTGAGCTGGATTACATCCACCGCCGTGGTGAATTCCAGATCATCATCGCCCCTTATGCTCAGGGTCATGGCTATGCGACGACAGCGACAAGGCTGGCCATTGATTACGCATTTTCTGTGCTGAATCTGCGCAAAATTTATCTAATCGTTGATAAATCGAATGTAGCGGCCATTCACGTATACGAAAAATGCGGTTTTCAACACGAAGCAGAATTAATCGAAGAATTTTTCGGCAATGGCGCGTATCACAACGCGTTGCGCATGTGCTTATTTCAAAGTGATTTTCTGAAGGCCAGCAAGAAAGCGCTTTAACGCATGGGCCTGGGCGCGCGTGATTGGCATTAGCCGTATGTCTTTTTCCACATGGCAGCCAATACGCCCGCAGCCATTAGCAAGCTGCCGCCAGTGCGATTAACGGCGCGCTGCACGCGCGGTTGCCGGATCAGGCGGCGTGCCGCCGATGCCAGCAAGGCATAAGCCAGCGCATTGGCCGTTGCTAGCAGAACAAAGGTGGCTTCAAAAACGACGATTTGCGGCGTGATAGCGGTATGCGGATCAATAAATTGCGGCACGAAGGCGACAAAGAAAATAAGGCTCTTCGGATTGAGTGCGGTGACCGCATACGCATGCACGAAAATTCGCCGGGTGTTGGGCGCCGCCGCCGTGTGCGAGGTGTCGAGTGACGTGGCTGGCGTCCGCCACAGCTTGATGCCGAGGTATACCAGATACGCGGCCCCTAGCCATTTCAGCGCTGTAAACAACATCGCGGAAGCCGCGAGAATCACACCCAGGCCGAGCATTGATGCCGTCATCGAGGTCAGGTCGCCAAGCGCTACGCCTGCTGTTGTTGCCAAGGCGTATCGCCGGCCATGCCCCAGCGCGTAAGAAATAACTAATAGCACTGTGGGCCCGGGAATGGCGACCAAAATGACAGAGGCCAGCGCGAAGGGAAGCCAGTGAGCAAATGTCATGGATGGGCTTTCTGAAAATGTGACCTGATTAATCCATGAACATTTTTCGCATGCAAGTGTAATCCGATGTTTTTTGCCGTGTGAGTGGGAGCTGGCATCGTTCTTGTTCTACATGTGCTGCATTCATCAGCTTTTTTGCGCCTACTACCCGATGACTTTGTGTGCGATGCAGCAAATGTCTTTTAAGGGGGATGGCTGGGGCTTCCGGGGAGACACGATCGTCGTGGTTTCTCCGGAGACGAATGCGTCATGGCGTTGCTGCAGAAGGTGTGAGGAGGGTTGCCGGATGAGCTCGATGGTGGGGGGATGAAGTTTGATTATGCGGATGAAGGCAGAAAAGCCGATGCGATTTGGGGTGCGACAATTCGTCACTATTGCAAACGCACACAAGATGTTCTTGCTGCGGCGCCAGCTTCTTCTACAGTGCAAGGTGAGCGTGACTTATAACGTTAAGCAGATAGTTAAACCAAATTGTTCCCGCACGGAGGCCCAACAATGAAAAAGCAAACCGTGATTTTTTTCGCCCTGATGGGATTGATCGCTACCTCGGCAGCCGAGGCTTACGATGTGATTAAGCCGCAACAGACTATTCGGCTTAAACCTAATTCGTATGGCTGCCTTTCCAGAGACAAACTTAATGCGGCTAGTCGTCATGCCGAGGCAGGTGAGCAGCAAAAAATGCAGGAATTCTTTTCAGGTTTTCAATGTATTTCAACACCAGAGAATGCGAGTTTTCGTGTAGTTCGTGTTGTCGGACATGATGTCGAATTCGTTAATGCCGGAAATAGCGATACGCAGGGTTTATGGACTAGTGATCGTTTTGTCAGGCAATAAACCCTATGCCATCCTGATGGATTGGCAGCCGAAATAATTGATCCAGGCATAACCAGGCGGGGCAATTCGTTGCAGTCAACGAATTGCCCCGTTTTTTTACCTCTTTGTCGCACGTAGTTTCATCTTCGCGTAGTGAATCGCCCACAGGGCCGCTGCATTGGGTATCATCACGCCGCCGGCCGTGCTGGCTGGCCTCATGTCTCTCGCGTTAGGCACGCATGGCGCACAGCCCGCGAGCTTTCATCCCGATGCACGCTAGTTTTCAACATATTGCTTGCGTGTTTACTTTCATCCGTTTTTATCTGGTCCGCGAATGCGGATCTTCGGTCTCGCATGGCGCTCAAATCTACGATTTATAAAGCAGAACTCCAGATTGCCGATATGGATCGGCATTATTACGCTAATCACGCGCTGACTATTGCCCGTCATCCGTCTGAAACCGATGAGCGCATGATGGTCCGCGTGGCGGCTTTTGCCCTTTTTGCCCATGAACGTCTTGAATTTTGTAAAGGCTTGTCGGATATCGACGAGCCTGATATCTGGCAAAAAGATTTAACTGGCGCGATTGAGCGCTGGATTGATGTGGGTCAGCCCGAGGAGCGGCGGATTGCCAAGGCGAGTGGACGTGCCGATGACGTGCTGGTGCTGGCTTATGGTGGCCGGACATCGGAGATCTGGTGGCAAGGCGTGCGCGGCAAGGTGGAGCGTCTGCGCAATGTCACCGTTTGGTCATTAGCTGAGGGTGTAGCGGCGGCGCTGGGTGGCTTGGCGGAACGCACGATGCGTTTGCAATGCACGGTGCAAGATGGCGCGGCATGGCTTGGCAGTGCCGAAGCGGATGCTGTAGCGCTTGAGTGGACCGTGTTGAAGGCACCCGCGAACGCATGAAATGCCACGACGGGCAAAAAAAAGCCTGCTCACGGAGAGCAGGCTGAATCCATATCAGGAGGAGACATGGAGGAGACAAAAATGACTATACACACGGGGTTGATGCGACGCAATATTTTTTTAAGGGAAAACCCGGTGCGGTGGCAATTTGTCGCAGAAGCGCGGCGAGTCTGGCCGACATCGTTTGTCACTATTGGGTCGCCGTGACATAACAGTGACAAAGCAGTGACAGAGTCATGACAGGATGGTGACGTAGCAATGACAGAGCAAGAAACGGGACGTCACGATGACACTTGCACGCTACAGTGGTTGTTATCCGAACCGTCTTCGAAGCCGCGATGATAACCACCGATTCCTCCTATTCCACCGATGCTGAACGCTGGCGTGCCGTTGCCAGTCACGATGCCGAGGCGGATGGTGTCTTTTTTTATGCGGTTAGGACAACCGGCGTGTTTTGCCGTCCATCCTGCGCATCACGCCAGCCGCGTCGTGAGAATGTCCAGTTCTTCAATTCGGCCGATGACGCGTTGGCTGCGGGTTATCGCACCTGCAAACGCTGTCAGCCAGGCAAGCTGCCACGCGATCTGACACTCGTTCAGCGCGCCTGCGCCGTACTGGACCAACTCGCGCCGCAACGCTTGACCTTGGCCGAGTTGAGCCGTGCGGTGCATGTCAGCCCTTTTCATCTGCAGCGGGTATTTACTCGTGTCGTCGGTGTCTCTCCACGTCAGTATCAGGCTGCCCGGCGTGGCGCGGCGTTGCGCAGCGCGCTTCACGAAGGCCGGAGCGTGACCGGCGCAAGTGCCGATGCCGGGTATACCGCGACTTCACGTTTATATGACGCGGTTTCTGGAGAGCTGGGAATGAATCCTTCGTTATTTCGCCGCCAGGGGGCTGGGCTGATCGTGCATTACACGCTGGCGTCCACGCCATTGGGCCTCGTGCTGATCGCCGCGACAGGTAAAGGGATTTGTCAGATCGCTTTCGGTGATGAGGGTGACGCGCTGGTTGATGCGTTGCGCATCCTGCTGGCACAGGCTGAACTGCGTGCCGATCCCGTGCGGCTCGAGCCCTTTGTTGCGCAAGTGCTGGCGTATCTGGAGGGCTCGCGTCAGCAGGTTGTCCTGCCGCTCGATATTTCGGCGACGGCATTTCAGCAACGGGTTTGGAAAGCGTTGCAGGCTATTCCCTATGGCGAAACCCGCAGTTACTCCGAAATCGCGGCCGCCATTGGTGCGCCGCGTGCAGTGCGCGCGGTGGCCAGTGCTTGCGCGGCGAACCCGGTTGCGCTGGCGATTCCATGTCATCGCGTGAAGCAAAAAAGCGGTGCGCTAGCAGGGTTTCGCTGGGGGCTTGAGCGCAAGGCCGCGCTGCTCGCGGCTGAGGCACGTGCAACTGACGTTGCCGTTCAGCAAAACGACGCTGCTTGATGCGCCGTCTTCCGTCATCGTCTGCCACGGCAACGTTCGAGTTGCCATTTAAACCGCCCTTCGACTGGCCGCGCCTGCTACGTTTTTTTGCAGGACGGGCAACGCCGGGCGTGGAGTTCATCGACGACCATCGTTATCGTCGTGTCATCGACTGGTCTGGCGATAGCGGCTGGCTGACGGTGCAATGCGATCCGCTACGTCATGTGTTGTGCGTCCGGCTCGATGGCGAGGTGAGCCGGCATGCTAAGGCGTTGGTTGAACCGCTTTCACGGATGTTCGACTTGCAGGCTGATCCGGATGTCATCCGGGCTCATTTTGCAGCGGATGTCTGGCTCGGGCCGCTGATTGCCAAAGTGCCTGGCCTGCGCGTACCTGGCGCATGGTCGGGCTTCGAGCTGGTCGTGCGAGCGATCGTCGGCCAGCAAGTTAGCGTGAAAGCGGCGACGACGCTCATCGGACGTCTCGTGCAGCGCGCAGGCGAACGTCGTGCTGACGTGGGGCCCACTGTGCCGGAATGGCGCTTTCCTACACCTGAGCGTCTGGCCACGGCGGATCTGACGCAGATCGGGATGCCTGGCAAGCGTGTCGCCGCGCTTCAGGGGTTCGCGCAAGCGGTGGCTTGCGGCGCGTTGCCGCTTGAACAGGCGGATGCCGATCTGGCATCGTTGCGCGCGATGTTGCTGGCGCTGCCGGGCATTGGTCCATGGACGCTCGAGTATGTGGCGATGCGCGCCTGGCGTGATGCGGATGCCTGGCCGGAGACCGATCTTGTGCTGATGCAGGCCATCGCGGCGCGCGAGCCTGGACTGCTGCGTCCGGCACAACAGCGCCGCCGCACGAACGCATGGCGGCCCTGGCGGGCGTATGCGGCGATGCATCTCTGGAATGAGATCGCCGACAGGGCTGGAGCGGCGCGCGGTGGGTAGGTTGGGCGATGCCTGGCGATAGTGAATAGTGGTGAGGGCAGCCAGGCGCGTGTCGAAAACGTTTCCTGTTCACGTCGTCATGCGTGTCACAACAGCGGACACGTGGTCAGAAAAACGGTGGAAAAATGGTGAGAAAGCCCGCCAGACAGGGTGTCAGGTGACCTCAAGCAGCGTGCGTGGCGAGATGTTAAAGTGGCCCGCTAGACGACATTGCACCGGCCGTTTTTGTTCGTATCACGGTGCGATTACAACGCATTGGCCGCCAACATTCCACTTGCCTCAATGTCAAACCCAAACAGCCCACTTTCGCGTTACCCCGATGCGCTTGAGCATCGCCTGACGGTGCTTGCCGCCGCGTCACTCCAGCCCAATCCCTTGTTGCGGGGCCTGCGCGGCATCGAAAAAGAAAGCTTGCGTGTCACGGCCACAGGCCAGCTCGCGCTGACGCCGCATCCTCACAAGCTGGGCTCGGCATTGAGCCATCCTTCGCTGACCACCGATTATTCCGAAGCCTTGCTCGAACTCATCACACCGGCTGAACCGGATGTCGCTATCACGCTCGACAAGCTCGATGAACTGCACCGTTTTGTCTATGCCAGCCTGGATGAGGGCGAGATGTTATGGAATAACTCGATGCCGGGTTTGCTGCCCGCGCGGGACGAAGATATTCCGCTGGCGCAATACGGTACCTCGAATATTGGCCGCTTGAAGCGCGTGTATCGCATGGGTCTTGCGCTGCGCTATGGCCGCACGATGCAATGCATCGCGGGCATTCACTATAACTATTCGCTTCATGAAGAAACATGGCGTGTGTTGCATGCCGACCAGCAATCCATGGCGAGTGCCGTGGATTTCCAGTCCGAACGTTATCTCGCGCTAATTCGCAATTTCCGCCGGACCAGTTGGCTGCTGATGTATCTGTTTGGCGCATCGCCCGCGCTGGACCGACGTTTTTTGCGCGGCCGTGCGCATACGCTGGAAACATTCGACGCCGACACCTTGTATCGCCCTTATGCCACGAGCTTGCGCATGAGCGATCTAGGGTATTCAAATACGTCGGCGCAGGCCGCGCTGCATGCGGATTACGACACGCTGCCCGGTTATCTCGATGGGCTCGCACAAGCGGTCAGCCAGCCGTATCCCCCATATGAGGCGATAGGCACGCGGCGCGATGGTGAGTGGGTGCAGATCAACACCCATGTGTTGCAGATCGAAAACGAGTTTTATTCGACGATCCGGCCCAAGCGTGTGACGCATTCGGGTGAGCGTCCGCTGCATGCGCTGGCTGCACGAGGGGTGCAGTACGTCGAAGTGCGCTGCATGGATATTGATCCATTTGAGCCGACTGGCATTTCGCTCGAAACCTCGCGTTTTCTGGATGCCTATTTGCTGGTCTGTGCGCTCGATGACAGCCCCGCCTTGCCGCCCGGTGCTTATGCCGAAGCCAATCAGAATTTCGGCCTGGTGACACTGGAAGGACGCAAGCCTGGGCTTGAGCTTGTGCGTGACGGCGAGCCGGTAGCGATGCGTGATTGGGCTGACGCGCTGATGGCGCAGATCGAGCGTGCCGCGGCGGCACTCGATGCGCTGCGCGGTGACGACGTGCATGTCCGTGCGGTGGCAACGCAGCGCGCCAAGCTGGCGGATGCCTCGCTGACGCCATCGGCGCGCGTGCTGCAAACGATGCGCGAACGGCAACAAGGGTTTCTCGCGTTTGGTCTGGCGCAAAGCCGTGCGCATGCGGCCTATTTTATTGAGCGGCCTTTGGCCGCAGCGCAAGCCGAAGAGTTCGCCCGGCTTGGCATTGAGTCACTCAGGGAACAGGCGAGGCTTGAGCGGGAAGAGGCGGATTCTTTCGATGACTTTATTGCGGCTTATGGGGCGTATACGATTAATCGCTTTAGCGTTTGAGACAGGCTTGAGGCTAAAGCTGAAGGTGCTGGTTTGACGAATTGAATATTACCTGGTGCGGCACAGTTCAAAGGAGAAATTTGCAACGGTGCCGCAGCGTTTCAGGAAATTAATGGCCCTGAAATTAAGTGAGTATTATTTGATCCCGAATTTCATCTAGCATTTTATTCTGTTCAATAATTTTGTCTTCCTGTTTTTTCGCTGTACTTTTGTCTCGGCTTGGCAGGGAGTTTATTGCCCCATGATGGTACAGGGCTTCACATATGTTATCGAGTATCTGGATTTTTTCCTCGAGCCGGCTGATTTCGTCGACAATTTCATTGGGGGTTTTATTATGGATGTTTTTATATTGATCAATTTGTTGTTCTTTTAAATCAACTATATGCCAGCGCAGAATATAGAGCATCGTGTGACCATGTTCATCTTGCAGGTTAGGGTCGACTCCATAGTGAATGGCTCTTTTAATCATATCGCAATTGTTTTTGAATTCGAGAGGTGATTTTTTGAACTCTGCGAATCCGAAAAAATTCTTGGTCATATTTCCCTGCAGTGTTTTTGCCTGGGGTTTTGACGGCGATGGAATATCCCGGAGGGTGTTTTTAAAAGATGATTCTGAGGGCTCGGAATGGAGGGATTGACTTTTTCTGATAGAAAATATTATTTTTTTCCCGGATGATGTTGATAAATCGCTGTCATTTTCATCGTCGAGGTTGAGTTTGTCATCGCCCAGTTCTGATTGAGCTGAAATACGCCATTCCCCATTAATGTCTCTCCCTCGTTTTTCCCTGGTGGATTTGTCAAGGGAAGCTTTTTTGACAGAGAGACCAGCAAAAAACTTTTTAATGGTTTGAAGCGTGCTTCGCTTGCCAGAAGGTTCGCCGATTTCTTTTTTGCCCTGCAGTCTGCCAGTATTTTCCTCGCCGTTAAGCGAGTCTTGGCCCTTTAGCTGGCCATACGCATGACTGTTTCCTGAGATTTTGCCAAACAAGCCCATTGCATTCCTCCATCGTGACTGTTTAAGCGGATGCTTAGTAGGTAACACTTTGGCTGGGAGCGTTCCATTATCTGCTAACAAGATTGCTTCAGGCTTGTGTCACATCACCTTCCAGATAACGCCAGGCGCCATCATCGTTGCGGACAAAGCGGCTGACCTCATGCAAACGGTACGCCCGCCCATGCAACTTGTAGCGTGCGATGAACTCCACTTCGGCATGCGTTGCATCCTGCTCAACGAAGCGTTTGATTTGCAGCCCGAGCCAGCGCGGCGCATCCGGTGCTTTGGGGTCGACATCGAGCATCGCAGGGCACGTCTGCTCAGCCCAGCTTGCACGCAGATACGCTGCATCACCCAGCACATAAGCGCTGTAACGCGAACGCATGAGTTCAAGCGCATTGGCCGCTGTTGCACCGTTGTCTAAAAAGCGCCCGCAACATTGCGTGAAAAGCGGTGCGCTAAAACGTTGTTTGCTCGCAGGTTGATCTGACGTTGGCGTGACGCCGCCGCAAGGGCAAAGCGCTGGCCGTGGAGGCATGGGTTTTTTCACGTTGAGTTCAGCAGAAAAGCAGGAAGGCGGAAACAAGGCTGCGCGGATACTGATGCTAATGATGTCAGCGATTGTCATCATTCAGGCCAGCCCGCGTGCGATCAGGATTTTTTGAATGTCACTGGTGCCTTCGTAAATCTGGCACACGCGGACATCGCGGTAAATCCGTTCCACCGGAAAATCATTCAGATAGCCATAGCCGCCATGTACTTGCAGCGCCGCCGAGCAAATCCGCTCAGCGGCTTCGGAGGCAAAGAGTTTGGCCATCGCGGCTTCGGTCAGGCACGGCTGCCCCGCATCCTTAAGACGTGCCGCATGCCACACCAGTTGTCGCGCGGCTTCAAGCTGCGTTGCCATGTCCGCGAGCCGGAACTGCACCGCCTGGTGTGCAAAGAGCAGTTGGCCAAAACTCTCGCGTTCTTTGGCGTAGGCCAGTGCGGCTTCGAATGCGGCTCGTGCCATGCCGACACTTTGCGCGGCAATCCCGATGCGTCCCCCTTCGAGTCCAGACAGGGCGATGCGATAGCCTTCGCCCTCCGCGCCGATACGATTGGCGGCTGGAATGCGGCAGTTGTCGAAAACAATCTGTGCGGTATCGGATGAGTGTTGGCCAAGTTTGTCTTCGATGCGCCCGATGATGTAGCCCGGTGTGTCGGTGGGCACGATAAAGGCGCTAATGCCGCGTTTGCCTGCGGCGGCATCGGTCACGGCCAGCACGATGGCTACCTGGGCGTTCTTGCCGCTGGTGATGAACTGTTTGACGCCGTTCAGCACGTACATGTCATCGTCGCGTATCGCGCTGCTGCGCAAAGCTGAGGCATCCGAGCCCGCTTGCGGCTCCGTCAGGCAAAACGCGCCAAGCATTTCGCCGCGCGCCAGCGGTGTCAGCCAGGCGCGCTTTTGCATTTCATCGCCGTAGTTCAGCAAGACGCTGCACACTGGGCAGTTGTTCACCGAAATGGCTGTCGAGGTACCGCCATCGCCCGCCGCGATTTCTTCAAGTATGAGCGCGAGCGCCAGTGTATCGAGCCCGGCACCGCCATATTCCTCAGGCACGAGCACGCCATAGGCGCCAAGCTCCGCCAGTTGGCGATGGACCTCGTATGGAAAGGTTTTTTCCCGGTCCCATTGGGCGGCATGCGGGCTGACCGCCTGGCGCACGAAGGTGCGCATGGCGTCCTGAATCATCTGGTGGTCCTGGTCAAGCATGCTCGCCTCTCCTTACCATTCGATCGGTGTGCCGTCGTACTGAAAGAAGCGTCCATTGAACGCCTCACGTGCGTTGTGCGCCTGGGCAAGGACTTCACGCATGCCTGCAACGCTGTGCTCGGGATCGAGCGCCGCTTGCGTGCCACCCATATCGGTGCGCACCCATCCGGGATGCAGCGAGAGGCACACCGCGTCACGCGCTTCTAGTGAGGTGAGTTTGAGTGCGGCGTTGAGCGCAGCTTTGCTGACGCGATACAGCCAGCCCGAGGTGCTGGCGACTTCGCTGATGCTGCCCATCTTGCTGGAGAGCACCGCCAGCACGCCGTGCGCGGCTTCGACACGCGGCAGCAACTGTGGCAGCAATTGCATGGGGCCACGGACATTGGTGTTCATCACGTGCGCGAAATCTTCGGCGTTGATACTTTGCACGTTGTCGGTGCGCGGACCGTATACCCCGGAAACGATGAGTGCGAGATCTAGCGGCACGTCACCGATCTTCTGCATGAAGGCCGTGATCTGGTGCGGCTCGGTGAGATCCAGTGCGAACGTTTTTGCGCCAAGGGCCGCGAGCTCGTCGAGTGCGGTGTGCTCGCGTGCCGTGGCGAGGACGGTCCAGCCAGCCTGAAGATACTGCTGCACGAATTCATGGCCAATGCCGCGTGATGCTCCAACGATCAATGCTGTTTTCATGTTCGGGCTCCTTGCTGAAAGGCAAAACAGAATGCACCGGATGGGCCTGATGTGCCGCGCCGCCGCGCGTTTTGCGCGACGCTTACACCATGAGTTCGACACCCATTGCCGTGGCTTCGCCGCCGCCGATGCACAGGCTGGCGATGCCGCGCTTCATCTCGCGTTGCCGCAGTGCGTTGAGCAAGGTGACGAGAATCCGGGCTCCCGATGCGCCAATCGGATGCCCGAGCGCACACGCACCGCCGTTCACATTGACCTTGCCGTGCGGCAGATAGTGCGCCTGAATCGCGGCCATGACGACTACGGCGAACGCCTCGTTGATTTCGTACAGATCGACTTCGCTGACGCGCCAGTTATTCTTGTTGAGCAACTGTTTGAGTGCGCCCGAGGGCGCCGTGACGAATTGAGCGGGGGCTTGCGCGACAGTGGTGTGTCCGACGATCCGCGCGAGCGGAATGACGCCAAGCTGTTCTGCCGTGGATGCCCGCATCATCACGAGCGCCGCTGCACCATCGGCAATCGACGATGCATTCGCTGCTGTCACCGTGCCTTCCGCGGTAAATGCGGGCTTGAGAGTCGAGATCTTGTCGAGATCAGCCTTGAAAGGTAACTCGTCGTCGTCGATGGTGATTTCGCCGTGACGCTGCGGCACGGTTACGGGAGCGATTTCCCATTTGAAGGCGCCGTTTTCGATCGCGTGCCGGGCACGCTTGAACGACTCCAGGGCGAAGCCATCCTGAGCTTTGCGCGACAAGTGCAGCGCAAGCGCGGTCTCATCAGCGAAAGAGCCCATGAGGCGGCCTTTTTCATAAGCGTCTTCGAGGCCATCGGTGAACATGTGGTCGAGCATCTGGCCGTGGCCCATGCGCATGCCGCCGCGTACCTTCGGTAGCAGATACGGCGCGTTGGTCATGCTTTCCATGCCACCAGCGATAACGATTCTGGCCGAGCCCGCGAGCAGCATGTCGTGCGCGAACATCACGGCGCGCATGCCGGAACCGCACATCTTGTTGACGGTGGTCGCGCCCACGTTGAGCGGCAGCTTTGCCGCGAGCGTGGCCTGGCGGGCAGGGGCTTGCCCCTGGCCCGCGCCCAGCACGCAGCCCATGACCACTTCGTCCACCTGGTCGGGTTGCACACCCGAGCGTTCAAGGGCTGAGGCAATGGCCACCGCGCCCAGTTGCGAGGCACTGAGCGTAGCGAATTGACCTTGAAAGGCTGCCATTGGCGTGCGTGCGACGCCCGCGATAATAACGGGATCAGCCAGGATTTCACTCATGTTTAAGCTCCTTGATGACACCTGCTACTACGGCGGGCACATCGCCTAACTGCGCCGCATCGGCTGCGACGACATCGTTATCGGTGGCATGCGCCCGGCCTGCCGAGACTGCGTTCACACAATGCTCATAAGTGGCATTGAGCGTGTTGATCTCCCTGATTGTCATGCCCAGGTTGCGTACACGGCCATCATGCACGCCATATGCCCAGCCATGCACCGTCAGTTCCTGGCCACGCGCCCAGGCATCGTTGACGATGGTGGTGCGGCAGACGTTGACGACTTGTTCAATCGTGTTGAGTTCGACCAGACGCCGGTGCCGTGCTTCGCCCAGCGGCCATTCCTCGAGCAGCGCGGCATGCTTGGCGCACACATCCTGCACGTGATGCAGCCAGTTGTCCGCGAGGCCGACGCGCCGTCCATGCAGGGCTGCGCCCACACCGGAGCAGCCGTAATGGCCGACGACCATGATGTGTTTGACCTTCAGCAGATCAACCGCGAACTGGATCACAGACAGGCAGTTCAGGTCACTGTGCACGACGACGTTGGCAATGTTTCTGTGGACGAAGACTTCTCCTGGTGGCAAGCCGATGATCTGGTTGGCCGGGACACGTGAATCGGAGCAGCCGATCCATAAATATTCGGGTGTCTGCTGATCCGCTAGCCGGGAGAAATATTCAGGATCTTGCGCCAGCTTGCGCGTGACCCAGGCATCGTTGTTATCGAACAGGTGTGCAAGCGGGTTGGGCAGAGAAGATGGATTTGAGTTCATGAGCGAGAGGACGGTTCGGCAGGTGGACCGATAGACCGGTCCGAGTCAGTGCAGGAGGCGCGTAACGCGTAACAACAGACGAAACGCAACAGCTTGGATAACGGATTCAGGTTCAGGACGTATTTTTAGCCTTGCCGGACATCGTACTGGTTGCCGTGGCCACGTTCGCGGCTGAGCCGAAACACTCCGGATAACGAAGACAAAAACGGATGCTGGGTTCGTAAGGGAAAAAATCTGGCAGTTCGCCTTGCAAAAGATGATCTTTGTGCCGTTGCCACAGCGCGGGCTCGAAGAAATCGGGGTGGTGCTTCATGAAGGCTTCGCGTACCCGCGGGTCCCCCAGCAGGAACGTGCCATAAGTTTGCGGAAAGATATCGTGCGGCCCCACGCTATACCAGGGCTCGTCCGACATTTCGTCTTCCTCGTAACGCGCTTGCGGCACGGCACGCACGTTGCAGTCGGTTAAATATTCGATCTCGTCGTAGTCGTAAAACACCACGCGGCCATGGCGTGTGACGCCGAAATTCTTGTACAGCATGTCGCCAGGGAAGATGTTGGCCTGGATCAGTTCTTTTACTGCGTTGCCGTACTCGCGGATGCCATGCTCCACATCCGCATCGCTGCCGTTTTGCAAAAACAGGTTGAGCGGCACCATGCGGCGCTCGATATATAGATGGCGAATCACCAGGCTGTCGCCTTCGTATTCGATCATCGAGGGCGCTTCTTTTTTCAGTTCGCGCAGCAGCGCGTCGTCGAGCCGCGCGAGGGGTAACGCGACGCTCGAATATTCAAGCGTATCGGCCATACGTCCGAGGCGGTCATGGCGTTTGACGAGCTGGTACTTCTCCTGGATCTGCGCCCGCGTGGTTTCCTTGGGCGGCGGAAAGCGATCCTTGATCAGCTTGAAGACATATGGAAACGACGGCAGCGTGAACACCAGCATCACGAGCCCTTTGATGCCTGGCGCGATGATAAACGGATCGCTTGAGTGCGACAGGTGGTGCAGCAAGTCCCGGTAGAACAGGTTTTTACCCTGCTTTTGCAGGCCTACCGAGGTATAAATTTCGGCGCGAGGTTTGCCTGGCATGATCGTGCCAAGAAATTCGACGTAGGCCGAAGGCACTTCCATATCGACCAGAAAATACGAGTGCGAGAAACTGAAAATAATCAGCAATTGCTCGCGTTTGAGTAGCACCGTATCGAGTGCCAGCACACCGGGCGTGATGTGGCGCAATGGCATGGCGAAGGGCAGCACGCTATCGCCATTGATGATGCGCCCGACGATATACGCCGACTTGTTGCGATAAAAGAGCGACGACAACACGTGAATCTGAAAGTTGGCCGCCGGCTCGAACGCACCAAACGCTTCGTGGATCGCTTGCATGGTGCAGCCGACATCGCGTGCCAGGTTGTCGAAGCGCGGCTTGAGCTGGAAGTTGGTGACGATGCGCTCCAGCGTTTGCGCGAGGCCATCGCGCGTCGGGTAGTACGCGCGATAGGTGGGTTTGGCGGCGGGCTGGTCGTTCTCGATGTATTCGGTCGAGATCGCAGGCCGCACGAAAATGAAATCGTTATTGAAGTACGAGCGATGCAGGATTTTGCAGCAAACCGAATTGAAAAAGGTTTCCGCGCATTCGGGTTGGTGGTGCGTGGTCAAGAGACCGATGTAATGCAGTTTGATTTGCTGCCAGATGTCGTCGTCGATGTTTTCTGCGTCATATTCGTCCTCGAGATGCTCGACGCATTCCTGTACGCGTTCGTCGTAAGACGTGATGCGTTCCCGCGCGAGTTTTTGCAGGCCATGCCAATCGGCGGCTTCAAACAGTTCCCTGGCGCGCTGTGCCGCCGCGCGGAAGATCTGGTAATGCCGGTCAAAGCCTTCGAGCATCGTCTGCGCGATGTCGAAGCCGATCTGCGATGACAGCAGTTTGGGAAAGTGATTCATATCGGCTACGCATTCATCCAGTGTCGTGAAAGCTCAGGTGATTTTAGCGCCCGGGTATCGTTGCGGCATGCCATTACCCGCCGTTGTTCCCCATGGTTTTACCCCGGCTGGTTTATCCGGGCGTTGACGTCGTTGATGTCGTTGACGTCAGCGTTTCTTTCGAGTAGCCGCCGGGCATCGGCTTCGTATTGCGTGAGGTCTTTGAGCGTGGCGGTCAGATCTTCGAGCTGGCGCTCCAGCACATCGCGGTGCCGCGTGAGCGTGGCGAGAAAAGCCTGAAGCTGCGGCACGGTGTCAGTTGGCGAATCGTAGAGGTCGAGTAGCTCCCGGACCTCGGACAACGTGAAGCCCAGACGTTTACCGCGCAACGTCAGCCTTAGCCGGGTGCGGTCGCGCCCCGAGTACACCCGGCGCAGCCCGCCCGTGCCTTCGCGGCTGGGGGTGAGCAGGCCCTGGTCTTCATAGAAGCGAATGGCGCGGGGCGTCACGTCGAATTCACGCGCCAGCTCGGTGATTGTGTATTGCGAATTCATCGGGATATTCCGGACAGGCAGTGCGGCAAGGGGGCGATAAAATCGGCGTTTACGTTATCGTCAACCTGATTAAAGCGCAACCCAGGCCAGGCCGCATCGCCGCCGTGTGGCCGCGGAAGGAGCTCCCCCACCATGAATGCACTTGAGCATCAGCTGGATTACCCGTTCGCCGAGCGGTTGCCGCTCGCGGGAGAGACCTGCGAGGTCGCGCCAGGCGTGTTCTGGCTGCGCATGCCGTTGCCGTTCGCGCTGGACCACATCAATCTGTGGCTGCTGCGCGATGAAGTGGAAGGGCAGCAGGGCTGGACCCTCATTGATTGCGGTATCGCCTCCGATATCCTCAAGGCGCACTGGGAGCAGGTGTTCGATACGCGGCTGGAAGGATTGCCGGTGTTGCGGGTGATCGTCACGCATTGCCATCCCGATCATCTTGGGCTCGCGCACTGGCTGTGCGAAGGCGGCGAACGTCAACGCTGGACGGTGCGGCTCTGGATGTCGCTGGGCGAATACATGATGGGCCGCGTGATGGCGGCGGGCGATTCAGGCGCGGGCGGCGCGAGCGCCGCCCGTCACTTTGCCCGTCATGGTGTGACGGATGAGGCCTCGCTCGAGGCCTTGCGGCAGCGGCACGGTTATTACGCGGATCTGGTTCCCGCATTGCCCAGCCAGTACCGGCGCATACGCGATGGTGACACGCTCATGATCGGCGGGCGCCGCTGGCAGGTTGTCACCGGCTTTGGTCATTCGCCGGAACACTGTGCGCTGCATTGCGCCGAGGCCGGGGTATTGATCTCGGGCGATATGGTCTTGCCACGCATTTCGACCAATGTCTCGGTGTTCGATATCGAACCGGAAGGCAATCCGCTGGGGCTCTATCTGGAAGCGCTAGGCCGTTATGAAACGATGGCCGCCGATACGTTGGTGCTGCCTTCGCATGGCAAGCCGTTTCGCGGTTTGCTGACGCGTATCCAGCAGTTGCGCGAGCATCATGCCGCGCGTCTCGCCGAAGTCCGCGAGGCCTGCGCAGCGAAGCCGCAGAGCGCAGCCGATATCGTGCCGTTGATGTTTCACCGCGCACTCGATTTGCATCAGATGACATTCGCGCTGGGCGAAGCGCTCGCGCATTTGCATGTGCTGTGGCTCGCGGGCGAACTGACCCGCTCACACGATGCCGACGGGGTGCTGCGTTTTTCCGCGTAGTTCCCGGCGGCATCAATTAAGGGGCACTTCATCGAAACTAGCGCACCACGACCGCGGTGAAATCCTGGCGTCCGAACGGGCTGACGTGATAGCCGCTGACATCGGCGCGCGTGATGGCGGCGGCAGTGGGATAGCCCAGCGGAATCCAGAGCGCTTCGTTATGGATGATCTGCTGTGCTGCTTCGTAGGCCTGGGTCCGCGCGGTCTGGTCGGGCGTCGCACGGCCGGCCGTGATGAGCCGGTCGAGCTGCGCGTTGCAATAGCGCGAAAAATTAATACCTGATTTCACCGCATTGCAACTGAAGAGCGGCGACAGATAGTTATCCGGATCACCGTTGTCGCCGGCCCATCCCATGAAGAGCGTATCGTGCTGGCCCTGTTTGGCCTGTTTGATTAACTCGCCCCATTCGATCACCTTCACTTGGGCCTTGACGCCTATTTTGGCGAAATCGGCTTGCAGCAATTCGGCACCGGCTTTCGGGTTGGGATTGAGTACGCTGCCGTTCGGCCGTACCCAGATCGTCGTCTGGAAGCCCTTGGGATAACCCGCTTGCGCGAGAAGCTGTTTGGCTCTCGCGGGGTCGTAAGGCCAGGGCTTGATCGACTTGTCGTCACTCCACGTGTTGGGCGGCCATGGGTTGGTGGCGGCGGTGGCGGTGTTATCGAAGACGGCTTTCAGATAAGTCGTGCGATCGAATGCCATGTTTAGCGCGGTGCGGACCCTGACGTCATCGAGGGGTTTTTTTTGCGTGTTGAGTGCGACAAACGCTGTCATGAACGCAGGCGTTTGCACGATCTTCAGCGCCTTGTCGCCTCTGGCGCGAGCGAGGTCTTGTGGTTTGGGCGAAAGCGCGATCTGGCATTCACCGGCTTTGACTTTTTGCGCCCGTACCGTGGCGTCTGGCGTGATGACGTAAATCAGGCCGTCGACCTTGGGTTTGTTGCCCCAGTAGCTGGGGTTGACGTCATAGCGAATCACCGCATCCCGGGTATAGCTTTTCAGCATGAAAGGACCGGTGCCAACGGGCTGGGCGTTCAGTTCGGCAGGCTTGCCCGCCTTGAGCAACTGGTTTGCGTATTCGGCGGAATAGATCGATGCAAAGCCCATCGTCAAAATCGAAACGAACGTGGCGTTAGGCTCGCTGAGTTCGAACTTGACCGTCTGGTTATCGACCTTCGTCACGGCCTTGATGAGTTTGGGCAAGCCCATCGACTGCGCATGAGGAAAGCCGCTCGCGCCCGTTATCTTGTGCCACGGGTTGCGTTCGTCGAGCATGCGCCCGAAGGAAAACACGACGTCATCGGCATTGAGCGCACGGCTCGGCTTGAAGTAACGGGTCGTCTGGAAGGCCACATTGGGCCGTAGATGGAAGGTGTAAGTGAGGCCATCCGCGCTGACTTCCCATTTGTCGGCGAGTGCCGGGATGATTTTTTTGGCGGCTTCGTCGTAAGCCACGAGTGAATTGAAGAGGACATCCGCAGAAGCATTGGTCGTAACGAGCGAGTTGAACTGGACGACGTCGAAGCCATCAGGGCTGGATTCGGTGCAGACGGTGAGCGGCCTGGCGAGTGCGAGCGCCGGGACCGTGACAAGCAGGGCGGCAAGCAGTGTGAAGCGCATGAGATCTCCCATGTCGAGTGTGAGTGGAGCGCAGCGCTGGTTTGGGGCAAGGCGGCTGGGCGTTCCTGGATGTTCTGGGTGTTGGGGGCGGTTCGGATATCGGGCCGGGCAGCGTGACAGATACAAAAGCTGTCAGGCGGTATCGAGCATCGGGCAGAAAGCTTAGCGAATGACACGCCGGGCGACAACGACTTAATTTGTATACCGATATGGCGTATGGACCCGATGTCGCGGGGTATTAATGCACGTACTTCATGCGCCTGAGTACCCGGGCTCAACAGAATCGAGCTGGGCCCGATGCTGGGCTCATGGCAGCGCGTCGGGCGCACGCGGTTTGCGCGGCGCTTTTTCGAACAGGCGGTCGTACAGCCAGCGCGGCATGGCGTGCAGCAGCATCGCGGCGATGCGCATCGGCCACGGATAGACCGCGAACGAAACCTTGCGGGCAATGGCATCGGCGACTTTCACGGCGAAGCGCTCCGCGTCCATCAGAAAGGGCATGGGATAGGGATTGTGTTCGGTCATCGGCGTGCGGATATAGCCGGGCGCGATGGTGACGACGCAGACCCCCTGGGGACGCATCTCGACGCGCAACGCTTCGAGATATTTCAGGGCGGCGGATTTGGACGCGCTATAAGCCCCGGAGCCGGGCAGGCCACGCACGCCGGCGACACTGGCGACGCCCACCAGAGTGCCGCGCCGTGCGGTGCTCATGGTTTTCACGAACGGCTCGAACGTGGCCACCATGCCGTAATAGTTGACGTCCATGACCTCGCGGAAAGCGGCGAGATCGCCGTGGCCGGTCAGTGCGCCACGGCTGATGCCCGCGTTGGCGAGCACGATATCGGGGCAACCGTATTGGGCGATGAACTGCGCGGCGGCGCTAGCCAGCGCGTCGGCGTCACGCACATCGACGCTATAAACCGCAATGGAATGCTGGGGATGGGATTGCTGGAACTGGCGCAGTACGTCGCCGCGACGGGCGACCAGGCCGAGAATCGCGCCGCGCCGTAGATATTCGGTGGCGAGCGCGAGACCAATACCGCTTGAAGCACCGGTAATGAAAACCTTCAGAGGCGCGTTCATTCCGGTGCCTTGGCGGTGATGTCAGGGGATTTACATCTTTTTGGCGCGGACTTGTGTGACCAGATAATCCAGCACCTGGATCGTGCCTGGCAGGCTATTGGTCGCGCTTGGGCCGGTGACGTACTTGCCTTGCACGATCAGGGTGGGCACGCCCTCGATCTTGTAGGCGGCCATCATCTTTTTATCGCGCTGCACCGCGCTTTGTGTCGAGAATGAGTTGTAGGCCTCCATGAATTTTTTAGTGTCAACGCCGTTCTTGGCGAGGAATTTGGCCTGTTCTTCCGGTGTCATCAGATAGTTCTTGTTGACATGGATCTCATTGAATATTTTGGGTGTGAGCTGTTGCAGGAGGCCCATGGCGTCAAGCGCGTGATAGAGCTTCGAGTGCGGAATAAAGTCGTCTCGAAACGCGACGGGAACGCGCTTGAAGCTCACGTCCGGGCCTTGGCGTTTGATCCAGGTTTCGAGAAAGGGATCGAATTCGCTGCAATGAGGGCAGCCGTACCAGAAAAATTCGATGACTTCGATCTTGCCTGCGGGGGCTTCGATGGGTTGAGGGGCTGCGAGGACGGTGTAGTCCTTGCCTGCGACGGGGGCCGCTGGTGCGGCCTGCGCTGCTGCCGTGATGAACCCAAGCGAAAGCAGCATGATGCTGAACAGTTTTTTCATTTCTGGATGACCTGTTGAATGAAGCGAATTAAGTGAATTAAGCGAATTGAACGGCGCTAAAAATGAGATGTGTGACTGGTTTGCGGTGGCGTTGAAACAGTGAGCATGAGCAGGCCGTTGCTGTGATTGAGACCCGCGCCGCCAAAGTAAGGTTCAGAGGCGGCGCGTCAGAATCACTGTTTGGTAAAGCGGATAACCGCAGTATCGACCCCCGCGCCAGACAAGCGCTGGCGGGCGGCGTTCATCTCATCGAATTTTGAGAAGGGCCCGATGCGCACACGGTAATACGTGACGCCTCCTGAGTCGCGCAACGTGACTTTCGATTCGAAGCCCTGGAAGGCCAGTCGGGCGCGCTGTTGCTCGGCATCGGCCGAGGTTTTATAGGCCCCGACCTGAAGGAAATAGCCGGTATTGGCATCGGACGCGCTCTGCGGGCTGGGCTTCGCCGTGCCTGGAGGCGGCGCGTTGCCGTTGATGGCTGAACTCGCGCTGGTAGCGGGGGTGGGTGGTTTTTTCACCGGTACGGGTGCGGCGGAGTCTTTTTCAGCAGCGGGTTTGGGTGCGACCGCTACCCCGTTCGCGCTGGTGGGCGGAACTTCGACGATTTGCGGTTCATCGAGCAGGCCCGTGCTTTGCGTCTGGTTGCTGGTGGCGCCAGGCGCCGTGTTGGGCGGCGTGGGCTGGGCTCCTTGTGGCGCGACGGGCTGGCCGGGCATCTTGCCTTGCAGCGGGCGGTTGGGGTCGAACTGCGGCGAGGGCGCGGCAGTATCGGTGGGGGGAGCGACTTTCGAGACAAACGGCGTAGGCGCACGCGTGATATAGAGCGCCACCACAACCGCGACGGCGAGGCCGACGATCAGTCCCAGCACGATACCGAGAAAAGTGCCTCCGGTTTGTTTCGATTGCTTCGTTGCACGGCGTGGTTGTGCCATCGTATGAATCACCTGCAAAAAAATCCTGGAACGGCCGCCGATTATAACGACGGCCACACGCATGGGGTGGTTTGGCGGGGCGCTTACATCTTGAGGGGCGCTGAGACACCGATTAACGCCAGGCCGTTGGCCAGCACCTGACGGGTTGCCGCGAGCAGTGCGATGCGGGCGTTGCGGCCTGTTGCCTCGTCGATCAGCACGCGCTCGGCCCGGTCATTGTAAAACGAGTGAAATTCACTAGCGAGTTCGCGCAGATAGAACGCTACCGCGTGCGGCGCGAGTTCGGTGGCGGCATGTTCGAGCATGTCCGGGAATTCGGCCAGTTTTTGCAGCAGCGCCATCGCCCGTTCGCTGGTGAGCGGCGTGACGTCGATTTGCGCGAGGTGGGCTTCGTCGCCCTGGTAGCGCGTTTTCCATTCATTGAGCACCGAGCAGATACGCGCATGCGCGTACTGGACGTAATGCACCGGGTTTTCGTCGTTTTGCTTGAGCGCGAGGTCGATGTCGAAGACGAATTCGGTATCCGCCTTGCGCGAGATCAGGAAGAAGCGCACCGCGTCGCGGCCACGGCGGATCGTGGCTTCATCGGCTGGCGCCTGGGCCGTGTCGCTGCCCGGGGTGACGCCGCCCGACCATTCGATCAGGTCGCGCACGGTCACATAGCTGCCCGCGCGTTTCGAGATTTTGACTTCCTCGCCGTTACGCATCACCGTGACCATCTTGTGCAGGATGTAATCCGGATAGCCTTGCGGGATGCCAAGGCCCAGCCCTTGCAGCCCAGCCCGCACGCGCGCAATGGTGCCGTGGTGATCCGAGCCCTGCACGTTGATTACCTTGGTGAAGCCGCGTTCCCATTTGACCGCGTGATAGGCGACGTCCGGCACGAAATAGGTGTACGTGCCGTCGGATTTGCGCATCACGCGGTCTTTGTCGTCACCGTCGTCGGTGGTGCGCAGCCACAGGGCGTTGTCCTGCTCGTAGGTTTTGCCTGCGGCAATGAGCGCGGCCACTGTTTTTTCGACACGGCCTTCCTTGTATAGCGAGGATTCGAGATAGTACTGGTCGAACTGAACGCCGAACGCCTGAAGATCCATGTCCTGCTCGTGGCGCAGGTAGGCCACGGCGAAGCGGCGGATTGCCTCCAGGTTGCCGATCTCGCCTGCGCCCTTGACGGGCTCGCCATCACTGGCGGCGACGGTTGCGCCATTGAGGTAATCGCGGGCGATATCCGCGATGTATTCGCCGTTGTAGGCCGCTTCGGGCCACAGCGCGTCACCGGGCTTGAGCCCGCGCGCGCGCGCCTGGGTGGAGAGGGCGAGGGTCTGGATCTGGACCCCGGCATCGTTGTAGTAAAACTCACGGTGAACCGCATAGCCTTGCGAGGCCAGCACATTCGAGAGCGCATCGCCCAGCGCCGCCTGGCGCCCGTGGCCGACGTGCAGCGGGCCGGTGGGGTTGGCCGAGACAAATTCGACCAGCACACGGCGGCCCGCTTCCCGGGCGACGTGGCCAAAGCGCGTCTGTTCGGCGAAGACGGCGGCGATGACGGCCTGCTTGGCCGTGGGCGTGAGCCGGAGATTGATAAAGCCGGGGCCTGCGACTTCCGCATCCAGTACCAGTTGCCGCGCGCCCGGCTGCATGAGCAGGGTCTCGACGATGTGTTGCGCGAGCTGACGCGGATTGGCACGCAGCGGTTTGGCGAGCTGCATCGCCACATTGCAGGCGATGTCGCCATGGGCGGCGACTTTCGGCCGCTCAAGCGTGATGGTGGGCGCGACGAACTCCGCGTTGGCTTCACCCTGCATGGTTTGGGCGACCTGCTTCACGGTATCGCTGAACAGGGTTTCGAGGAAATGTTTATGTGCGGGCAACATGCGTGTGATGAGTCCAGTGAGGCAAATCCGGGTAAAAACGGAACGCTAGCGGGTGCTTGGCACGCAATGGTAGTGTCCGCCAGGGGAATACAAAAGGGTTGTGCCGCGCTGTCGTGGCCGCGAGGCCCTGGGGTGGGCACTCGCTGCGCCTGGGGCCCGGCTGGCTGTCGCTGCCACGGAGTAATAGCCGCGAATAGCAGCCCGGGCAGCCCGGCGCCGTTCGATCTAGCCGGATTTTAGCAGGTGCTATATATTCGGCGACTTGCCTATCAAGGGCTGTAGGCCGCCAGTTCGTGCCGTCGCGTGAGCGGCGGTACGCGTGCATCAAATTTCAACACTGAACAACGAACAGAGGAAACCGTTATGCTGATTACCTTTAAATGCCAAGCTGCACCGGACGTGATGATGCTGGGAGACTTGGCCCAGTATCTGCTTGGCATCATCGGCAAACGTCTGGGTGAACGTGGGGTGATCACCCACGACGAGCTACCTGCGGCGATTACCAAGCTCGAAGGCGCGATCTCAACTGACAAACAAACGCGTGCTGAACACGATGGCCATTTCCATGAAGGCGAAGAAGGCTATGAGCATCATGAGATTCCACTAGGCCTGGCGCAGCGGGCGTTTCCGTTTCTCGACATGATGCGCGAGGCGCATAAGGGGAATGCGGATATCGTTTGGGGTGTTTGAGCCTGATTGACGCGAGTAGGCTCTGACGCTGCGGCAAGGGTCACTCGTCAGGAAGAGCCGGAAGTTGGCGGCAAAGTCAGCCGCGATGTTTCAGCGCGAAGCAAAAAACGCTTTTTGAACTGCACCCCAGGAGTCGGACATCGGTCTGGCTCCTGGGGTGTTTTTTTGGGCGGAACGCTTGTGCAACAGGTTCGTGGAGGTCCCCGCGCCGTCTCATGATGCGGCGATGGAACTCAGCCTCACAGCAAAGGCGCCAGCGCCCGTTTGGCCTCGGCTTGCGAGAGCCCCATGCGCTGGGCGTAATCATCCAGTTGATCCTGCGCAATTTTGCCGACCGAAAAATACGTGCTATCCGGATGCGCCAGATAAAAACCGGAGACGCTCGCGGCGGGTAGCATCGCCAGCGATTCGGTCACGCTCATGCCGATCTCGCTGGCTTGCAGCACATCGAACATCGCCTGCTTCACCAGATGATCGGGGCATGCGGGATAGCCTGGAGCAGGCCGGATGCCCTGGTATTTTTCGGCGATCAGGTCGTCGTTGGTGAGCGTTTCCTGGCTGGCGTAGCCCCACAGGTCGCGCCGCACGCGCGCATGCATCGCTTCGGCGAAGGCTTCAGCCAAACGGTCCGCGAGCGCCTTGAACATGATGGCGCTGTAATCGTCGTGATCTTTTTCGAACTGCTTTTCTTTTGCTTCAACACCGAGGCCTGCCGTGACCGCGAACAGGCCAATATAGTCCGCTAGCCCGGAGGTTTTCGGCGCGATGAAATCCGCCAGCGAGCGGTTGGGCCGCTTCACGCCATCGACCACCGGCCGCACGCTTTGCTGGCGCAGGTTGCGCCAGGTGAGCGCCACCTCGGTGCGCGATTCGTCGGTGTAAATCTCGATGTCGTCGTCATTGACGGTGTTCGCGGGCAGCAGCGCAATCACGCCATTGGCCGTGAGCCAGCGCCCCTGGATCAGCCGCGCCAGCATCGCCTTGCCGTCGGCAAACACGCGCCGGGCGGATTCGCCGACGATCTCATCGGTGAGAATCGCCGGATAAGGCCCGGCCAGATCCCACGTCTGGAAAAACGGCGCCCAGTCGATGTATTGCGCCAGCTCCGCCAGATCGAAATTCTTGAATACGCGCCGTCCAATGAACTTGGGCTTGACCGGTTGCCAGGCGTTCCAGTCGAGCGGTGTTTTATTGGCCCGGGCTTCGGCCAGTGTCACCATCGGCTGGGCTTTTTTGTTGGCGTGCTGCTCGCGGATGCGCTCGTAATCGGTTTTCAGTTCGTCCAGATACTTCGTCGCGCCGTCGTCTGATAGCAGGCTCGACGCTACCGATACCGAGCGCGAAGCATCCGGCACGTACACCACGGGCCCGTCGTAATGCGGCGCGATCTTGACGGCGGTATGCACCCGCGAGGTGGTCGCGCCGCCAATCAGCAGCGGTGTTTTTTTCTCGCGGAAATAATCGTCGCGCTGCATTTCCGCGGCGACGTATGACATTTCTTCGAGGCTGGGCGTAATCAGCCCGGATAGCCCGATGATGTCCGCGCCTTCAGCGCGGGCTTTGGCCAGGATGTCGGCGCACGGCACCATCACGCCCATGTTGACCACTTCGAAGTTATTGCACTGCAGGACCACTGTAACGATGTTCTTGCCGATATCGTGCACATCGCCCTTGACGGTGGCGATCACGATCTTGCCTTTGGCGCGCACGTCGCTGCCGGCGGCGGCAAGGCGCTGCTTTTCTTCTTCGATGAACGGAATCAGATGAGCGACGGCCTGCTTCATCACACGCGCCGATTTGACCACCTGCGGCAGGAACATCTTGCCCTGACCAAACAGGTCGCCCACGATGTTCATGCCATCCATCAACGGCCCTTCGATCACGTTGATGGGCCGCCCGCCTGTGGCGGCGATCTGCGCGCGGGCTTCTTCGGTGTCTTCGACGATGAAGTTCGTGATGCCGTGCACCATCGCATGGGCCAGACGTTTTTCAACGGGCTGGTTGCGCCATTCGAGGTTTTCTTCTTTTTTTGCCGCGCCGGTTTTGAAGCGGTCGGCGATTTCGAGCAGACGGTCGGTGCCATCGGCACGGCGGTTTAGCACGACATCCTCGACGCGCTCGCGCAGCTCAGGGTCGAGATCGGCATACACGCCTAGCTGGCCCGCGTTGACGATGCCCATGTCCATGCCTGCCTGGATCGCGTGATACAGGAACACGGTGTGAATTGCCTCGCGCACCGGGTCGTTGCCACGAAACGAGAACGAGACGTTCGACACCCCGCCGCTCACCTTCGCATACGGCAGGTTTTGCTTGATCCAGCGCGTGGCATTGATGAAATCGACCGCGTAATTGTTGTGTTCCTCGATGCCGGTGGCGATGGCGAAAATATTCGGATCGAACACGATGTCTTCTGGCGGAAACCCCACTTCATTGACCAGAAAATCATAGGAGCGCTGGCAGATCTCTGTCTTGCGCGCGAAAGTGTCGGCCTGGCCCTGCTCATCGAAGGCCATCACCACGGCGGCCGCGCCATAACGGCGGATCAGGTTCGCGTGATGGCGGAAGGCGGCCTCCCCTTCCTTGAGCGAGATCGAATTGACGATCGCTTTGCCTTGCACGCATTTCAGACCGGCTTCGATCACTTCCCACTTCGACGAATCGATCATGACCGGCACGCGAGCGATATCGGGCTCGGACGCGATCAGGTTCATGAAGCGCTCCATGGCGGCCTTTGAATCGAGCATGGCTTCGTCCATGTTGACGTCGATCACCTGCGCGCCGTTTTCGACCTGGTGGCGCGCTACCGCGAGCGCCTCGTCGAACTGGCCGTTGAGAATCATGCGGGCGAAGGCCTTCGAGCCGGTCACATTGGTGCGTTCGCCGACGTTGATGAAAAGCGTACCAGGCGAGACGTTGAAGGGTTCGAGCCCGGAGAGGCGCATGGTGTGATCGGTCATGGCAGTGTGCTAAGGCTGGCTGTGAAAGCGGGGGAATAGGAGCAATAGGGGCAATAGGGGCAAGGAGCGGCTTGGGAGAAGACGCGGCGCTCAGCGTGCGAGCCGTGCGTCAGGCGGCATCGCGGTACTGGCCTGGCCACTGGCGCGGCTTGATCTCGGCGAGTGCCTTGGCAATGGCCGCGATGTGTTCTGGAGTGGTGCCGCAGCAGCCGCCTGCGAGGTTCACGAGGCCCGCCTGAGCGAACTCCCGCAGCAGGCCGGAGGTGTCGGCGGGCAGCTCGTCGAAGCCGGTGTCGCTCATCGGATTGGGCAGGCCCGCATTCGGATAGCACGACACATAGGTGTCGCACAGACGCGCCAGCTCGGCGATGTACGGACGCATGAGCGCTGCGCCCAGAGCGCAGTTCAGGCCGAAGGTCAGGGGCTTGGCGTGCCGCAGCGAATTCCAGAAGGCTTCGACGGTTTGGCCCGAGAGAATACGCCCCGAAGCGTCGGTGACCGTGCCGGAAATCATGATGGGGAGGCGCTCGCCGGTGTTTTCGAAAAGCTCATCAAGGGCGAACAGTGCGGCTTTGGCGTTGAGCGTGTCGAAAATCGTTTCGACCAGAAACAGGTCCGCGCCGCCATCGAGCAGCGCTTGCGCCTGTTCGTAATACGAGGTGCGGAGTTCGTCGAAGGTGACGTTGCGCGCGCCTGGATCGTTGACGTCGGGTGAGATGCTGGCGGTTTTCGGTGTGGGGCCGATTGCGCCTGCGACGAAGCGTGGCTTGTCGGGCGTCGAATATTTGTCGCACGCGGCGCGCGCCAGCCTGGCGGATTCGAGATTCATCTCGATGGCAAGGTTTTCCATGCCGTAGTCGGCCTGGGCCACGGTGGTCGCGCCAAACGTGTTGGTTTCGATGATGTCCGCGCCGGCCGCGAGATATTGCTCGTGGATTTCGCCGATGATCTGCGGTTGCGTGAGCGATAACAGTTCGTTGTTGCCTTTGATATCGCGGCCGTAATCCTGGAAGCGTGCGCCGCGGTAGCGGGCTTCGTCGAGCTTGTAGCGCTGGATCATCGTGCCCATCGCACCATCGAGTATCAGGATGCGTGACTCGAGCAGCCTGGGGAGCGCGGCCCCCCGTGTGTAAGCGCGAGCGCTGGGGGCGGAAGCGGCGGGGCGAGCGGGCTGGTTCATGGCGAGTCGGGCGGGAGGGCGGCTGGTTCGGGAAAGTTCGTTATTGTAGTCGGAGCAGTGCTTTGCCTGAATGCGGGCAATGATGGGAAATTAATTGCGTGAACAGTAAAAACCCCCGCCAGGCTTTGCCTGGCGGGGGTTGGGCGCACCGGGGTGCTGAATAAAAAACAAGAAAGGCTGAACCGGGATCAGTGAGAAATCACAGGCTGGGTCATCAGGCTGTCGAACTGGCCGAGAAACTCGTCGACCTCATCGAGCGAGGGCTCTTCTGCGATGAGCCTTTGCACATGCTCACGGAAACTGGCGGCCATTACGCCATCAATATAGATTTCGCGTTGCATGTTTTTATCGACGATCTCGTAACCGCCAGACCTCATGGCGAAGTGCCCGTCTTGCGGGGGAAATTCGACAACGCAGTAGTTCTGGCTGTTGTAGATCATTTGCATGGCGTCACTCCTGTTCCTGTATTCGTGGGCTCCTGGCCGTACAGCGCCATAAATGGAGCGAATGAAATGGAATTCAAGGGGGCGTCTACTGGACGTGGACGCAAAAATAAAAACGGCCCCTTTTTTCGAACGTTTCAGGTCGTGCGACAAAGCGAAGCAGGCTGGTGAGGCTGAGGTTAGCGCGGAATGCGCTGGCGGCAGTATGAACTGAAATACGCAACAGCGTGCGAGTGTCAATGTGCGCTGCCGGGGTTTTAGGGCTTGCTGTACAGGTTTTCAGGCGCAGCCGGCGTTGGGCCGGAAGGGGTACGCGCGCTGCCCGGCGGGCGTTGGCCGCGCCACACAAGCTCGATTTCCGCGCCGTTGGGTTCGGTTTGCATCAGCCGGGCGGGCAGCCAGCCGAGGGAGGGCGCGAGCCAGATGTCAATGCGCCGGGTGTCGCCCGCGCGGCGCGGTAATCGTCGGAAGTGACGGGCACTGATGAGGCCTTCGGCGGTGTGAACGGTTTCGTCGCCGATTGTCTGGATGGGCCAGGTTTCGCCACTGTTGCTATCTGTCACGAAGAATTCGCGCGTGACACCGGGCACGTAGGCATCGGGGTTGCCGCGCACGAGGCCCGCCAGTTGCATCAGCATGCTGAAACGGTCCTGCGCGCCTTCGGGCAGTGCTAGCCGCATGGGCGTGCGGGTGAAAACGATTTGCCGCTCGTCGCGGTTGAAGATCGTGACATTTTCCGCACTTCGGCCGCGCTGTTCGATGTATTGCTCAGGCGCGAGGCCAAAGGCATCGATTTGGCCATGGCTGGAATAGCGATAAGTGCCGACGAAGGGCAGCGGAATAGCGATGGCAAGCGTGTAGGTGTGGCCGTCGCTGTGCCAGCGGATCGTGCCAGACGGGTTGCGCATGCCGTTGTAGTACGAGTCGTATTCCAGATCGCCCGATGGCGGCACGGAGAATTTCACGCCGCTCTGCGCCTGGGGGCCCGGGGTCGTGGCGTCTTTGCTGGCATCGCCGGTGCCGTTCAGGCCGCTTGAACCGGTTGAACCAGCCGGGCCGGAGGCCTCGTGGGCTACGTTGGGGGCGCTTTCGTTCGCGGTTGAAGTGGGCGTTTCGGTGCGCGTGACGGGGGTGGACCGGGGTCGCGCCGCCTTGAGCGCGGGCTCGCCACGCGTTCGGCCTGGCGTTCGCTCCGGGGCTGGCAAAGGCACGGAGGGCGAAGCTGGCGACGTAGGGGAAACAGGCTTGCGTTCGATGCGCTCCGGTTTGAGTAGTGCGATTTGTACGGGCGGAGGGGCTTCAGGCGGCTCAAACCGGATACGGCTGTGTCCGATCCATAGCCCGGCTATTCCATGCAGGCACAGCACGGCAACGAGCGTGGCAATCCAGCGGCCAACACGTCGCGGAGAGCGTTTCACTGCCCTGGCTCCGGCCTCGGCGGTCGGCTTGGCAAGACGGGATGGAGGCGAAGACGGCATCGGATTGAGAGGGTGAGAGGAATGGCCGAGCGAAATCGTGGATTGCCAGGACTGCCTCGATCATTCCGCGCCGTGCAAGACCGGATGGCTGCGAGCGGGGTATTTTACCGGGCGTGTTTTCCCGATGCCGTGGTCGCGGTTGTCTTGAGCGTGAAATCAGTGCTTCGTCGAGTCCAGCATGGCAACCTTGTCCGCTGCATTAAACCTTTGCACTAAAACCCAATTCATAAGACAGCCGCTGGGCGCACTCATTTAATGCCGCTCGGGCTTCGCTTTCCCAGTGAATCTCGAATGCGCTTTCGCGGCCTAGCGCAATCAGCCCAAGCGCGAGGTTGCCTGCCGCATCGAACACGGGCACGCAGAACGCGTTAATACCGGGCAGCAACCGGCCTTCAACCCGTGCGGCGCCGTGCGTGCGGACCTCTGCGAGCAGGCGTTCGATGTCGTCCTGGGTCCGGGGCAGGCCCGGCGTGGCATGCGCGGGAGGGGGTTCGCGCTGTTGTGCCAGTTCGCGCTCAAGCATCGGTGCGGTTTTGCTGCGCGGTAAATAAGCGGCGAACAGCAGACCCGTCGCGGAACTCAATAGCGGCATGACATCGCCGAGCTTGAGCGAAGCCTTGGCCGGATAGCTCGATTCGATCCAGTGCACCACGGTCGGCCCCTGATTGCCCCACACGGCAATGCCCACGGTCAGATCCCGTTGCTCATGCAAGACGGCGAGCGCCTGGCGCGCGAGTTTGACGCCATCCACGCGCGCCAGCCGCGCCAGCCCAAGCTGCAAGGCGAAGCCGCCTAGTTCGTAGCGGCCGGAGAGCGGGTCTTGTGCGACTACGCCAAGCCGCGCAAAGCTCACCAGGTAACGGTGGGCTTTGGCCGGGCTCATTTGTGCGCGTTGCGCGAGATCGCGCAGCATCATGGCGCGTGGTTCGTGGGTTAGCACCTCAAGCAGCCGGAAGCCCACTTCGATGGACTGAACCCCTGAGCGAAGTTTTTCTTCGCTCGCATCGTGTTCGTGCGCGCAGGCCTCGGCGAGGTTTGCCATGTCAGTGGTTATGTCAGTACGGAGGGCGCGGCGCGTGTGCGAGGAGGAAGGCATGAGCGAAAGCGTTGGGTAGACCAATGGAAGAGAGGGACGAAACGGAGGAGTAGACCAGGACGGCGGCGCCAGCCGACGAATTCACCATCGTAGAATAGATTCCTTCGAGCGTCACTTCCTCCCCCTCCTCCTATTTTTTGTCTTATGAAACTAGCGACCCTGAAAGACGGCACGCGCGACGGCCAGTTGATGGTTGTGTCCCGCGACTTGCAAACGGCGGCGCTGGCCGACGCGATTGTGGCGACGTTACAGCGCGCGCTCGACGACTGGCCGTTTTACGCCCCGCAATTGCAAGAGGTGTATGACGCGCTGAATCAGGGGCGCGCCCGCCATACTTTTGCGTTCGATGCTGGCCAGTGCATGGCGCCGTTGCCCCGTGCCTATCAGTGGGCGGATGGCTCGTCGTATGTGAACCATGTCGAACTGGTGCGGCGCGCCCGCGGCGCTGAGATGCCCGAAACGTTCTGGAGCGATCCGCTGATGTACCAGGGCGGCAGCGATGATTTCATTGGCCCCAAAGATGACATCGTGTGCGCGTCCGAGGCGTTTGGCATTGATTTCGAAGCGGAGGTCGCGGTGCTGACCGCGGATGTGCCGATGGGCACGACACCCGACCAGGCGCTGAACAGCGTGCGCTTGCTGACACTGGTCAATGATGTGTCGCTGCGCAACCTGATTCCGGCGGAACTGGCCAAGGGTTTTGGGTTTTTTCAGAGCAAGCCCGCGACCGCCTTTGCCCCGCTCGCCATCACCCCGGATGAGCTCGGCGCGCACTGGCGCGAAGGCCGCCTGCATCGGCCGATGCTGGTGCACTGGAACGGGAAGAAGGTCGGACAGCCGGATGCGGGCAGCGACATGGTGTTCCATTTCGGCCAGTTGATCGCGCATGCGGCGAAGACGCGTAACCTGCGCGCAGGAACGATCGTCGGCTCAGGCACGATATCGAACAAGGACCCTAAACGCGGCTACTGCTGCATCGCGGAAAAACGCTGCCTCGAAACCATCGAACATGGCGCGCCGAAAACCGCGTTTATGCAGTATGGCGATACCGTCAAAATTGAAATGCTCGATGAAGCGGGCAAATCGCTTTTCGGTGCGATTGAACAATCTGTCGCGCCGCCTGATTCGGCAGCCTGATAGCGCCGCTGGTGCACGGTATGATCGGACGAATTCGCCTGGCTGATACCGATACCGATACCGACACCGACACCGCTGCGGCTGTTTTTGATCTCGCTGACGCTGTCCATATTGTCTGGATGACAGCCGTCGTTATGTCGTTCTGTCGTCAGGTCGTTACCTTGCTACGTCGCGCCACGGCTTGCTATCGTCAGCGTTCCTTTTTTTGATTTTTGTTGCGAGGAGATCCGCATGCCCGATACACCTGGTTCTGCTTTCCCATTCTTTTTTCCGGGCTTCCAGGGCGTTCCGCCGGGCGGGATGCTTGAGCAGCTCTGGGGCCTGATGCCGCTCGCACCGGGGCTTTCTGGCGCGGCGCCTGCTGATTTCCCTGGCATGATGGCGCAACTCACGAATGTCGAGGAACTCGAACGCCGGATCACCGATATGCGTGCCGTCGAGCAATGGCTCAAGCTGAACCTGAATATGTTGCAGTCGGCGATTCAGGCGATGGAGGTTCAGCGTGCGACGCTGGCCACGTTGCGCGCGTTTGGCGCTTTTGCGCAGGGGGCAGCGGCTCAGCCGCAGGCCGACGCTGCGGCTTCGGCTTCTGCTTTTACTTCAGCCGCAGCCGATGGCGCAGAGGCAGCCGATGCCGCGTCGCATGCCGCGGGCGCCGGGGCGGTTGATCCTTCGGGCTGGTGGAATATGCTGCAAGCGCAGTTCAACCAGATCGCGCAATTCGCCATGGCCCAGCCGGACGCGGCTGAACCTGCGGCATCTGCTGAGCCGGCCGCATCGGCCGCGAAATCTGCCAAATCTGCGGCTTCCACGACAGCTTCCACCGCTCGACCTTCAACCCGCTCTACGGCTGCACGCAGTGGCGCGGCGAAAAAGACGGCAGCAAAAAAAACACCGTCGAAAAAAACACCGTCGCCTCGCACGCGATGAGCGCCCAGCAAGCAGCGGCTAAAGCGTTGGACCTGATGTTGGTGTTGCCGGCATGCGTCTCGCGCTAGTGCTCATGGGGGGCGGTGCGCGTGCCGCTTATCAGGTGGGCGCGCTGCAAGCGCTCGCCGAAATCGCTCGCACCGTCGCGCCCGCACGCCGGGCCTCGCCGTTCAGCGTGATATGCGGCACGTCCGCCGGGGCGATCAATGCAACTTCCATGGCGAGCCATGCTGACGATTTCACGCGCGGCGCTGCGCGTCTGGTGGACGTCTGGTCCGGGATGCGCGCCCATCATGTGTATCGGACCGACTGGCCTGGCGTGATGCTGGCCGGGGCGCGCTGGCTCGCGGCCATGACCGTGGGCTGGGCCGCGCATCAGTCTCCGCGCGGCTTGTTCGATTCCACGCCGCTCGCGCATCTGTTGCGTGAGGCGCTCAGTTTTCACCGCATCGAGCAGATGCTTGAACAGCGCATGCTGCATGCGCTTTCGGTGACTGCGCTGAGTTACTCATCGGGCCAGCATCTGACGTTTTATCAGGCTAGCGAGCCGATTCACGCCTGGCGGCGTGCGCAGCGTTCCGCGCGAATGGTGGCGCTTACGCCTGAGCATTTGCTGGCGTCGGCCGCGATTCCGTATGTGTTTCCGGCGGTGCGGCTCGAACTCGATGGACATCACGAATATTTCGGCGATGGCTCGATCCGCCAGATTGCGCCGCTGAGTCCAGCGATTCACTTTGGGGCGCAACGCATTCTTGTGCTTGGGGCGGCGGCACCGCGCCCGGAAGTGCCGCCAGCCGGGCATGAGAACGGCTATCCATCGCTCGCGCAGATTGGGCAGCAGGTGCTGGCGAGTGTGTTTCTCGATTCGCTTGGCGCGGATATCGAACGCGTTGAGCACGTGAACCGCATGGTGCGGCATCTGCCGCTGGCGGTTGCGCCGGAGAGCGGCTGGCGTCAGATCGAGGTGCTGGCGATTGCGCCCAGCGAACGTATCGAGCTGATCGCCGCGCGTTACCTCAAATGCTTGCCGCGCACCGTGCGCGGGCTGCTGGGTGCAGTGGGGGGGAACCGTGCGTCGGGGGCTTCGTTTGCGAGCTATTTGCTGTTCGAGCGCGAATTCACATGCGAACTGATTGAACTGGGGCGGCGCGATGTGCTGGCTCAAAGCGAGGCGATTGCGCGCTGGGTTAAACCGCCTGAGGCAATGGGCTAAATGGCCCCGGCTGCCCCGGCTTAAACGACATCTCGTGCATCGTTCGTTATTCTGAGCAGGACTTTGCGTATTTTCCGGTGGATTTTCAGTTTTTTCGTAACCAGGGGCTGGCTAATGCCTGCGGCATTTTGGCTATCCTGGGAGGCGAGGGCCTCGTGTTACCATCGTGAAAGCTTTTGCCGATCTTTTTTGCCGTTTTTTTTTCAGGCCCGCGGCTGGCAGTGGATGCCCGCTGCCATGACGCGCTTTCAGCTTGCACAAAAGTAATGACATAAAGGTTCACAAGCTGTCAGGCATTTCTTTCTTCCGGTTTGGCCTGGTTGCGCAGCATGTGCCGGGGCCTCCATCCCTTTGCCGCAGCGGGTGCAAATGATGCACGACCGATAGCATTGGGCTCCTGATACCCGCGTAAAATCCAGGATTTGGGGTAACGCTCGGGCCTTCGCACTGATCAAGCCATTACCGCAGTCTCAATCACAGATAACCAGCCGTAGTAACGAACGCGCAGAAACAGGGGGTGGGACGATGAACACCATGCTTTATCCAGAGCTTTACAAATCACTCGAATCGGTTCGCTGGGACATGGAAAAAGACATTCCCTGGAGCACATTCGATCCCACGCTGCTCACCGACGAGCAGGCCGCCACCATCAAGATGAACGCGATCACCGAATGGGCCGCGTTACCCGCCACTGAAATGTTTCTGCGCGATAACCATCACGACAGCGATTTCTCGGCGTTCATGAGCGTGTGGTTTTTTGAAGAGCAAAAACACTCGCTGGTGCTGATGGAGTATCTGTGCCGCTTCAAGCCAGAAATGATGCCCAGTGAGGAAGAACTGCATGCGGTGCGCTTCGAGTTCGATCCGGCGCCACCGCTCGAAACCCTGATGCTGCATTTCTGTGGCGAAATCCGCTTGAACCACTGGTATCGCCGCGCTGCCGAATGGCACACCGAGCCGGTCATCAAGCAAATCTACGAAACCATCTCCCGCGATGAAGCCCGTCATGGTGGCGCGTATTTGCGCTACATGAAAAAGGCGATGGCGCAAAGCGGCGATGTCGCACGGGCGGCATTTGCCAAGATCGGTGTGTTGATGGCCTCGGCCCGGCGGACGGACAAACCGCTTCATCCAACCAATCTGCACGTCAATCAGGCGCTTTTTCCGCGCGACACAGTTCAGTCGCGCTTGCCGGACCCGGAGTGGCTCGAACGCTGGCTCGACGAGCAAATCCGCTTCGACGACAGTTGGGAAAAGAAAGTCGTGGAGCGCATCTTGCACAACCTGTCGGTGCTGTTCGAACGCACGTTCAATACCGCCCAAGAGTTGAACCGCTATCGCAAGGAAGTGGTCCAGCGTTTGCAAACTGAACAGGCTGCCGCGCAGCAACCGGTGTAAAGGCCGGCCCGCTCGCCGGCTTGGCTTATGTGCGTTGTTCATGTGCGCGAGGTGGCCCGCGCGGCGCTCAAACGCAGATCAACGGCCCAGCATGCATGTGCATGCTGGGCCGTTGTCGTTGCGGGGGCCACTTGATTTATCCCGTTGATTTATCCCGTTGAGTTATCCCGTTCCTGTGAATCTTTTATTTCTGGGTACTGATCCATGTCTGCCATTTTCGAGCGCAAGCTGACGACGCGCGAGGCGCTCACACAACGCCGTTCCACCCTGGCCGGGCCGGTGGTATTTACCAATGGAGTGTTCGATATCCTGCATCGTGGCCACGTCACCTATCTGGCGGCGGCGAAAGCGCTGGGCGCGTGCCTGATCATCGGCGTGAATAGCGATGCCTCGGTGCGGCTGCTGGGTAAGGGCGATGACCGGCCCATCAATCACGAAGCGGACCGCATGGCGTTGCTGGCGGCACTGGAAAGTAGCGATTGGGTTGTGCGCTTCGATGAACCGACGCCACTGGCGCTGATCGAGGCATTACATCCCGATGTGCTGGTCAAGGGCGGGGATTACGACATGGATGTGCTGCCTGAAGCCGCGCGGGTGCGTGGTTGGGGGGGGCGGGCGCTGGCGATTCCGTTCGAGCACGAGCGCTCGACAACCGCGCTGCTAAAAAAAGTCCGGGCGCACGGTTGAGATTTTCACGGCATGAGCGCTGAGGCCGCGACCGGCGCTTCGGGCATGGGGCTGCCAATCACGACCTGATCGGCGGCTTCAGCGGCGGTGATGGGGCGCACCTTGAGCCATTCAGGATGTAACTGCCGGTTCAGGTAATGCGCTTCATGCGGGCTGGCCGAAGGCAGTGGGCCAAATGTGCCACGCACGGCAGCGAAGGCGCCCAGGTTAGCGAGTAGCAAGATAGCAATCAGCCAGCGCAGCATGGTTGAAAACTCCATCGAAAAAGTAAAAACATAAACAGCGTAGCGTCAGGGCGTTCGGGCCGTGCATGCCGCTCACAGCGGCGCGGCAAACGCGCCGGACGCCGGGCAAAGGCTGGCGGCGGCGATTCGTGCGAGGCCCGACAGCACCAGTGTGTCATGACGCGTGTGCGGCACTTGCAACATCGTGCTGACCTCATCGGCGGCGCCGCCGCCGAGTACCAGACGCACGGGGGTTTGCCACGTATCGCTCAGGTCATGCCACATGCGTTCGATCAAACTGGCTTGCGCCAGCGCGCAGCCCGCTGACACCGAATGCCGGGTATCGCTGGCAAACCACGGGCCATGTTGCGGACTGTGCGCCAGCAGGCCACGCGCGGCCTGGGCGTCGAGCGTGGGTAACTGGGCTGTGTGTTCGCCGAGCGAGCGCATCATGAGCGACCAGCCCGGCGCAATCAGTCCGCCGATGAAACTGCCATCCGCGCGCAAGGCTTCGAGCGTGGTGGCGGTGCCCAGGGTTGCAAGCAAAAGCGCTTCGCCAGGAAAGGCCGCGTGAGCGCCAATCAACCCGGCCCAGCGGTCGCTGCCTAGCGTGGAAGGCGTGGTGTAACCGTTAGTGACGCCGCATTGATGCGCCTGCGCGCGGATGGTGGTGCAAGGCAGGCCGGGCCAGTGTGCGTTGAGCAGGGCGGTGAGACGCTGCGCGACGGCCGCACCTGCAACATTCGACAGCCATACGCTGCCTGGCCGGGGCAGTTGCCGCCAGGCGGCGATGCTAGCCGCCAAAGATGCTGCGGCTTCGGCCGATTGGGTCGATTGGGTCGCTTCGGCCGCGGTATGTGCACCCGGATCCGGAGCATGGGTGAAAGCGCCGGTCTGTGCCACGGTTCCGTCGGCCTGTGCTAGCGCCCACTTGACGCGGCTATTGCCCGCGTCAATCAGCAAGAAGGGCGCGCTCGCGCTCATGGGGCACCGCCGTCCGTGGCGAGGCGCAGCGAGACATCGCCTGTCGCAATTGTTTCGCGGCCGGTGGCGGTGTCGAGCAGCAGTTGCCCGCGCGCATCCACGCCAGCGGCCACGCCGCGTGCCACTTCGATACCTTGCTCCAGCAACACGACTTCGCGGCCCGCATAGGCATGACAGGCATTCCAGCGCGGCTGGAACGGTGCGAAACCCGCTTGTCCAAAACGTTGCAAGGCGGCCTCAAGCGCATTGAGTTCAGCGGCGAGCGTATCGGTGAGATTGGCTGAGGGCAGGGCGCGCGAGAGCGTCGTCGGCGTCGTGCCAGGCGTTCGCTCGCCGCTATTGAAGGCGCTGACCTTGGCTGCCAGTTGCTCGCCGCCTTTCACATTCGTGCCGATGCCGATGACCACCGCACTGGCGCTAGCCGTGCTCCACGCGGTTTCGATCAGAATGCCCGCGAGCTTGTCGCCTTCCAGCAGTACGTCATTGGGCCATTTCAGCGCGATTTGCCCGGGGGCGGTGAGGGGCAGTGAGCGTAGCCCGTCCACCAGCGCCACGCCCACGGCGAGACTGAGCCCCGCGAGGTTTTCGAGTGGCCGGGGTAGCACGCAGGCCACCGAAAACAGCAGCGCATTGCCCGGCTCAGCATACCAGGCGCGCCCCCGGCGGCCCCGGCCTGCTGTTTGCAGATAGGCGACGCGCACAATGGGCCGTGGCAGCGCGCTGGCGCGGCGTGGCAGCGCTTTCATGCGCGCCATCAGGTCGGCATTGGTCGAGCCGGTTTCCTCGACGATTTCGACAGGCCAATGGTGTGCGGCAGGGCCAAACAGGGCGACGGCGCGGTCGCGGTCGATGCGCCAATCGTCCGTATGGGCTGCATGGTGGGGGGCGGTGGGGGCATTCATGCCGCGTATTGTAGCCATAGGGCATGTTGGCCAGTCGTTTCAGACATAGCTTCGTTACAATGGCCCCTGTTCCTATAACTGAATCCCGCGATCCTTGAACTACGACACTCCGCCCGGCCTCGATATCGCCGCAGACAACCAAGGCAAGATTGTCCGGCTATCTGGCCAGTGGACCACGCTAGCGCTGGCACACGACCGTGCCCGAGGCGGCATCGTGCTGCGCTTGCGTGACCTGACGCCGCAAACGGTTCATCAGTGGGATTTATCGCGTGTCGAGCGCATGGATTACGTGGGCGGCCAGGCGCTGTGGCGTGTCTGGGGGCGTCAGCTTCCTGCCGGCATCGCGCTCACCGAGACCCAGCGCGACATCTTCAGCCGGATTGCGCTGCTCGATACGACCCGTACCGCGCCCGAGCCGGTTCCGCGCATTGATCCCATCACTCGCCTCGGGCTGGGTATTTTTTCCTTTGCCGAGAATTTGTCGGGTGGCCTGACGATGCTCGGCCGTGTCGTGCTGGATTTTCTGTCAATTCTGCGGCATCCCAAAACCACACCTTGGACCGAAATCTCCGCCAACATCTATAACGCGGGCGCGAAAGCGCTGCCGATCACCGCGCTGGTCGCGTTTCTGATCGGTATCGTGCTGAGTTATTTATCCGCGCAACAGTTGCGGCTGTTCGGCGCCAACCAGTTCATCGTGAATATCCTCGGGCTCGCGGTGATCCGCGAACTGGGGCCTGTGCTGTCGGCGATCCTGGTGGCAGGGCGCTCGGGTTCGGCGATTACCGCTCAAATCGGCGTGATGCGCGTGACCGAAGAGCTCGATGCCATGCGCGTGATGGGCATTCCGCATGGTTTGCGCCTGATCTTGCCGCGTGTCGTGGCGCTCGGGGTGGCGATGCCCTTGCTGGTGATGTGGACCAACATCATTGCCCTGACCGGTGGCGCACTGGCCGCGAAGATCGTGCTGGGCATCGACATGACGTATTTCGCCCGCTCGCTGCCCAACGTCGTGCCCATTGCGAACCTGTGGATTGGACTTGGCAAAGGGGTGGTGTTCGGCATGCTGATTGCGATCGTCGGCTGTCATTTTGGTTTTCGCATCAAGGCGAATTCACAAAGCCTCGGCGATGGCACGACCGCCTCGGTGGTGACGTCGATCACCGTGGTGATTCTGGCCGACGCGGTCTTTGCGATCATGTTCCAGAGCGTGGGGATCTGATGTCGACGCCGTCCGCTACCACGGTCCCATCGCCGCCGTCATCGTCGCCGTCATCGCCGCCGTCATCGTCGCAGCAGCCGTCGCAGGGTGCGCGGCAGGCCGTGATCGAAGTCCGCGATCTCACGAAACGCTATGGGCGTAACCTGGTCCATCAGCATTTGAATCTCGATGTCTGGCGCGGCGAGATTCTGACGCTGGTCGGCGGTTCGGGCTCGGGCAAAACCACGCTGCTGCGACAGATTCTCGGTCTGGAACAGCAAACGTCGGGCACGATCAAGGTTTTTGGCGAAGACACCCTGACGATCGACCCTCGCGCCGCACGCCTGATGCGGAGCCGCCTCGGCATGCTGTTTCAGCAGGGCGCGCTGTTTTCGTCGCTGTCCGTCTTCGACAACATTGCACAGCCGCTGCGCGAACTGGGCCGGGTGCCGGAAGACCTGCTGCGTGACATCGTCATGCTCAAGCTGCAAATGGTCGGGCTGCCCTGCAAACACGCGTCGAAGATGCCCTCGGCATTGTCGGGGGGAATGGTCAAGCGGGTGGGTATCGCCCGGGCTATCGCGCTGGAACCTGAGCTGCTGTTTCTCGATGAGCCTACCGCGGGGCTCGATCCACGCGCTTCCGATGAATTTGTCGAACTCATTGGCATGTTGCGGCGCGCGCTTGGGCTGACCGTGGTGATGGTGACGCATGACCTCGACACGATGGTGGCGCTCTCGACGCGCGTTGCGGTGCTGGCTGACCGTCGGGTCCTGGTGGCGGCGCCGGTGGAAGAAGCGGCGGCAGTCGATCATCCGTTTATCCGCGAATTTTTTCTGGGCCGCCGCGGCCGCCGTGCCTTGCAGGCGCTGCCGCCGGAGCGCCGGGCCAAGCTGCCGCCTGCGGCGTTTGAAGAGACGTTCGAATCGCCGCCTGGGGCGTCGTTCGATGGGGTCTTGTCGTCGTTCGATGGGGCGTCATCTGACAAACCACATACCGCTGTGAATCGGGGAAGCTGATATGGAAAACAAGGCGCATGCCTTCTGGGCGGGGCTGTTTACCGTGGCGCTGCTGGTGGCCATTGGGCTGGCGGCGTTTTTATTCAACGTCGATCGCTCGGTGCGCGTGCCCTACGACCTGATTGCGCGCACCAATGTGACGGGGCTGTCGGTCGATGCCGCGGTGCGTTATCGCGGGCTGGGCGTGGGCAAGGTGCAATCGATCCGTTTTGACCGCGAGCATCCCGGGCAGATCGTGATTCGCATCATGGTCGACAAAAACACGCCGATCACGCAATCCACGTTTGGCACCCTTGGGTTTCAGGGTGTGACAGGCATCGCTTTCGTGCAACTGGACGATACCGGGCACGATTCTGCGCCGCTGCTTTCGTCCGGGCAGACGGTGGCGCAGTTGCCGCTGCATCCAGGGCTTTTCGACCAGTTGCAAAAACGCGGCGATGTGCTGTTGAGCAAACTCGAAAAAGTCGCCGGCGATGTTGACCGGCTGCTGTCCGATGATTCCCAGCGGCAATTGCTCTCCACGATGGCAAGCCTGCAACATGCCGCCGATGGCGTGGCCACGTTGACGCAGCAAATGGCTCCAGCCGCAGGCAAGCTGCCCGCCACGCTTAACCAGCTCAACCAGACGCTTGCCAGCACAGGGCAGTTCATGAGCGGGTTGAACCGGCCGGATGGCCCTTTCACCGTGAATCTCAACAAGGTTGGAACCGCGGCGGAGCAAGCCGGTGTGGCGCTGACGTCGATGGATTCGGCCTTGCAGGATCTGTCGGGCCGAGTCGGGTATGAGACGCTGCCGCGTTTTAATGGCATGGCGCAAGACGTGCGCGCGGCAGCGCGTTCGCTCAATCACGCCGCCGACACCTTCAGCGCGAACCCGAACAGCGTTCTCTTTGGCGCACCCCGCGCGATACCCGGCCCGGGCGAGCCCGGTTTCACCTGGCCTGCTGGCGCGCCGGAACGCCCGTCCAACGCACCTTGATCTCTGGGAAGATTCCGTCATGCCGCTCTCGTTTTTATTTCCCCCGTTGTCCGCGCGCACGCGTGTTACCGCGTTGCTGGCCACGCTGACGTTGCTCGCGGGATGCGCGGGCACGTCCGTTGGCTCCAATATGCGCTACGACCTTGGGCCGCTCGTGCCGCCTTCGGTGGTGGGCACGCGGCCTGCAGTCAAGGTGCTTGATGTGGATGCTTCGGATGCGCTCGATTCCGACAAGCTGGTTTACCGCCTCAGCGATATCGACGCGCAACAGACCGGCGCTTATGCACACAGCCACTGGATCATGCCGCCAGCGCAATTGTTGACGCAGCATTTGCGCATGGCGCTCACGGCAAATGGGCCGGTGCTGAGCGGTGGCGACAGGGTGCGGGCGCCGGTGCTGAAAATCAGCCTCGACGAATTCGAGCAGGTGTTCGACGGACATACGCAAAGCCATGGTGCGGTGACCGTCCGCGCCACGTTGTTGCATCATGGCGTGCTCCTGGGCCAGCGCACGTTTATCGCCCAGGCACCCGCCAGCACGCCTGACGCAGCCGGCGGAGCACGGGCGCTGCGCGCCGCCAGCGCTGAGCTGATTGCGCAGATCTCAGCCTGGGTCAGCGCACAGACGCAGGCGGCGCCTCCGGTTACGCCGCCGCCCTAAACGCCTGCAGCATCGGCATCGTGAATTCTCCGCTGTGGCCGCGCCATCCCTCTGCGTTCGCGCGCCAGACGTTGGCGCTGTATGCCGCACTGATTGTGTATGCCTCGTGGTACCCGTTTGCGGGTTGGCGCTCGCAGGGCATCGGCCTCTTCGATTATTTGACGAACCCGCTGTCGCACTATCTGAGCGTCTTCGACATCGTCATCAATGTGCTCGGTTACATGCCGTTCGGTGCGCTTCTTGTGCTGGCGCTGTATCCGCGCTGGTGCGGCGCTCGCGCGGTTGGGCTGGCGTTGGGTCTCGGTACCTTGCTGTCGGCTGTCATGGAAGCGGGGCAAACCTGGCTGCCCACGCGCGTGGCATCCAATCTCGATCTCGTGGCGAATGTACTGGGCACGCTGCTGGGCGCGGTGCTGACGGCGCCTGTCGTGAGCGGGTTGCTGGAGCGAAGTCGCTTGCGGCGTTTGCGTTTGGCCTGGTTCGAGCGCGATGCCACGGCGTTGCTCGGTTTTGCGGCGTTATGGCCGTTAGCGACGATTTTTCCGACGCCCTGGCTGTTTGGCATGGGCACCTGGCCGAGTGAGCTGTGGTCGCGTTTCGATCCGGCGATGCAGGACGCGTTGCTCAACGGGCTGCCTGATGCGGTGTGGCATGCGTGGGAGAGGCACGCGGCGTGGCCAGCGAGGTTAGGCGCGATGCTGCCCGATGCGACATGGGAGGCGCTTGTCACAGGCTTGAGCCTTTTTGCGGCGGGTGCGCTGGCGTCGTTGCCGATGCGTCCGCGAGCGCCGCAAGTGCGCTTGTTGCTGGCGCTGATCGCACTGACGCTGCTGCTCAAGCTCGGCGTGAGTGGCTTGCAGTCGCGCGCGGGCCTGGTCTTCGAATGGCTGACGCCAGGCGCTCGCTGGGGGCTGGCATGGGGCACGCTGGCGTTGTGGCTCGCGCTGCGGTTATCGCGGCGGTGGCGCGCAGTCTGCGCGGCGCTCGCGCTGATCGTCGCACTGTTGCTGGTGAACCTGTTGCCACAAAATCCGTATTTCGATGTCGTGCTGGCCGACTGGCGTCAGGGGCGCTATGTGCATCTCAATGGGCTGGCGCGCTGGCTGGCGTGGGTTTGGCCGTATGCGGCCCTGGCATGGCTGGCCTTCGCGGCGGAGCGCAACTGGCTGGCGCGCCGCCGCAGCAAGGGCTAAGCGCGGCCGTGCTGGGCATGGCGCTCGTATAATTCGCGGCACGCCGGGGCGCTTGGCCCTTGCCTGCGTAATGTATTCCGATGGCATTCCGATGCATTCCTGACGTTTTGTATTTTCCGATTTTCGATGGCGAAAGACCCCATGGATTCCTTCTATAAGCATCACGTTTTTTTCTGCCTGAACCAGCGCGAAGCGGACGCCGGGCGCCCAAGCTGCGCCAACTGCAACGCCCAGGCGATGCAGGAGTATGCGAAAAAACGCGTCAAGGAACGGGGCCTGGCCGGCCCCGGTCAGGTACGCATCAACAAGGCCGGCTGCCTTGACCGTTGCGAGGAAGGCCCGGTGCTGGTCGTGTATCCCGAAGGGACCTGGTACACCTATATTGACGAATCCGATATCGACGAAATCGTCGATTCCCATCTGGCGCGCGGCCTGGTTGTCGAGCGTCTGAAGCTCGACCGGTAAGCCACACGATGAACGTTCATACACAAAAATTCCTGCTCGATGGCCCGGTTGGCAAGATCGAAGTGGCCTGCGATCTGCCCGACGGCCTGCGCGAGCATGGGAGCGCGCCGCGCGGCATTGCGCTGGTCGCGCATCCGCATCCGCTTTTTGGCGGCACGATGGACAACAAGGTGGCGCAGACGCTGGCACGCACGCTGGTGCAACTGAATTACGTGACGTACCGCAGCAATTTTCGCGGGGTGGGGGCGACCGAAGGCGAGCATGACAATGGCCTGGGTGAGCGCGATGATCTGCGTGCCGTGCTTGACCATATGCGTGCGCAGCCTGGTCTGGCATCGTTGCCGCTGGTGCTGGCGGGGTTTTCGTTTGGCACGTTCGTGCTGTCGCATGTCGCCGCGCGTTGGCTCGAAGAGGGGCAGGCGCTCGAACGCATGGTGCTGGTGGGCACCGCCGCGAGCCGCTGGGAGGTCGCCGCGGTGCCGCAGAACACCCTCGTCATCCACGGCGAAACCGATGAAACCGTGCCGCTGCAGTCGGTCTACGACTGGGCGCGGCCACAGGAGTTGCCGGTGGTGGTGATCCCCGGCGCCGAGCATTTTCTGCATCGCAAGCTGCATGTGCTCAAGCGCATCATCGTGGATGCATGGCACTAAATCCGCTGGCTTTGCGCGGGCCTTGAGCTTGTTTAGCGCTTGCCTGATCCCGGCTTCGTGCGTACTTTCGGAACGTGCGAGCGGCGCCTGGCATGTCAGCGACGAATCTCGCGTGCGTATAATGAGCGCTCATTTTTAGGCTCAATCCGGCCAGGTTCAGCAGGCCTTCACGCTGCAAGCCCACGCGAGTGGCGAGTGACGAGTGACAACGCAGCGTGTTGCGCGAACCGATCGCGTGGCCGAAAGTCGAATGGGCTTCGCACGACACCCACGGGTTTCATCATGTTTCGCGGTGTCCCGTGCGAAATGCTCGCCGACCGGCTCTTCCAAACTGCGCGCCCTGTGCGCGGCTCATTTCTGCCCGACTCGATCCTATGCGTTTTCCTTTCTCTGGTTCTGCACCGATTTCGCCGTCCACGTCTTTATCTTTTGCTCCTCAAGCCTGGCGCCGCAAGATGACGCTCGCGCTGCTACTGCCCGCATCGCTCATCGCAAGCACGGCGCTGGCGCAAGTGCCGCCGCCTGCTGTCAATGCGCGCTCGTGGGTGCTGGTGGATGCTACCGCCAACCAGGTGCTGGCATCCGGTAACGCCGATGAGCGTGTCGAACCGGCTTCGCTGACCAAGCTCATGACAGCGTATCTGGTGTTCGAAGCGCTACAGGCCAAAAAAATCACGATGGAGCAAACCATTTTGCCCAGTGAAGCGGTTCGCCGTGTGCGCAACGACGAATCCCGCATGTTCATCGAAGCGAACAAGCCGGTGACGGTGCATGACCTGGTGTACGGCATGATCGTGCAGTCGGGCAATGACGCCGCGATCGCCCTGGCTGAACTGGTGGGCGGCAGCGAAGCCCAGTTCGTCAACATGATGAATACCGAAGCACAACGTCTCGGCATGAAGCACACGCATTTCGCCGATGTGAATGGCATGCCCGATCCGCAGCACTACACCACCGCCGGTGATCTGGCGCTGCTCTCGACGCGCCTGATCCGTGATTTTCCCGACTACTACAACATCTTTTCGGTCAAGGAATTCACCTACAACAAGATCCGGCAACCTAATCGCAACCGCCTGCTCTGGCTGGATCCAACCGTGGACGGGTTGAAAACGGGGCATACGCAAGCAGCGGGTTATTGCCTGATCGCTACGGCCAAGCGTCCGCTGCCCGGTGCAACCGATGCCTCACGCCGTCTGGTGACCGTGATGATGGGCGAGGTCAAGGAGCACGACCGGGTACAAGACAGCATGAAGATGCTGAACTATGGCTACACCGCGTATGACACGGTGCGCCTGTATCAGGCGGGTCAGGTCATCGAAACCCCGCGTGTCTACAAGGGCACGAAAGACACGCTCAAGGTGGGGGTGAAGCGCGATCAGTACATCACGGTGCCCAAGGGCGTGGGCGACAAGGCCAAGCCGCAAATCGTGCTGACCAGCCCGCTGCTGGCACCGCTGGCCGATGGTCAGGCCGTGGGCTCAGCGAAGGTCGTCGTGGATGGCAAGACGCTCACGCAGTTCCCGGTGGTCGCACTCGAAGCCGTGCCGCAAGCGGGCGTTGCCGGCCGCATGTGGGATTCGATCGTGCTGATGTTCAGCAAAAAGAAGTAAGCCAGCATGGCTGTCGTGTGTCGTGTGTCTCGTCTGGCACGTGATATGCGGCGGCCGGGCATCAAGGACTTTTCCCGTGGATGAATCTTTATTCAAGTTTCCCTGCGATTTTCCGATCAAGGTGATGGGCAAATCGCATCCTGAGTTCAGGGACGCCATTGCAGCGGTGATCCAGCAGTTCGACAACGGTTTTGCGCCCGAGCAGCTGGAAGTTCGGCCATCGGGCAGCGGTAATTACACGGGCCTCACCGCCACGGTACGCGCGCTGAACCGCGAGCATCTCGATGATATTTACCGGGCCCTGACCGGGCATCCGATGGTGAAGGTGGTGCTGTAGCGCCGCCGTGAGGGGGCGCGCTAGCGTTGCGGCGGGGTGGTGGGTGGGGCGGGCGTGAGTTGGGCGAGGCTGGCGCTACTCTGGTTTTCAGCGCACGCATGTTCGAACAGCAATCTGAAGCGCGCAACTTCGGCAAACACCCAGTCCCGGAATGCCTTGACGCGCCCGGTTTGGATCATTTGCGGCGAGCAGATGAAGAAGTACTGCCATGGGCTGGGTCCGTCGATATCGAACAGCCGCACCAGGCGGCCCGCGGCGATTTCATGCATCGCCAGCGAGCGCCGCGTAAGCGCGACGCCCTGGCCATCAATCGCGGCTTGTAGCAGGTTCGATGAATCCTGATATAGCACGCCCCGCTTCGGTTCTGGCCAGTCGCCAAGGCCTGCTGCATCAAACCACGGACGCCACAATTCCTCGTCGGAGCGCAGCAGCGGCACATGGGCCAGATCAGCGGGCGTTTGCGGCAGCGCGCCGCCGTTAAAGTCTGGCGCACAGGCCGGAAAGAAAATCTCTTCGAGCAGCAGTTCGGCATGCAAGCCGGGGTAGACGCCAAAGCCAAAACGGATGGCAACATCAATGTCATCACGGGAAAAATCGGCTAGCGCATTGGTTGACAGCAGCTCCAGATCCCATTGCGGATGGGCTTCGATAAACCCGCCGATACGCGGCGTGACCCAGCGCGCGGCGAACGATGACAGCATCGACACCACGAGCCGCCGCTCGCGGTCTCCGGCGCGAATCTCACGGGTGGCATCCGCGAGCGTCATCAAGGCTGCGCGCACCTGCGAGGCGTAACGGCGCCCTATTTCAGTGAGCTGGATGCGCTTGCCCGCGCGGGTGAACAGCACGACGCCCAGTTCGGCTTCGAGCGCCCGGATCTGATGGCTAACGGCGCCGTGGGTGACGAAGAGCTCGTCGGCGGCGCGGGAAAAGCTTTCGTGACGGGCGGCAGCCTCGAATGCCTTGATGGCGTTCAGCGCGGGGAGTTGTCTCAGATCCATCGTAGTTTTTCTCACATAAGCGTGAAATTTGATCGTTTTGTCAGAGCGCTTGCAGTGCCTAGGATTGTAGGCATCAAACGATTATTGGCGGAGGCGGTCATGCGAGAAATTTCTTCTAGCATCACGTTCGAAATCACGGCGGGCGAAACCGTGCCGATGAGCGTGGCGCGCAGTACGAGCCTGACGCCTCACGGCGGCGCGGTGTGGGTGACACGCAGCGACGACGTTGAAGATTACTGGCTTGCGCCGGGACGCACTTTGCATTTGCGGCGCGGCGAGCGGTTGTGGCTGAGCGTCGATGGCGCGGCTCAGGCGCAGGTGTCGTTTGCGCTGCCTGTGCAGTCTGAGGAGAAGGCGCTGCACGGCCTGGCCTGGCTGGCTGAGCGGCTGACGGCGAGGTGGCGCGGTGGTTTGCGCACGGTGTGAAAGATGTTGGATGCGGGGCGGCGTGGCGCTAGCAATGAGGCGAGTTCCGTGATGTTGCCTCTGGTTTTTCAGGCGCTTGCAGTGACACGCCTTTCCGGCGCTCCCTCGGCGCGGCGGTGCGGTTTTCGGTAGACTGGCGCCACTATGCGTCTTGCGTTTGCTGTTTCTGCGTTGGCCATTTTTTTTGACTTTTCGCCTGGCACCGGTTGCTTTGCCTGATTCTTCTCCTATTCTGCATGCGGCACCCCCGCCCCACGCTGCCGTGAGCGCTGGGGCCTCGTCTGCGTCTGCCCCAGCGCCTGGCGTGCGCTGGCTGGGCCGCGAGCCTTATGTCACCAGCTTCGCAGCGATGCGCGCGTTCACCGACCAACGCACGCCTGATACGCCTGATGAAATCTGGCTGGTCGAACATCCTCCGGTTTTCACGCTGGGCCAGGCGGGAGACCCAGCGCATTTGCTGGCGGCAAATAGCCGCATTCCTCTGGTCAAGGTGGATCGTGGTGGGCAAATCACCTATCACGGGCCCGGACAGCTTGTCGCCTACCTGCTGCTTGATTTGCGCCGCCGCAAGCTGATGGTGCGCGAACTCGTGACGCGCATCGAACAGGCCGTGATCGACACCCTTGCGGCGTATAATCTCGCGGGCGAGCGCCGGGCGGGCGCGCCGGGCATCTACGTCGCACCGGGCGAGCAGGCAGGCGCGCATGCCGGAGCGAAAATCGGCGCGCTGGGCCTGAAAATCCGCAACGGATGCAGCTATCACGGCGTCAGCCTGAACGTGCAAATGGATTTGCAGCCTTTCCTGGCGATTAACCCATGCGGCTATGCCGGGCTCGAAACCACCGATATGGCAACGCTTGGCGTCACCGCTAGCTGGGACGACGTGGCTCATACGCTCGCAGCACGACTCATTGCCAACCTCGACGGCGGTTCCGTGGCCGTCGCCCAACCCCAGGCTAGCGCCGCCAGCCTGACTGGACCCCACGAATGACCGACGTTACTCCGACTCTCACAAGCCCAGGCGCTCCCGCCGCTCCCGCCGCTTACGACGCCACCGCGAAGCAAAAAGCACAAGCCAAAACCGCACGCATTCCGATCAAAATCATTCCCATTGAAAAGCTGAAAAAGCCCGACTGGATTCGGGTGAAAGCGGCGACCGGCAGTTCGCGTTTCTATGAGATCAAGCAGATCCTGCGTGAGCACAATCTGCATACGGTCTGTGAGGAAGCGAGCTGCCCCAATATCGGCGAATGCTTTGGCAAGGGCACGGCGACGTTCATGATCATGGGTGACAAGTGCACGCGCCGCTGCCCGTTTTGCGATGTGGGCCATGGCCGCCCGGACCCGCTCGATGCGGACGAGCCCGCCAATCTGGCGCGCACTATTGGCGCGCTCAGGCTGAAATACGTGGTGATTACCAGCGTTGACCGCGACGATCTGCGTGATGGTGGCGCGGCGCATTTTGTCGAGTGCATTCGCCAGGTGCGGGAGCATTCTCCCGAAACCCGCATCGAAATTCTGACGCCTGATTTCCGCGGTCGGCTGGACCGCGCAATCAGCATCCTGAATGCCGCGCCCCCCGATGTGATGAATCACAATCTCGAAACCGTGCCGCGTCTGTACAAGGAAGCGCGCCCTGGCTCGGATTACGCGCATTCGCTCAAGCTGCTGAAAGATTTCAAGGCGCTGCATCCCGAGGTGGCAACTAAATCGGGGCTGATGGTGGGCCTGGGTGAAACCGAAGAAGAAATCTTGCAGGTGATGCGCGATCTGCGCGAACACAACGTCGATATGCTGACGATTGGGCAGTATTTGCAGCCGTCGGAGCATCATTTGCCAGTGCGCTCGTATGTGCATCCCGATACGTTCAGGATGTACGAGGAAGAGGCGTACAAGATGGGTTTCACCCATGCAGCGGTAGGCGCGATGGTGCGCTCCAGTTATCACGCCGATCTGCAGGCACATGGCGCAGGCGTGGTTTGAACTAACGGCAGCATCTGCCGCGTAGCGCTGCGCTGCACCAGACAATGTAACAACGCCCCGGACACGCATCATGTGTCCGGGGCGTTGTTGTGTGTGGCGGCGCGCGGGATAGCGTGCGGGGCCACACAGGTTCACCCGTTAAGTCGCAAGACGTTCTTCGAATGCGCTTTTGGTCTGCGTCAGCGCAGCAGGCAGGCCTTGTTGCAACTTCTCGAATAGCTCCGTATGCAAGTTCAACTCGGTGCGCCACGCGTCGGTGTTTGACGAGATCACTTCGGCGAATTGCTCGCGGTTGAAGTCGAGCCCGCGCCAGTCCAGATCGTCGTAACGCGGCGAGAGACCAAACGCGTGCTCCGCGCCTTCAGCCTTGCCTTCGATCCGGCCGACCATCCACGCCAGCACCCGCATGTTCTCGCCGAAGCCAGGCCAAACAAACTTGCCCTCGGCATTCTTGCGAAACCAGTTCACACAGAAAATCTTCGGCAGTGTGGCGTGCATCTGCGTGAGCCGCTCGCCGGTTTTGAGCCAGTGGCTGAAGTAATCGCTCATGTTGTAGCCGCAAAAGGGCAGCATCGCAAACGGATCGCGCCGCACGACGCCTTGCTGGCCCGCCGCCGCCGCGGTGGTTTCCGAACCCATCGTGGCCGCCATGTAAACACCTTCGGCCCAGTTGCGCGCTTCGGTGACGAGCGGCACGGTGCTGGAGCGCCGGCCGCCGAAGATAAAGGCATCGATAGGCACGCCCGCCGGGTTTTCCCAGTCGGCATCGATGGATGGGCATTGCTGCGCGGGCGCCGTGAAGCGCGCATTCGGATGCGCCGCCTTGCGGCCTGTTTCGCGCGCGATGGCAGGCGTCCATTCCTGGCGCTGCCAGTCGATCAGATGCGCGGGCGGCGTGTCCGTCATACCTTCCCACCAGACATCGCCATCGTCGGTGAGCGCGACGTTGGTGAAGATGACGTTTTCTTTCAGCGTCGCCATGGCGTTGAAATTGGTTTTTTCGCTCGTGCCTGGCGCCACGCCAAAATAGCCCGCCTCCGGATTGATCGCATACAGGCGGCCGTCCTTGCCAGGCTTGATCCAGGCGATGTCATCGCCGATGGTCGAAATACTCCAGCCCTCGAGCGTTTGCGGCGGGATCAGCATCGCAAAGTTGGTTTTGCCGCAGGCCGATGGAAAGGCCGCCGCCACGTAATGTTTGCGTCCTTGCGGCGAGGTCACGCCGAGGATCAGCATATGCTCGGCCAGCCAGCCTTCGTCACGGCCCATCGTCGATGCAATCCGCAACGCGAAGCATTTCTTGCCCAGCAGCGCATTGCCGCCATAGCCCGAACCGTAGCTCCAGATTTCGCGCGTTTGCGGGAAGTGGACGATGTATTTCGTGTCATTGCAGGGCCATGGCACGTCGCGCGCACCGGCGGCGAGCGGCGCGCCAACCGAATGCACGCACGGCACGAAGGCGCCATCCGTGCCGAGCACGTCATAAACCGCGCGACCCATGCGCGTCATGATGCGCATGTTGGTGACGACATAAGGGCTATCGCTCAGTTCGACGCCGATATGGGCGATGGGCGAGCCAAGCGGCCCCATTGAAAACGGCACGACATACATCGTGCGGCCACGCATCGCGCCCTCGAACAACCCGTTCAGCGTGCCTCGCATTTCGGCGGGATCGACCCAGTGGTTAGTCGGGCCCGCGTCTTCACGGCGCGGCGAGCAGATGAAGGTGCGATCTTCGACCCGCGCGACATCGGACGGGTCCGACCATGCCAGATACGAGTTAGGGCGTTTGGCGGGATTGAGTTTTTGCAACGTACCCGCCGCGACCATCTGCGCGCACAGCCGGTCGTATTCTTCTTGCGAGCCGTCGCACCAGACCACCTGATCCGGCTGGGTTAGCGCGGCGATGCGCTCCACCCAGGCAATGAGCTGGCGTTGCCGGACCCATTCCGGAGGCTGGAGGGTGAAAGATTGGGGCTGAGCGGATTTAGTGTGGGGAGAATGACTCATCGTGACTCCATTTCATAGCGGCAAAATAAAACCGGTATGAACCCATGACGCTGCTTGCGAGAGGCGTATCTGTCTGCTTCCGGGCAACCCCGGTGCAAAAAAGGATGCAGGATGTCGTGGAGTTCATAAGCGGGCTGCGGCATGTCCGTCTGAAACCTTCTGTAAAGCGGCTTGCGTGGACATGCAACAAACTGTAAAACCGTGCTGTGTCTGGCATGTGCTCTACGTCACAGAGCGAGAGGGCACTCAGCATAGCATTCCGTTTCGCTTCCCATGGTGCCTCGCAAAACCTATCTGCCATGAAAATTGCCATCCTTGACGATTACCAGGACGCTGTTCGCAAGCTCAACTGCTTCCCTTTGCTGGCTAACCACGAGGTCAAGGTCTTTAACAATACGGTGCGCGGCTTGGGACAACTGGCCAGCCGCCTGGGAGAAGTCGACGCGCTTGTTCTGATTCGTGAGCGTACGCGGGTCAACGCCCAACTGCTCGATAAACTTCCGCACCTCCGGCTGATCAGCCAGACCGGCAAGGTCTCCGGTCATATCGACCTCGCGGCCTGCACCCAGCGCGAGATTGCCGTGATGGAAGGCCACGGCTCACCGGTTGCGCCCGCCGAACTCACGTGGGCCCTCATCATGGCCGCGCAGCGGCGCATTCCGCAATATGTGGCCAATCTCAAGCAAGGCGCCTGGCAGCAATCCGGGCTGAAAACCTCGGCGCTACCGCCCAATTTTGGCTTGGGCCAGGTGCTGCGAGGCCAAACCCTTGGTATCTGGGGCTACGGCAAAATTGGACGGCTCGTTGCCGGATATGGCCGCGCATTTGGCATGGACGTGCTGATCTGGGGCCGAGAACACTCGCGGGAAGCCGCGCGCGCCGATGGTTACAGCGTGGCGGATAGCCGTGAAGCGCTTTTTGCGCAAAGCGATGTGCTCTCGCTGCATCTGCGTTTGCACGATGACACGCGCGGTATCGTGACATCCAGGGAGCTGATGCTGATGAAGCCCACCGCGCTTTTCGTCAATATCAGCCGCGCTGAGCTGCTGGAAGAAAACGCGCTCGTGAACGCACTCGCGCACAACCGGCCGGGGATGGCCGCGCTCGATGTCTACGAAAGCGAACCTATCTTGCAAGGCTACAGCCTGCTGCGGATGGAGAATGTGATTTGCACGCCGCATATCGGCTATGTCGAACGGGAGAGTTACGAGCTGTATTTCTCCGCCGCATTCAACAACATTCTGGCGTTTGAAGCCGGCGACACAACGAATGTCGTGAATCCGGAAGTGCTACAGGGCAACGTGCGGCGGCGTCAGAGCTGATGCGGGCGCCGGTGCGAGAGCGGCCAGATCGGGCACTAACTGCAAGAAACGCTCGCCATCGACGCGGCCCAGATCATAAGCCAGCTGCATTTGCGCCGGGTTCGTGTAATCCCAGCTGGACACCGGCACTTTGCGCGAAGGCTGCACATAAAAACGCTGCTGGGTACCGTGCGGCACGACAAAGGTTTGCGGCCGCGGATAAAGACGTGTGACCAGAACGAGTACCTTTCCCGGTGAATCATCGAGCGCGCTGACCGGCACGTTATCGACCATGCCACCATCCAGGACGGGCCGTCCATTACGCCGCAAGACAGGCGTAAAAGGCGGCGTGCAGGAAGATTGCAGGATCAGGTCAGCGAGCGCCTCGACTGACGCGCAATCTTGTACCCGGACAAATTCCGGACGAAACCCCAGTGTTTGGCCGAGTGTTGGATGCAGCGTTTTGCGGATGTATTTCTCGATGTTGTAGGCCACCAGCCCCGCCGCGACCGCGCTACGCGCCCCAAGCCAGCGCGGCACATGCGAGACGCCGACGCGAATTTCCGGCGCTTGTGCCAGCGAGGAGAACGCTTCACCGTAAATATCGAGCAATGCCTGACGATAGATCCGGTAATGCGGGAACACCGGCTCCTGACGTAGCAGGTTGCCCCAGTACGCATTTTTGGTGTTGTGGCGCAGCGCTTCCTGGTAATAGCGCATGACCCAGCCTGTTTCGCGCGTATAGAGCATGCATGCGGTGGCGGCACCCGCCGAAATTCCAGTGATGACACGCGGGCGCAGATCCAGCGCCGGACGGACGACATCCCAAAACCCGCCTTGCCACCAGCAACGATTACCCCCGCCCGCGAATACGATCTGATCGAACATTGCTGATTTCCCTTCGAAGGTCGTGACTGAAATGAGGAACGGGTGTTGTCAAGCGAGCCGCTCGTTCATCGAGCCGCTTGAGTTAGTCGAGCAGCGCGTAAGTCGTGGTGGCATGGGCGGCCATTTTCCCCACACCGTCGATGATTTCGACTTCGCCAAAGACCAGGTTGCGGCCCATGCGCAGGACGCGGGCCGTAATGAGCAGATCTCCGTTGCGTACCGCGCGGATAAAATTGGTGTTGAGCGAGACCGTGGTCATGGGCTGAAAGCCTCCGAGCGCCGCCGAAATGGCGACGATCATTGCGGTGTCGGCCGCCGCCATGAAGACCTGGCCGCAGATCATGCCGCCCCCATGGCGCAACTCGCCCGAAAACGGCAGACGAAGCGTGGCGCTGGTTTCATCGACCGCGACTGGGGTGAGTGCCAGTGCGCGTACCCACGGCGCGAGAATGTGGTCGAGCAGTTCGCGGGTTGCGTTGTCGTCCATGGGGGCTCCCGGTTGTCGGTTGTGTTTCGATTGGTTTCCCGGTGGGAAGGGCGGTGAGCGGAGCTGTACTGGGTGCGAGATGTGCTCTGGGTATGAGAGGCTTCGCGCCGTCACATGATACCGGGATGCTGTTGGGCAGTGCCTTTCTGCCGGCAGACCTTTGGCGAGTGCTTTTTTGGGGGGGAGGTTTTGCGGATGTTTTTGGGGGGGTGGGAGGGAGAAGGGGGTAGGCAAGCGATAAATATTGCGGCATAATTCGCCCTCTGTTTGGGGCGTTAGCTCAGTTGGTAGAGCAGCGGACTCTTAATCCGTAGGTCGAGTGTTCGAGTCACTCACGCCCCACCAAAGATATCAAGCACTTAGCCCAGCCTACACGGCTGGGCTTTTTGCTTTCTGGGATCGTGTAGGCGTTATATAGGAAAATTCGATCAACTCGGACCGGCGTTCGTCGCTACATCTCGACTAAAACCGGCACACAGCATTCAGCGCATGCAATAAGCTAGAGTCCCGGCAGCGCAGACCGCCCGGTTGGTAGTCTGGTATTCAGGTGTGGGCGTAACTTTGCGGCCTGCTCCATTTCGCCAGGGTCTGCAACACGGTCGTGCGCCTGCTTCGGGTCAATCAGTCCCCGCGTGTGCAATCGAAATGTCTTTCGTGCCCGCGAACAGTAGAACCGTCTTATAGACAAAAACTGACCATCACGGGATCGGCTTTCGGGCCGCGTTCTGGCTGTCTGCATACAGACCGGTTGGCGCTTCGTGGGTATCGAACTGGACCCGGTGCATTTCGATAACGCCTGTAAGCGCCTCGGAAACGCGCACCGCCAGGGCACGCTATTCGAGCATGCGGACAATACGCCGGAACGGGCGCGTTTGACGCTCGAATAAAAAAGCCCCGCCGAAACGGGGGCGATACCGTCACAGCGCAGAGGGTCAATCCACGCTTGGCGTCTGCGGGCGCAGTTTCAGATACCAGATCACGGCGCCCGTTGATCCAAGCTCCGGTCCCGGCATGATTTCGCCTGCGCTCATCCTGAACGTCTTGTTGTTCAGGTGCGGCGCGTACCATTCGCCGCTCTCGGGACACACTTCGCCTGGGCGTGCCTGACGCACGACCGGTGCATTAAGGTTGGCGGACAGGTCTGGTGCAAAGTAGTCATCTTCTTCGGACGGAATACCGCCGCTCATGTAGCGCGAGTCCTTCCAGATCAACCGCCAGCGCACGTCTTCCAGCGTATCCCTGCCTTCGAACTGGTACTGGCTCGCCGTATCGCCTACGAGATAGTAGTTGGGGCAACGAACACCGATCTTTGGATCAACCGGCCACGGCTCCCATATGCCCGTCACAGGTATCTGGCGACCACTCCATACCTCGCCCGTGCTGTCTTCATTACGCGTCGGACACTTGGCAAGCTGTGCAGGAAAGCGGATGGGCGGAATAAGGTTGAACGGCACTGAGTCAAAGAAGATGCTTTCATAGGTCCAACGCATAACCGCGCGAGCGTCATATCGGTCATTCGCGTAAACGCGCCCCTCTTTGTTGAGGGTTCCGAACAGCAAAGACATTAGATTTCCGGAGAGAGCAGCCTTTCCAAATATCCCGACGGACTCGTATTTGGGAAAGCGATAACCAAGCTTGTAGAACAGTCCCCCGGCGTATCGTAGCAATTGTCTGTATAGCGGCGACCCCACATGAAACTGCTGAACTTGACACCCCGGCGCAGCATGTCGAACGCTTCGACGCGGCGGGCCGGGACGGTCAAAAGCGGCCATGCGTACTCCATTGGTTGCAGGAACTCCAGAAAGTAGCGAAGGTCTTCGTCATACTGGACCGGCTTGCCATTCGCACCGACTTCCACATTTTCCGGCCGTTTGATTTCCTGTTCAAAATCACGCAGGAACTCCCGATACAAATCAATCGCACGTCGCAGCAGAGTGGCACTCGTGTACTTCTTCAGCAGGTAGAACGCGCGGTCACGCGCGGCCTCATCATTCCTTCCCGCGACAAAGATAAAGTCTGACATTGCTGGTTTCCTCACTGGTGCTCGGCTTTACTATCAGGTACAGCATGACGTGCCGTTGCGGAAATACGATTGGTGTAACCTTGCGGCACCGTCTTGGCTGCTGTCTCACTCTTCTCAAGCGGCATCACGGCAACTCGCTCACTGTTAGCGAAGTTCATATCCTTCCAGTTGGTCCCGTAGATGGAGAGTCGTTTGACGTAATCCTCCAGCACCTTGTTGTGGGGGTGATTAAAGTCAATAAATATCTGCTTCGCGCCGCCTGCCAGATACCGTCCGAGCTTCGGGTCTTCCTGACTGGATACATTGCCACTCCATACGCGCAGCCCTTTCCAGTCGGCCGGGATATCCGGCACCTCCGCCGCACGAAGTTCCCCGATGGTAGGAATCTTCGTCAATTCGATATATCCGCCGTTTTGGCTCCAGTCATGTAGCACCGCGCAGTCTTCGCGCCACTCCTTGCCGTTCTGCGGCATTTTCTGTAACCAGTAGGATCCAGCCTTCGACGCAATGAGCTTGTCTGGGGGGCGTGTGGTATCCAGCACTCGGATAAGGCGAACAGGGCTGCCTTCCTTCAGGGTTTCGGCCACGATCGGCATCGGCTGTGGTTCATGACTGAATGATGCAATCGTCTGATAGGTTTTTTTACCTGTTTCTTCATCGAGTACAACGTTCCTCCCCTCCGCCAGGTTGGGCCAGTCCTTGACAGGACGGTAATCAGCCGGCGTGGCAGGAGGATGTGGAGTGTCACCGGCACCGCGCGCGGCTTTGGCAAGCCGTCCCTCCGCCTCGCGCGTCGTGATTTTGCCGGAGCCGACCGAAATATCGGCGAAGGTACCGTCAACCAGATGCGCACGCACCCGGACAAGGCAGTCATTCAGGTCACTCAGTGCCTGAGGCACCATCCGGTTAGCTAGCTTGCCGATATTCTGCAACTTCGGCGGCAGTCCAGAAAGGTACTGAACGACATCTTGTGGCAAAACGCCCGCCAAGTTCTTCACGATGTACTGGCACGCCCGCGTGAAGCGGTCGAGAAATTCGCCTACTGCCGCGAGTACCTTATCCTGGTACTGCATGAAATCGAGTTGACGCAACCATTGATAGGCGTTGCCTTGACCCATCCGGTTAGCAAAGCTGACGATTTCGGCCGCGAGCTTTTCAAGGTCCTCCCCCTTTTCCAGGGCACGCACAACAAGCTTGCCGACACCCTTGAGCACGCCGCCAACGATCGGCACAACGGCAATCAGGCAGAGCACAAGTTTCACCCACTGCCAACGGTCCTCAGCCTTCTTCGGGTCCTCGCACATGCCAATGCAGATTGCTATCGAGTCGCGTGCAGCCGTGCCTTCGCCCAGGATCGGAAACATGCTGATTACGGCATCGAAAACGATCTGACCGGTGGTCTGCTTCTGGTTGAATTCCCCGGCAAGGGCTCCACCGAACCATTCGGCTACGGAAGCCGCACCGTCCCATATCAGCTTGCCAATCTCGGTTGCACCGATCCTGTTCTCGGCAGGATTCGTAGTCTGAACTTCACTCATTGGACACCATCGTTCTGTTTGTTGGCGGATGCGGCGAAATCGTCCGCAGTCCAGTTCGCTTTGTAGCCCGGATTTGCATCATTGGCCTTGACTTCCCAAGTCCGCGAATCGGGACCCAGCTTGATCTGCCCGGAGCCGACCGGCGCGTTGCTCAGGTCGGCATAGCCCGCGCTGTCGAGCATGCCGCTGTAGTGCTTGCCATCGTCGTAGTTGATGTCGAACTTCGCACCCTGTACGGGTTCGTCGCTGTGATACATGTGCAGTATCGACGCCTGATCGGTGTACGCTGCTGGCGGAAAAACGGGGGGCGTGGACTGCGGGCCGTCTGTTGCATGGTCGGCGGCGTGAACGAGAAATTTTCCATTTGTAGCGCCAAGCAATCCGGCAGCGCTCAGTTCAATGGTCGTTCCCGCGCCGTTAAAGCGTATGCCCTTCATGGCGGTGAGATTGATCCAGCCATCCTCGCTCGAGATTTGAACGTCTTTCTTCGCTATTACGTCGATGCCGTCGCTCTGGGCCTCGATGCGGATTTTTCCCGACGCGGCGACTAGCATCATTCCCGCTTTGCGCACGAACAGCGAAATCCTTTCGAGCACCGCAGCGTGAAACGACTTGCCCGCCGCAATGCCGATGCTATGCCCGGTCGTAATGGCGGTGTCTTCATCACTCTGGATATGCGTGCTGCCCGCCGTGGAAGTTCCGATGCCCGCAGGGCTGGAAAGTGCGATAAGCGGGGTGGAAAATTCCGGGAAATCATTGGGGCCACCTTTTGGCGTGCCGCGAAGGTCAACAGTTTGCTGCTTGATGGAGCGGGTTACGTCACTCTGGTCTGCGTCTGGCATCTGTCCGCCGTGCTGCTGCGCAAGTTTCGCCAGCCCCTCGTGCATGTCGCGCGCCTGCCTCAGACGGGCGACCGTTTCATCCATATCCTTGGCCTTGCCCGCTGCGCCATCTCGCCCATGGGTCGAAACAAGAAGTCCCATCGCGGCGCGCAGCGAACCCCAAAAGTCGGTGCGAAGATCAAAGCCTTCTCCGCGCGCATCCTCCAGCCCTTCGTTACCCTGGAGACGCCGCAGGAAACCGAGGCTTAGCTGGCTCGTACCGTGATCGCTGGAGAGTTGCGCCTGTAGTTCGTTTTCTGTATCAACCAAGGCGAGATGGTTAGCGCCGATGCCGCCGCCTTGCATGCGACTACGGAACCCGGATACCCACTGGTTAAATGGCAGTTTCCATCCTGGCGTGTTGTGCTTGTTTGCGCTGCTTGCAACGATGAACGGCATGTCGGGATTTCCGTTCACGTAGCCGATTAGCACCTGGCTGCCGATGCGCGGCATAAAGGCGGAACCCATCTGGCTGTTCTGCCACGGCTGCATGGGGAGAACCCATATAAAGGCGTCCTGATCCAGCTTGCCGTCGCGGTCGGGAATCAGTTGGCATTTGACGCGGCCGTATACATCTGTCCAGATTTCCTGATTTTCCGGGCCGGTGACGACGGCATACTCGAAGCCCGCCTGGGATGGCCAGGGCGTTTTGTGCGGCATGCGGAAATATTCGCGCATGGGCTGGATTTCGAAATCCGTCTCGCAGCGAAACACCTGGCCGGTGCCGCTCGCCTGGTCGTTTTCCTCAATCGTCAATGTTGCAGATACAACCAGATATTCCTGGTTCGCTTTCTGGTACGGATGATCGGTCAGATGAAAAGTACGCCCAACCGTCAGGCCGCGCATGTTGCCGTGCCCCTTCGCACGCAATCCCTGGCAACGTAGCGCTTGCATTCGAACCATCGCAACATTACGGGCATCGTCGCGGGTGTCTTCGGGACCGGAATCAAATCGCGCTTCCTTGAGGCGCGGCTGGCTCACATTCGCATACGCGTAGACTTCCTGATCGGCCCGTGCCGTGTGGCGCGGGTCGCGCATTTCCTCACGCAGAGGGACGGTTGAGCGCGCAACGCGGGGTTCGGTGTAGTCATGATCGACAACGGTAATCTTGCCTTCGGTCTGACGGCTCGTTACGTCAAGGCGGTCGATATGCTCTTCGTCAATGCGGTCATTGCTCGAAAAGCGGATTGATTCATAGGCTTCGCCGTGTGAGTGAAATGCGCCCATACTGTCGGCAATCACGAGCCGGTGGAAGCCACTGAGGTGCTCAAACCAGTAGAACAGCCCGTAATGCTCGCATAGGCGCTGCAAACAGGTCATGTCGGATTCCCAGTGCTGGCGTATCAGGTCGCGCTTTGGATATACCCGCTTGCCGTAATGCGGCCCGGCAATGCGCCAGTCAATTGTGAGGGGATAATTCCCGAGAAGCTTGCTAATAACGTCTCTGACCGTATCCCCAAGGAAAATCCGGTAATTACTACCCTTGGCGGCTTCGGCCAGTGCAGGCTCAACCTCGAATTCATAGATCATGGATCGACCGTCACGTCGAACAAACCGGGCCGCGCTGACGCACCCGGCAATCTCGCGCGTATAGAAGCCGATGTTGCCGCGCCCGGTGTCGCCAGGCATCCCGGGAATGAAAGTCCCCTTACCGGGAACGTCGATGGATATCATGACCTCTGTCCCTACGATGCGATCGAGGTCGAGCGTGACGACATCGGGATAGGAAGGAATAGCGACATCCGTTCGCATGCGGACGGTGTAACTGTAGAGTTCACCTATTGCTTCGCGTCCGTGCAGGTACGTCGGAATCAGCACCGCTTTAGGCGGCTCTTCAAAATGGATGTTGACGCGGCGTGGCGTCCACGTTGGAAGCGCGGCCCCGCTTATCGAGAGCGTGCGCTCAGGTGCCCGGTACAGATAGGGGAATCGTTCGTCTTTCATACCGTCGCCCTACGCGCGAACGAGCGTCGCGCCGCATGCCGTCCTGTCGCCGATGAACGCCACACGGGTTCCGCGATGCGTGCGCTTGCCGGTCGCGATAATCGGATACGTGCCGCCGCACTTCGGGCATTCGGTCAGGTGCCCATCGAGCGCTACGCGAATCCCCATGTGGATGAGATTGTCGGCAGCCTCGACCACCTTGCCGCCATGATCCGTGGAGCCGCCAAGACGGGCTACTTCATTTCCTGTTACTGCATCCTTCATCTGCGATATCTCTTTCTGAAAAGGTGATGCACTGGAAGCGGCATGTTTTCGCCGCTCGACGGCAATAGCGGCGCGGATAGAGCGCGTTAAATCCTTTGATGTTTCTCCGATCGTTACCGCGACGCAATGAGATATGTCTGAAGAATCAACTTTTCTGATGCGTATTGGTTCGATTTGTCAAAAATTGACTTTCGCCAGAGTCTGGCTAGTGCGGGCCTATGCGCCCCAGTCCAGCTTTGCGAAGTCGCGTTTGTACGCGTCTGCGCAGTGCGTTGAGGGCGGGCGTTACGTTGTGCTGTTCGAAGTCCTGCCGCGTCTTTTCCGTCGCGCTTTGGAACAGATGCATTGTGTTGCGCAGCGTGCGGCCAGACTCAATATTGCGGCGCAGCGCCTTTCGCCGCCGTCGGGTTGACGCGGACCGACACGGGAAAAGGCAGCATCTTCTTCTGTCCCGTCGCGGTGTATTACAACGGGCTCACCTTGGCTGTCGTTTCGGACGTGGGGAAAGAGAGTGCGAGCAATCGCATCGGTATCTTTCGCAGCCGGGTATTTCCTCAAGCTGGCAATCGCCAGCGTCTTTCGTTCCCGCCGTACTTCTTCAATCACCAGCGTTTTACCGTCAGGCATACGCTTTATGTATGCGATCTGCGGTTGGCTGCGTTCGTTCAGCGCGCCGTAGATGACCGGTCCGCGCGTACCTGTTCTTTGCCGACCAGCGCTTCATCCTTTTTTCTCTTCGCTTTCTCGCGGTGTCTTGCACCCGCCAATCTAGATACTGTCGTATATGAATCGGCTCGATTTCATCCAGCGATGCTGGCGGCGTATCAAAGAATTCATACAGAGGTGGCCACGTTCGTTCACATGAGCACCGCTCATCGAGTTTGTCAGAGTCCATGTGTCTGATGCTGGATCGTATCGCGTGGCAATCGCAACGATTGCCACGTAGATAGGGTTGTTCGGCGCCTTCGTGTACGGTGAGCCTTCCACGACGAGAATCTGGCCATCATCCAGTTCTGCGGTGGTTGGGCGCTCAGCACGTACCGTGTCGTCTGTCTGGCGGCAACCGTGCATGGTTCCGCCCACAGCGCGCATACCGGTCGACCGATTTATCCTGCTGATCCGTATATAGACCAGCAATCGTCAGGATTACGCCTGCATTCGGGCCCGTTTTCAGTAACACTGCCATGTCGCGGTCCAACCTGTTTCGGGTTGCCCGGCGTTAGCGAAATCACTGTCTACTTTCCACGTCGTGATAAGGAGCTATTAAATGAACAAGACAATGAAAGCCGCTGTTGTCCGTGAGTTTGGTAAGCCATTAAAGCTTGAGGAGGTTGTTGTGCCGCGCCCTGCTGCGGGTGATTTGCTGGTCAAGATCGAAGCCTGTGGTGTGTGCCATACCGATCTTCACGCCGCGCAAGGCGACTGGCCGGTCAAGCCGAACCCGCCGTTTATTCCGGGTCATGAGGGAGTCGGCTACGTCGCGGCGGTGGGGGCGGGCGTGACGCATATCAAGGAGGGCGACCGGGTCGGCATTCCCTGGCTGTATTCCGCGTGCGGCCATTGTCCGCATTGCCTTGGCGGCTGGGAAACCTTGTGCGAAGCGCAGCAAAACACGGGTTATTCAGTCAACGGCGGGTTTGCCGAATATGCGCTGGCGAATGCCAATTACGTGGGTCATCTTCCCGACAAAATCGGCTTTGTCGAGATTGCTCCCGTGTTGTGTGCCGGTGTGACGGTCTATAAAGGCCTGAAAGTTACCGATACCAAACCCGGTGACTGGATCGCTATTTCTGGCGTCGGCGGCTTGGGGCACATGGCGGTGCAATATGCGCGGGCTATGGGGCGCAACGTGGCGGCCATCGACGTGGATGATTCGAAGCTCGAACTGGCGCGCCGGCTGGGCGCGACCGTTACCGTCAATGCGCTCAAGACGGATCCCGGCGCTTACCTGAAAAAGGAAATCGGCGGCGCCCATGGCGTGCTGGTGACGGCGGTCTCGCCGATTGCTTTTGAGCAGGCGCTAGGCATGGTGCGGCGTGGCGGGACAGTGTCATTGAACGGCTTGCCGCCGGGTAGCTTTCCGTTGCCGATCTTCGGCATGGTGCTTGAAGGGATTACGGTGCGAGGCTCGATTGTCGGCACCCGGCTTGACTTGCAAGAATCCTTGCAGTTTGCCGAGCAGGGTAAGGTTACGGCGACGGTTTCGACGGATCGGCTGGAGAATATCAACGACATCTTCGCGCGGATGCATGCGGGACAAATCGAAGGTCGAGTCGTGCTTAATTTTTCAGAATAAGCAATAAGCATAAAAAGAATCGAATAGGACCAATATGGCTCAAACACCGGCTAGCTACTTCATTGTGGCTAGCCGGTATTTTTTTAAAGACGATTTTTACATTTAAACATTGCCATTTGACAATGAATTATTAGATCTTAATTACTCTTTTAAAAAACAAGAACATTCTTATTTTTGTATGGGAAAATTCTTACGCGGTGAATACAATCCCGACATTCACTTAATTTGCCTGGTTTCGGTGAAATAAGTGGGGAATTTGATTAACCGTTTGCACTGTAATGCAGCCCAGTTATCGGGGGTTGTATTAATTGTGCACTGTTAGGAGGTGTTATGAGTTTATTGGCGCGGAATAAAAAAGTAGCAATTGGGCTGCTTTCGGCGGGTGTATTTATGGCATTAAGTGCATGCGGCGATGGAGGTGGCGTAGGCGGTATTAAAGGAAATATGTTGAAGGCTACTCCGACATCGCTTCAGAATGTAAGTCAAAAAATTGACCCTGAAGGTTCTGAAGGTTTTTTTAATGTTGAATGTACGCTATCGCATACTTTGCCAGACGATCCTATCAAGATGTTTGGCCGCCCGGGTGATGCCATGGTGCATGATTTCTTCGGCAATATCCATGCGGATGCTTTTACTACAGTTGATAAACTTCTGGCACAACCCGAGACCACATGTACTTCAACTGCCGATGGTTCGTCATATTGGGCGCCGCAAATGCAGCGCAAGAGTACCGGTGAGATTATCAAGCCAGATCATATGAAGGCTTATTATCGCAATCAGGACACCCGTTATCCAGTTGAGCCCTTTCCAAAGGGATTGCAATTACTCGTAGGTGATCATCATAGCAGTCAGTCAAAACAGGGGGTTTTATATTTTTGTAAAACCAGTGAAAGTGGCGGGAGCTATTATTCTGATCCACCACAATCGTGTCCACTATATGACGGGAAAAAAGCACAATTTAATATCACCCTTAATTTTCCTAACTGCTGGGACGGAAAAAGGCTTAACCCCGGAAAGAGTGGTCCGCGTAATGCCGCATATTCTGTGAATGGCGCTTGCCCTACGGAATATCCGGTAAAGATTCCGCAAATCCAGATGAATATCGGGTACGTATTGCCTGGTAATGGCAATATCTCCGATCTGGAATTGTCGATGAATCCGGATATGCAAGGAGGGGTTGCCATTCCAGTCTGGGGTAGTCTGTACACGGCACATGGGGACTTTTTTAATGGCTGGCGTGCCGACACGATAGATTTCATGACGGAGTTCTGTCTGAATCGCGGTGTGCTTTGCGACAAGAATATTCCCGTGGTGAATGCTTTGGCAGCCGACGATGCCTATGTCAGAGGCGGTGCCTATGCAGATACCAATTATGGGTCGGACAAGCAAATGTTGTCGCAGGAAGGATCTGCTGCTAATCCAGATGAAACCAAAGTCGCGTACATGAAGTTCAAGCTTCCAGATGAAGAAACGTTAAAAAACGCACCTTACAAAGATGTCTTTCTTCGTTTCCAGGGTATGGACCAGACGTCGAAAAAGGCTTATGCGGTGTGGTTTTATGAAGCCTCACCCGACTGGGATGAAAAAACCATAACGCAAAAAACCGGGCCGAAATGCGGTGGCAAAAATTATGTCCGGGCTTGGATGTCTTCTCCGGAAAAATTTATCTATCGTAATTCGGCGAGTGTGGCGCAAATCGTCGATGCAGCGCGCCAGCGTGAAGACAGGACTGTTTCGCTCTGCATGATGGCTAGTGATAGCGATAATCAGGAAACGATACTTGGAACAAAAGAGTCGGGTTCACCTGTCGTCCTGTTCTTTAAATAAACGGTAAAAACTTAATCATTACATTGTTTTTCTTTAAAGCCGCTTTGCATCTCTGCAAAGCGGCTTTTTTATGAATTTAAGATTGTTTTAAAAGTAGCTTGTTCAATCTGGTTGGGTATGCGTTGTCAACGCTCTGTGAAATAAATCAAAGTGCCTGGCGCGCTCGCATAAATAATAGAAATAATTAATACGCATTAGAAATCATATAAAAATCAAATGACTATGGACGCTGGCGTGCCATTTAATTACGGTTTGCCAGCATTTTTAATGCAATTTACATATTTAAGCGGCCGGTGTCAGGCGATGTATGCCATATGCTTAAAAACTCTCTTTTTGGTAGGATAATTCTTGCTTGCATTAGGAAAATTGCTAGATTAAGACTAGAATTCCTGAATTATAAGATTCGTCTGATTCAGGCGAAATAAAGGTGAGCAATTTGATTAATTGCTTGCGCTGTGAAGTGGCCCTTTTCCGAAGGGCTTGGCTAACTGCAGAGTAATGAGGGATCCGTATATGAATATCCTAATAGAAAATAAACGAGGAGTGCTCGCCCTGCTTTCAGCTGGCATGCTTCTGGCATTAAGTGCATGCGGTGATGGAGGTGCGACGGGCGGTGCTAATGCGGTTAGCATGAAGGCCACTCCAACGCCAGTATCGCGTCAAAGTGTGATGCCGAAGGTTGAACCTGAAAGTCCTGAAGGATTTTTTAATGTTGAGTGTACGTTATCGCATACGTTGTCAGACGATCCTATCCTGATGTATGGCCGTCCGGGCGAAGCCATGGTGCATGACTTTTTCGGCAATATTCATGCGGATGCCTTTACTACAGTCGATAAACTTCTGGCACAACCTCAGACCACATGTACTTCAACTGCAGATGGTTCGTCATATTGGGTGCCTCAAATGCGGCGCAAGAGTACTGGCGAGATTATTAAGCCAGATCATATGAAAGCTTATTATCGCAATCAGGACACCCGTTATCCGGTTGAGCCATTTCCGAAGGGTTTGCAATTACTGGTTGGCGATCATCACGGCACTCAATCGAAACAGGGGGTTTTGTATTTTTGTAAAACCAGTGAAAGTGGTGGGAGTTATTATGCTGATCCACCAGAATCATGTCCGTTATATGACGGGAAACAGGCGCAATTTAATATCACTCTTAATTTTCCTAACTGCTGGGACGGAAAAAGGCTTAACCCCGGAAAGAGTGGCCCGCGTAATGCCGCATATTCTGCGAATGGCGCTTGTCCTGCGGAATATCCAGTAAAGATTCCGCAAATCCAGATGAATGTCGGGTACGTGTTGCCTGGTAATGGCAATATCTCCGACATGGAATTGTCGATGAATCCGGATATGCAAGGGAGTGTTGCTATTCCGGTCTGGGGTAATCTGTACACGGCACATGGGGACTTTTTTAATGGCTGGCGTGCCGACACGATAGATTTTATGACGGAGTTCTGTCTGAATCGCGGTGTTCTTTGCGACAAGAATATTCCCGTGGTGAATGCTTTGCCAGCCGATGATGCTTATGTCAGAGGCGGTGCCTATGCAGATACCAATTATGGGTCGGATAAGCAAATGTTGTCGCAGGAAGGATCCGCCGCCAATCCCGACGAAACCAAGGTCGCGTACGTGAAATTCAAACTTCCAGATGAAGAAACGCTAAAAAATGCACCTTATAAAGATGTCGTTCTTCGTTTCCGGGGTATGAACCAGACAGCGAAAAAGGCTTACGGGGTACGGTTTTATGAAGCCTCACCCGACTGGGATGAAAAAACCATAACGCAAAAAAATGCGCCGAAATGCGGTGGTAAAAATTCTGTCTGGGCCTGGATATCTTCTCCGGAAAAGTTTATCTATCGTAATTCGGAGAGCGTGGCACAAATCGTCGACGCAGCGCGCAAGCGTGAAGACAGGACTGTTTCGCTGTGTATGATGGTTAGCGGTAGCGATAATCAGGAAACCATGCTTGGAACAAAAGAGTCGGGCTCACCAGTCGTCCTGTTCTTTAAGTAACAGCTGAAGTTTCATCGCTGGATTGTTTTTTCGAAGCCGTTTTGCAATCCTGCAAAACGGCTTTTTTTATACATGGTGCTGGATATATTGAGAAAAAAGATAAGAGAAGAAAAGTACCAAGCGGGCGTTTTCTGAATGCGTTCCGGAATACGCTATCGGGCAAGACGGGAAATTTCTGGTGGATTCTTTACTCCCTGCGCTACCTGTGAACAACGCAGAAAAAGCGTGCGCCAGACGAGTAAGGCAGCATCAAGCCAAAGCTGTGCAACACTACCGGCACATGGTGCCAGCACTGCCGTCAGCAAGACTGATGCGTTCTGGGTATATCGAAAATAATATTTATGTTTATGTGTAGCATCCAATGTTGATTTTGTTGAATCTTTTGTCTGGTGTGGCACTCCTGGTCTGGGGTTCGCATATCGTGCGCACCGGCATCCTGCGCGTGCTGGGCGCGGATTTGCGCCGCACGCTTGGACGCAGCACCGATAGCCGCTTCAAGGCTTTCGGCGCGGGCATTATCGTTACGAGCCTTGTGCAAAGCAGTAATGCGACAGCCGTCATCGTTACCTCGTTTGCCGCCCAGGGCCTGATACCCCTGGCTGTGGGGCTGGCGATCATGCTTGGCGCGGATGTCGGCACCGCGCTGATGGCGCGAGTGTTGACGCTGGATCTGTCATGGCTGTCGCCTTTGCTGCTTCTGTTTGGCGTGCCCACGTTTTTGTCACGCAAGCAGACCCGCTTCGGACAGATTGGCCGTACCGCAATTGGCCTCGGGTTGATTTTGCTGGCGCTGCATCTGATCGTTGAGGCCGCGCAGCCGATGATGCACGGCAATGGCGTGCGCGTGATGTTCGGCGCGCTGACGGGCGACATCATGCTGGATGCGCTGGTCGGTGCGGCGTTCGCCATGATTTCATACTCGAGTCTTGCGGCCGTGCTGCTCACTGCAACGCTGGCCTCATCCGGCGTGATCTCGCTCAAGGTGGCGCTGTGTCTCGTGATTGGCGCCAATCTGGGCAGCGGCTTGCTCGCTCTCTTTGGCACCTTGACGCAGAATGCCGCGGCACGCCGCCTCGCGCTAGGTAGTTTGAGTTTCAAGCTGGCGGGGGCCTTACTGATCTTGCCGTTTACCTCGTTGCTTGCGCGTGGTTTGCCACTTTTAATTAGCAATCCGCGCGAAGCCGTCGTTGGGTTTCATTTGCTGTACAACACGGTGCGCTGCTGCGCCTGCCTACCCCTGATTGATCCGGTTGCGCGCATCTGCGAGCGTTTGCTGCCAGACCGCATCGAGCCTAATGGCGAGTTGCGGCCATTGCACCTGGATGCCGCCGCATTGCCGACCCCCACGCTCGCATTGGCGAATGCCGCACGCGAAGTGCTGCGCATCGGTGACATTGTGGGCGCGATGCTGGAGAACATCGCGTATCTGATTCATCACAATGATCTGCAAAAAGCCCGCGACACGATCCGTATGGATGACGATATTGATCAGCTCTATGCCGCGGTCAAAACCTATCTGTCACGGATCTCACGGGAGCAGCTCGACGAAGCGGACAGCCGCCGCTGGACCGACATCATTGCGCTGACGATCAATCTGGAACATGCGGGCGATATTCTGGAGCGCATCGTGGGGAATATCGAAGCCAAGAAGATCTCGCATCAGTTGGCTTTCTCGGAAGAGGGGTTGGGCGAACTGGATGATCTGCAGGCGCGGCTCGTCGGTAATTTGCAGTTGGGGCTATCGGTATTTCTCAACAACGATTTGCGAAGCGCGGAGCGGCTGCTGGCAGAGAAAGAACGCTTCCGCGATCTTGAACGCGCTTATTCGTATGCGCACTTTGATCGTCTGGTTGGGCAAACCGTGCGCAGTATCGAAACCAGTGCGCTGCATCTGGACGTGATCAGCGATATGAAGCGGTTGAATTCATTGTTCTGTTCGACGGCTTATCCGGTGCTTGAGGCGGTAGGGGCGTTGAGTAACACGCGTTTGCGCAAGCGGACGCTCGATACGATGCATGTGAAGGAATGAGGTTTGACGGCGGGCAGTTGGGGCTGATGCGGACAAGGTATTCTTTAAACCACATGGCCGGACTCGGGTTTTTTCGATGTTGCCAAGGGGCTGCGCCGACCGTTATCCACTCAACACGTCTTGCCTGCCCACCCACTAATTTCGCCGCCGCTTCTTAATAATGCTTCAATTGGCACATCCGGCCCTGGTGTAAATGTGATAACCCATACAAACGTCACGAGCGCGGCGTTATCTGCTACCTGGCCTTATCCGCGCATGATTGCGCACCGTTGTGGCGGCGTGCTTGCCCCTGAGAACACGCTGGCGGGTTTCGACATGTGCGCGCGTTACGGCTATCGCATGGTCGAATTCGACGCCAAGCTTTCCGCGGACGACGAAATTTTCTTGCTGCATGACGATACGCTTGAGCGCACGACAAACGGTCATGGCGCGGCAGCATTGCGCAGTTGGCGAGAGCTCTCGATGCTTGACGCAGGTGCATGGTACGGCGCGGGTTTCATTGGGCAACGCTTGCCGACGTTGAGCGATGTAGCGCACCGGTGCATCGGAGACGCCATTGCCGCGAACATCGAGATCAAGCCGTGCCCGGGGCGTGACGTGCGCACGGGCGAGCATGTTGCGAAGGCTGCGTTAACACTCTGGCGTTCTGATCTTGCATCGGCTTCGGCCATGCCTCCGTTACTGTCGTCATTCTCGGTTGAGGCGCTTGCTGCTGCACGCGATGTGGCGCCCTTGCTGCCGCGCGGAATACTTTTCGATGCGGTGCCAGACGATTGGCGGCCAATCGCACGGGGCCTCGAATGCATTTCGCTGCATGCGAATCACCGTCATCTGAGTGCGGACCGGGTTGCGCGAATTCGGGCCGAAGGCTTGCGGGTGCTGGCCTACACAGTGAATGACCCCGCCCGCGCACGTGAGCTGCTGAAATGGGGCGTCGACATGATTTGCACTGACCGCCTCGATTTGATCGCGGCTAATGAATCGGGCGTTTGAGCAAGGGCCATTTATTGTGTTCGGATTCCTGTCCAGAAGCAAAATGGATGTCCAGGGAAAACGCATCGGCCCATTGCATCAGGGTTTGCCCGAGGTTCGCGGCATAGATGCCGTCCAGTTTTTCCGACGCTTTCTGTAAAAATTCCGGATATCCAGATTTCACCGGCCGATTTCAGCAAGAAAACCGTTAAAAATCAAAAGAATAAATTTGGTATGGGGCTGGCATCGACCTTGCTATATAAGGCGCGGCCATCGCGGCCCATGACAACAGCAAGGAGGCAACACGATGTGCGAGATCCCTTTCCGGTTTGGCTGAATCCATCGTCTTGCCGTAGCCTGACAGGCTCCTGGCTTGTCCCCTAATCGCAGGATTGCAGCAGGTATTCATCGTGAAAAAACCATTCTATAAAGTGCTTTACGTCCAGGTGATCCTGGCGATCATCGTCGGGATCGCGCTGGGGCATTATTCCCCGGTGCTGGGGTGGATATGAAGCCGCTCGGCGATGGCTTCATCAAGCTGATCAAGATGGTGATCGGGCCGATCATCTTCTGTACGGTGGTGACGGGCATCGCGGGCATGCAGGACATGAAAAAGGTAGGGCGCGTGGGTGGCAAGGCGTTGCTTTACTTTGAGGTCGTGTCCACCTTTGCGCTGGCGCTGGGGCTGATTGCGACCCACGTACTCAAGCCTGGCGTGGGTTTCAATGTTGATCCTACGACCCTCGATGCCAAGGCGGTTGCCAGCTACGCGGCGAAAGCGCATGGGCAAACCACCGTCGATTTTCTGCTGCATATCATTCCAGACACGATTTCGTCGGCGTTCGCGCAGGGCGAGATCTTGCAGATCCTGTTGATCGCCTTGCTGTTCGGCAGTGTGCTGGCGACGCTCGGTGAGCGTGGAAAGGTCGTGACTGATTTCATCGAAGGTATTTCGTCCGTGCTGTTCGGCATGGTTCGCATCATTACGAAGCTCGCGCCGATTGGCGCATTTGGCGCGATGGCGTTCACGATCGGCAAGTACGGCGTGGGTTCGCTGGTACCGCTGCTCAAGCTGATCGGCACGTTCTATCTGACGGCGATTGTTTTTGTCGTGGTGGTGCTGGGAGGGATTGCGCGGCTGGTGGGCTTCAATATCTTGCGTTTTATCGCCTACATCAAGGAAGAAATGTTGATCGTGCTGGGCACGAGTTCTTCTGAAGCGGCCTTGCCGCAACTGATGCTCAAGCTCGAAAAGCTGGGCTGCTCGCGTTCGGTGGTGGGGCTGGTGGTGCCCACGGGTTATTCGTTCAATCTCGATGGCACGAACATCTATATGACGATGGCGGTGCTGTTTATCGCTCAGGCAACCAACACCGATCTCACCTGGGCACAGCAGCTTACGTTGCTGGCCGTGACGATGCTGACGTCGAAGGGCGCGAGCGGTGTCACCGGAGCAGGTTTTATTACGCTCGCGGCGACGTTGGCAGTGGTGCCTACCATTCCGCTGGCGGGCATGGTGCTCATTCTTGGCATCGACCGTTTCATGAGCGAATGCCGTGCGCTGACCAACATCGTTGGCAATGGCGTGGCGACGGTCGTGGTTTCGGCCTGGGAGAACGAGCTGGACCGCAGCAAGCTGCAAACGGCGTTACGCGGCGGCGAGACGCCCAAGCAAGAAGCCGCGGGCGCATAAATAACGCATCGTTGCGAGGCCGCGCGGCAAATGGCCCGCGCTGGCTTGTGCTTACGGCGTTCGGTGGATTCACGAAAGGCTATGCCACAATACCCCGCCTTCATTTGCCGGGATTGCCCTTTCGTGACGCGCCGCCTTCTGATTCTGTTTGTGCTGGCTGCTGGGCTGACCGCGGGATGTGGCCTGGCGTGGCATTTCGCCTGGCAGCGCGGTATCGATACCCTGCGGCGTCACGCTTCGGTCCGTGCTGATCGAACGACCGGCGCGCTTAAAAGTACACTCGAGCGCTACGAATCCCTGCCTTATCTGCTTGCCGAACATCCGTTCGTGCAAGACCTCCTGACTTCCCCCAGCGCGGCCAACGTGGCCCGCGCGAACCATTACCTGGAAGACCTGAACCAGCACGCCCGGGCGACTGCGGCTTATGTCATCAAAGCCGATGGCCTGTGCGTGGCTGCGAGCAACTGGCGTGGCCCGGAGAGTTTCGTGGGGGTGCAGTATCGTTTTAGGCCGTACTTCGTCGATGCATTGCGCGGTCTCGTCGGACGATTTTTTGGCATCGGAACGATTTCGCACGATCCCGGTTATTTCATTTCGCAGCCGGTCTGGCGCGACGGAAAGATCGTCGGTGTCACGGTTGTGAAGCTTAATCTGGAGTGGTTTCAGGGCGCGGATATGGCGGAGCCGCTGATCGTCACCGACGATCACGGTGTGATTTTCCTGTCGTCGGTGGCGGCGTGGAAATACCACACGATGCGACCGCTGCCGGAGGCGCTTGCCGCTTCTATTTTTCAGACGCGGCAATATGCGCAGCAGAACATCACGTCCTTGCCGGTCACCACCGAACAACGTTATGCCGATGACGCTGAGATCGTGCGCTTGGGAAGGGGGCGGCTTGCGCCGCGTTATCTCATGACGCGCCGCGCGATCGGTGAGCCCGATTGGCATCTGATGACGCTCGCCAGCGTGGCACCGGTCGATGCCGATGCACGCGATGCCGCTATCGTGACGGGTTTTGGTTATCTCTCGCTGTGTCTGCTGGCGTTCTACTGGCGCATGCGCCGCGCGCGCGTGCGCGAGATGATTCGCAGCCGGGCGCTGTTACAGGCGTCCTACGCTGCGCTGAACCAGCGAGTCGCCGAGCGCACGATTGACCTGTCGCAAGCCAATGCGCAACTGCAACGGGAAGTCGCGGAACGGACCCGTGCTGAACAAGAGCTGCGTGCCGCGCATGACGAACTGATTCAGGCGAGCAAGCTGGCGGCGCTAGGACAGATGGCGGCGGGTATCACGCATGAACTCAACCAGCCGCTGGCCGCATTGCGTGGGTTTTCCGATAACACTCAGGTATTGCTTGAGCGTGGCGACCAGGCCGCGGTGCGGGACAATCTCGAAGCGATTGCCGCCCTGACCGAGCGCATGGGCAAGATCACGAATCAGCTCAAGCTGTTTGTCGGGCGAGCGCGGCCGCGTAATGCGGTCGTGCCTGTCGTGCGCGCGTTGCGCAATGCGCTGGCGCTACTGCAGCAACGGCTTGAGCGCGTCACGATGACGTTCACGCAGCATGATGCGAGGCAATTGACGCCACAGCTGCAGCCGCTCGATATTCATGAGGACTATCCACAGTTCATCGCGTACTGCGATGAACTGCGTCTGGAGCAGGTGCTGATCAATCTACTCAGCAATGCGCTCGATGCAGTCGCTGATGCACCGCAGCCGCATATCGCCATTGTGCTCAGTGTTGCGGCGACGAAATTCACGCTCAGCATCGACGACAATGGCCCCGGCATTACCGACGAAGTTTTACCGCATCTTTTCGAGCCGTTTTTTACGACCAAGGAGATGGGCATGGGGCTCGGTCTTGGGTTGGCGATTGCTTCGTCCATTGCACGGGAGTGCGGCGGCGCACTGGAGGCGCGCAACGCGCCCGGCGGTGGCGCGTGTTTCATCCTGACTTTGCGCCGCGCGGTGTTACCCGACGCACGCACGGTTTTTCCTCATGATCTGGTTTCCTGACGTTAAACGATGACTCTTATGCCTGATCGCGGCTTGCCCGTGCTTTATATCGAAGATGACGCACTGGTGCGGCGCGCCAGCATGCAGAGCCTGCAACTGGCAGGGTTTGAGGTGATTGGCCATGCGTCGGTGGAAGCGGCCGCGATGCTGATCGACCGCGAATTTTCTGGCGTGATCGTCAGCGATATTCGCTTGCCTGGCGCGAGCGGTCTCGACCTGCTCGCGCAGTGCCGCGAACGCGCGCCGGACGTGCCGGTGATTCTGGTGACGGGACACGGCGATATTTCGATGGCGGTCCAGGCGATGCGCGATGGTGCTTACGATTTCATCGAGAAACCTTTTGCCTCCGAGCGCCTGATCGAAACAGTGCGGCGTGCGCTTGAGCGGCGCAAGCTGGTTCGGGAGAATCTCGCGCTGCGCCGTGAGCTGGCAGGGCATAACACCAATGTGCCGCGCATCATCGGACGCAGCGTTGCGATCGAACAGGTGCGACGGCTGATTGCAAATATCGCGCCCACGGATGCCGCGGTGTTAATCAATGGCGATACCGGCGCGGGCAAGGAACTGATTGCGCGCAGCCTGCACGAACTTTCGCCGCGTCATGACAAGCCCTTCATCGCCATTAATTGCGGTGCATTGCCCGAGTCGATGTTCGAGTCAGAGATGTTCGGTTACGAGCCCGGTGCCTTTACCGGGGCGGTGAAGCGCCGGATTGGCAAGCTCGAACACGCATCGGGGGGAACGCTGTTTCTCGATGAAATCGAAAGCATGCCGTTGGCATTGCAGGTGAAACTGCTGCGCGTATTGCAAGAAGGGATGCTTGAGCGGCTGGGCTCGAACCAGCCGGTACGGGTGAACTGCCGGGTTGTCGCGGCGGCGAAAGGGGAGATGGCGGAACATGTGGCGTCTGGCGCGTTTCGCCAGGATTTGCTGTACCGCCTGAATGTCGTGACGATCGTGTTGCCACCGCTCGCGGAGCGGCGTGAAGATATCGTGCCGCTGTTCGAGCATTTCGTGCTCGATGCCGCCGTGCGTTATCAGCGGCCTGCGCCGTTTTTGTCGGAACTGCAGCGCATGCGCTTGATGCAGCGCGACTGGCCAGGCAATGTGCGCGAGCTGCGCAATGCCGCTGACCGGTTTGTACTGGGGGTGGCTGAAGATTCGCTGGCGTTACCCGAGAACGATGCGTCATCGCAGCAGTCGCTCAAGGAGCGGGTCGAGCAGTTTGAGCGGGCGTTGATCGTACAGGCGCTGGAGCAGGCGGGTGGCGTGGTGGCACTGGCGGCCGATCAGCTGCATCTGGGCAAGGCCACGTTGTACGAGAAGATCAAGCGCTATGGGCTGACGGCGCGCGGTGACAGTGAGCCGCGGTGATAGTGAGCCGCAAACGGGGGCTAAAAAAAGCTTGGGTCAGGCCGTACTGGGCCGCATCAGGCCGCTTTCAGTGCCTTGTCGAGCAACTGGTCGAGTTCGGTGAACTGTGGCGCGCCGACATAACGTTTGAGAATCTTGCCGTTTTTGTCGATGACAAACGTCGTGGGCGTGAGCTGCACGTTGCCGAACTGGCTGGCGGCAGAACCATCGTCCATGGCGACCTTGAACGGTAACTGGCGCGTGGTGGCGTAGTTGTTGACGTAGGCCGGTGTGTCATAGCTCATCGCAACAGCGACGAATTCAAGCCCACGGTCCTTGAAGCGGTTATAGGTTTCGACCATCTGCGGCATTTCCTTGATGCAGGTGTCGCAGCTTGTAGCCCAGAAATTCACCATATAGACCTTGCCCTTGAGCTCGGAAGTGGACACTTTCTGGCCCGAGAGCAGGGTGAAGGTGGCATTGGGCGCTGACTGCTGCCCGCCGAAGGCGAAATAACCTGCACAGGCCAGCGCCACGGCGATGAGCGCCATGACGGTATAGCGAACGAAGTGATGGGGGCGTGCGCGCCCTGGGGCGGAAGAAGAGGTCATGAAGCCGGGTCTCGCAAAAACAGGGAAAGTGCACGATACGTTGCAGCGGTTTGGGATGGCGCTTTGCAACTTTTCGCAATCAGGCTTTTGCCCATGGCGGGCGGCGGGCTGAATCGCGCGGTCATTGTAGCGTCAATCGGTAGCGTTAATTGTCAGCGCATGTCAGCGCATTTGACGCTGGCATCCGGGTAAGACACGAATTTGCCGCCGGCAGCGGATAATTGCCCTGTTACGTTTTTTTGACTTCAATCCGCTTATATGTCCCGTATTTTCTTTGTTTTACGCGCATTTCCAATGGCCGGCCTGAGGGTTTGCCTGAGGGTTTGCCTGAGCATTGTTCTCTGTACCTTGCAACGCCTGCGACAGCCGGTGAGTGTTGTCGTGCTGCTGTTCGCGGGGGGGCTGAGCGCCTGCACCCCCGCTTACGACTGGCGCACGATCATGAATAACGATAACGGCTATACCGTCGATTTACCCACCAAGCCTGGCGCTGACGAACGGGAGATCGACATCGGCGGCATACCGATGAAAATGATGGTGCAGACAGCCGAAGCCGGTGATGCGGTGTTCATGGTGGGTACGGTGATGCTGCCGGACGACCAGGCGCTTACCCAGCAGTCCGTGCTGGCGTTCCTGCGGACAGGGCTGGCGCGTAATCTTCGCGCCGCGCCAGATTTTCACGCCGTTCCCATTCCGCTTGCCGCGGGGGACAGGTGCCCGGCATCGAAATAACACTCAAAGGCGAGGCGGGCCCGAGACATGAATCCCGCATGCTCTACGCCCGGCTCGTTGCCAGGGGACGCCATGTCTACCAGGCTGCCATCATCGCGGATAAGGCGCCGCCGCAAGAGCAGATCGACCAGTTTTTTCAGTCGTTCAAGCTGTACTGAGCGGGCGATGTCACCGTGGTATCAGGTGGCGTGGCATGAAGTGAATGCGCTGTCGCAGGTTATGACGCTAATAGGCGGATTTTATGGGTGTTTTCCTGGTTACCCACAGGAGTTGTGGATAACTTTGTGGAAAACTCAGGGCCGCATCTCGCAAAAGCCCGTCAGATGGGGCTTCGGTTAGTTTGCCCGCGATCTCGGCAAACAAGAATTGATAATTAAATCAATAGGTTAGTTATGCGGTCTCAGGTTGTGTGTGGCGGGTGTATCAAAATATTTCAAATTTATGGAGTTGTGCATAAGTCAAGTCTTGACAGGCATTTTTTTGCTTTGCTGCAAGCAGGCTGAGCGGCTGCGGACTGCCCGGAACCACGGGCTACCGTTGCAGGACAGCATGGCGGGTGAAACCTAAACATGAGAAAAAACTCGCCGGTATTGAATGGCTTCGGCGATTTGCCGGACGTCAGGCATGGGCGCTCCCGCCAGATCAGCGATGGTGCGTGCGACCTTCAGCACTCGGTAATACGCCCGCGCGGACCAGCCAAAGCGCTCGCTAGCTTCGCGCAGTAACGCTTCACCAGCGCTGTCTGGACGGCATACTTCATCCACCTCTCGCCCGTTAAGTTCGCGGTTGGTTTTGCCTTGCCGTGCGCGCTGCACACCGCGCGCAACGCTGACGCGTGCGGCGATGGCCTCACTCGACTCGCCGGATGTGTCTGTTCGCGCGGACAGTTCGACAGGCGTCAGCGCAGGGAGCTCGATCTGAATATCGATACGGTCCAGCAGCGGCCCCGATAGCTTGCGCAAATAGCGTGCGGCAATCTCGGGCGTACAGCGGCAGCGGCCATTGGGATCGCCGCGCCAGCCGCAGGGGCAAGGGTTCATGGCGGCGATCAGTTGGCAGGCCGCGGGGAAATCCACTTGCAGCGCCGCCCGCGAGATCGTGATACGTCCCGCCTCAAGCGGCTCGCGCAAGGTTTCGAGCACATGGCGGTCAAATTCCGGTAACTCGTCCAGAAACAGCACACCAAGGTGCGCCAGCGTGATTTCGCCTGGCTGCGGTGGATTACGGCCACCGACCAATGCGGCAGCGCTCGATGAATGGTGGGGCGCGCGAAATGGCCGCTGGCGCCAGCGTTCGGCCGAAAAGCCCAGCATGCTGGCCGACAGCAATGCCGCCGACGTGAGGGCTTCGTCGTCGGTCATGGGCGGCAGGATGCCGGGCAAACGGGCCGCGAGCATAGATTTGCCCGCGCCAGGCGGGCCGACCATCAGCATGTGATGGCCGCCTGCAGCGGAGACTTCGAGGGCGCGCCGTGCGCCTTGCTGACCGATCACGTCGGCCATGTCGAGTGGATGCACGAACGCGGCATGGGCCTCAGATCGTGTGGCGATGACCGGTGTGAGACGGGCATCCGGCGCGCAAGCCAGATGAGCGCACAGCGAGGGAAGATCAGCCGCGCCATAGACATCGACGCCTGGCACGAGCGCGGCTTCAACTGCGCTTGCAGCGGGCAGATAGAGTTCTGGCAGGCGCATTGCCGCGCGCTTTGGGCTAATAGGGTCAGCGGCGTTCATGGCGCTATCGGTGCTGCCAGTGCTGCCGGTGCTGCCGGTGATATCGGCGCCAGGGTGGCCGCGAGCCGTGCCACAGGCCATGGCAAACGCGCCACGCATGGGCCGCAACGCTCCGGTCAGCGAGAGTTCCCCCGCGAATTCACGGTGCAGCAGGGCATCGAGCGGAATTTGCCCGCTCGCCGCGAGAATGCCGAGGGCGATGGGCAAGTCAAAGCGTCCCGATTCTTTAGGGAGATCGGCGGGCGCGAGATTGACCGTGATACGGCGCACCGGGAAATCAAAACCGCAATTTTGCAGCGCGGCGCGTACCCGCTCGCGGCTTTCGCGGACTTCGAGATCAGGCAGGCCGACGATGGAAAACGACGGCAGCCCATTGGCCAGATGAACTTCTACAGTGACTTCGGGCGCGCGGCCAGAAGCCGGCGCGCGACTGCGCACCACGGCAAGCGACATAAATCCCCCGTTGTGCGGCGCAGAGAGTGCGCCGCTGCTCTAAAACGCTGATGACGCCACGCTCAAGGCTCGCCCGCCCGTGATAGTGATGCGCTTTGCCCTGATGGTTTCAGGACGAAGGCGTGAGCGGCATTTGCTGTTCGAGTTCGGCGATGCGCCGCTCCAGTTCCTCCAGCCGTGCCCGTGTGCGCACCAGAACCTGGGTTTGCGTATCGAACTCTTCGCGCGTGACCAGATCGAGTTTTGAGAAGCCTTGCGACAGCACGGCTTTTACGTTGCGCTCGACATCCTTGACGGGAGAGTTTTTGAGCAAGTCGCCGACGCGCGCTTGCAAATCGTTGAAGACATCGTTGGGTTGTTTCATGAGGTTTCTCCAGGATGCACAAAAAATGTGCGTGTGCTGTGGTGTGGATGTTTCGTGAGCGCTGATGCGCGAAGCGAGTGCATCGCGCCGCATAACCCGGTGCCGGGCCGGGGGCTCAAGCCTGCGGACACTCTAGCAATGATCGTTAGGCCACGCCACCGGGTACCGCTAACGCTGGCCAGCAGGCCAGGTCCGCGGAAGCCTCCGTCAGCGCCGTGGCCTTTGCCTGTGGCGCTGACCGGCAGTCTGCCATAGACATGGCACAAGAGTTGCTCAGGTGACTCATGCACACGTCGCAAGCCCTGGCCGATGACATGTTGGTGCGAACGGATGAGGCCGTGTGCCAAACGACCTTTGAAGCAACGGTTTTTGAAGCAACCACAGCGAGGAATTCATGAAACTCATTACTGCAATCATCAAGCCGTTCAAGCTCGATGAAGCGCGCGAGGCCTTGTCGGCGATGGGGGTCTCCGGCATTACCGTGACGGAGGTCAAGGGCTTTGGCCGGCAAAAAGGACACACCGAGCTTTACCGTGGCGCGGAATATGTCGTCGATTTCCTGCCGAAGGTCAAGATCGAAGCGGCTGTGCCGGATGAGATCGTCGAGCAGGCGATTGACGCCCTCGAACAGGCGGCCCGCACCGGCAAGATTGGCGACGGCAAGATTTTCGTCACGTCGATTGAACACGTGATTCGCATTCGTACGGGCGAGACCGGCACCGACGCGCTCTAGCACAAGCTGCAACCCATCATCCAGACCGTAACGCAAGAGGAAACGAAGATGCGCAACTTACTGATGTCCTTGTTGATGGCTGGCGCATTGCTTGCCGGTGCCTCGGCTTCGGCCTTCGCGGATGAGGTCTCTCCGTCCAGCGCGGTGACGGCGGGTGTCACCGCGCCGGCTGCGGAGCCAGCCCGGCCATCACTGGTCGATTCATCGAAGATCAGTTCAGGCGATACCGCCTGGATGCTGACTTCGACGGCACTGGTGCTGTTCATGACGATCCCCGGCCTTGCGCTGTTTTATGGCGGCATGGTGCGCAAAAAGAATGTGCTGTCGATGCTGATGCAAAGCTTTGCCATTACCTGTGTGGTCACGGTGATCTGGACGGTGATCGGCTACAGCCTTGCCTTTACGCCGGGCGGACCGTTTCTCGGCGGGATGTCGCGGATATTTCTCGCGGGCATGAGTTATATCAAAGGAGACAAGGCCACGATGCTGAGTGTGAGCCACCTCGCACCGACCATCCCCGAATCGGTCTATTTCATCTATCAAATGACGTTTGCGATCATTACTCCCGCGTTGATTACCGGTGCCTTCGCGGACCGGATGAAGTTTTCCTCGATGCTGGTGTTCATGACGTTGTGGTCGATCATCGTGTATTCGCCGATCGCGCATATGGTCTGGGAGCCAACCGGCTGGCTGGCGAGCCAGGGCATTCTCGATTTCGCGGGCGGCACGGTCGTGCATATCAACGCTGGGGTGGCGGCGCTGGTCTGCTGCCTGGTATTGGGCAAACGGGTTGGATACGGCCGCGAAGCGATGGCGCCACACAACCTGGTACTGACGCTGATCGGCGGCGCGATGTTGTGGGTGGGCTGGTTTGGCTTTAACGCAGGTTCGGCGCTGGCCGCCGATGGCCGTGCGGGGTTTGCCATGCTGACGACGCAAATTGCCACCGCGATGGCCGCGCTGGGCTGGATGTTCGCCGAGTGGTTGACGCGCGGGCGGCCTTCTGTGCTGGGTATTGTGTCGGGGGCGGTGGCTGGGCTGGTGGCGATTACCCCTGCCTCCGGGTTTGTCGGCGTGAGTGGCGCGCTGGCAATCGGTCTGGTGGCGGGCGTGATCTGCTTTGGGTCGGCAACCTGGCTCAAGCACAAGCTGGGCTACGACGATTCACTCGACGCGTTTGGCGTGCATTGCGTGGGCGGTATCGTTGGCGCACTGCTGACGGGCGTGTTCGCGGTGAAGGAGATCGGCGGCATGGACGGCAGCGTGCTGCTGCAGGCCAAGGGCGTGCTGGTGACGCTTGTGTATAGCGGCGTGGTCAGTTTGGTCTTGCTGAAGGCGATTGATTGGATCATGGGCCTGCGCGTGACGGAAGAGCAGGAGCGTGAAGGTCTCGACGTGGCGCTGCATGGCGAACATGTGGAATAAATTCTTGGTCAGTGCGCGACCCAGGCCAGACCGGGCTTGGGCGCCATTTTGTTGTATCGGAGTCGTCGCGGCATGGGATGGGCTGGTGCCGGGGGCAGGGTGTCATGGCGTGGGGATAGTTGGGTTATTCGTCATGCCAGCGATTGATTGAAGGCCGTTGCTTAATCTGATTATTTAATTCTGAATCAGGAATGTGTCATGAATTAAGCATTGTTATAAACATAATCGGCGGAAAATGTCTGGGGTGGAATAATCTTGTAATGTGTTAACTAAATAAATTTTATAAATTGCAGAGTGTATTGACAGTCTGGGTATGAATTAAACAAAACTCCATCTGTCGTGCCAGCGAATAAGAATTAACGAAATCCATTCGCTGAATATCCTCTGGAGGAGAAAATGAACTACCAGGCAGCGAGAAGTATTGGGTGGCCAGATCGCATGATCGCGCATCTGGTCTTGTTTTATCTGTGGATGATGCAGTTCCGTAACCTGATTAAGCACAAGACTCAATCGGGGATTTTTTTAAAAAACAGTTATGCCGTAGTGCCTGCTGCGAGATTTAAATCGTTTGGGCAAAAAAAAGTTTCAGGCTGGAGCCTTGCCGGCACCGCTATAACTATTTTTCTGGCTCCCGTGCCGACTATTGCAGCGACAAGGTTTTTGACGCTGGAGGCGCCATCAGTCCAGCAACGCATGCTGGATCAACCTAACCATTACGTCGAAGCTTTGAAGGAAAGCGGTTTCGAGCCGGTTCTGGTCAGGGTGGACCCTTCCGTTGTCAATGACCAAAACAATGAGCTTGAGATTCGCCTTGCAAATGACAAGACCGTTGTCGCAAGAAAGCAGCGTTTTGCTACGGTGTCCACCGGCATCACTGCATGGGATGGCGAAATCCAGGCGCCCCAGAATAGGCGCCTTGCCGGTTCGAAATCGGACAAAGAGGTTCCGGTTGATGGCAATAACGAGGTGATCCTGGTGCGGCACGGTGCCAATATCACAGCCTCGATCCGCGTTGGTGGTGAGCTGTACCAGGTCATGCCTGTCGGGGATGGACAGCATGTGATTTACAAGCGGCCCGAACTGACGAAGCCGCATGATGAGGTCGACTGGGTTAAGGCACCGGTACACACACGGGATAATCCAGAAATCTTGCCGCGTAATTTGCGGAATTCATCGCACAGCACGATTCGTGTAATGGTGGCGATCACCAATCAGGTTCGTCCAAGATGGGCCGATATTGACGGGCTGGTTGCGCTGGCATTTAAAGAGGCCAATGTCACGAATGTGAATAGCCATGTTGCGATTACCTTCGAAAATGCGGGAGTCGTACATCTCAACTACAACGAGACCGGGTCATTGTTCGACATGCTGTACAAGATGGAAGAGCCTGACGATCCGCAACTTGGCAAGCCCGTGCACGAGTTACGTGAAGCAAAGAGAGCCGATCTGGTGGTTTTGCTGACGACCTACCAGGGCGGGATCACGGGGGTTAGCTTCACTAACGCCAGCAAAGAAAATGCTTTTTCCCTGGTCGCGGATTCAATGGCAACGGGGACCGGCATTTTTGCTCACGAGATGGGCCATAACATGGGATTGCTTCACGAGAACGATGGAGATCCGAACCAGCCGCTAGATCCGGGCAGACCGCCCTGGGTGGTTTACTCCCATGGTTTTCAGCAGCTGCAAGGCCCCAACCAGGATCATTGGCACACGACGATGGCCTATAGCTGCCCCGGAGGCTGTCCAGGTCTGAGGTATTGGTCAAATCCCAACCTGGTATATGGCGGTTACGCGATGGGAACGAAGAAGTACGAAGATGCCGTACGTCGCCTGGAAGAGCGGCGCGAATATGTTGCCGCTTTTTATCCGCCGCCTGAACAAATTTCACCGCCGTCAGTTATTGCCTCGGCATCACCCAGCGAGGTGAGCGGCAGCACGCTGGTCATGCTGGATGCATCCAGGTCGAGCGATGCCTCTGGCGGGGCATTGCGCTATGAGTGGAGCCAGTACAGCGGCTTGCCTGCGCTGTCGATCGACGGTAGTGACCAGGCGCGGGCGATGGTGCGTATTCCTGCCGTGTCCAAGCCCACGGTTTTCGTCTTCAAAGTGGTTGTGACCAATGCCGCGGGCCTGTCTGCCGCCAGCCTGCCGATTAGCGTCGAGGCGAATCCTTCTTCGCTGCCGTCAGTTGTTGCCTCGGCATCACCCAGCAAGGTGACGGGCAGCGCGCTGGTCATGCTGGATGCATCTGGGTCGAGTGATGCCTCGGGTGGGGCATTGAGCTATGAATGGAGCCAGTACAGCGGCCTGCCTGCGCTGTCGATCGACGGTAGTGACCAGGCGCGGGCGATGGTGCGTATTCCTGCCGTGTCCAAATTCACGATTTTTAACTTCAAGGTGGTTGTGACCAATGCCGCGGGCCTGTCTGCCACCAGCTTGCCGGTTAGCGTCGAGGCGAATCCTGCGGCACCCCGTCCGGAATCGTGCGGCGACGTGGCCGAGTGGGACGCCAAAAAAGCGTACGAAACATACGGAGAAAAAGTGGCATACAAGGGAAAAATATACCAACAGAATTTTTATAACATCAACTTGTCTCCAGACCGTAACTCCGCGCCTTTTGGCGCCCCTTGGGTCTATCTGGAGGACTGCCCTGGGAATTGAAATAAAAACGCTGTTTGAACGGATGTAATCGCCTCATTCCTTATTTTGTCCTGTGCCCCGGTGCCTGTGCGATTGCAGGCCCGGGGCTCTTTTTTGCCATTCGGTCAACCACTCATGCCCCCGTGTGTCCACGCGATGAAGCAGGCCTTTCCACGGGCAGTGCGCTTGCGAATGGGAAAAGCGGCCCCAAGTGGATGAGGCAATTGCTCTACAATCGCCCTTCTCCAGTTTGCGAGTGATCAATGGTTCCCCACCTGGTTACGGCCTTGAATGGCCCGCTGCTCGATCTCGAGCGCAAGATCCTCGACGCCACGCCGGCCATCGAACGCTGGTTTCGTCTCGAATGGCAGGAGCACACGCCGCCGTTTTATTGTTCGGTTGATTTACGCAACGCGGGTTTCAAGCTCGCGCCGGTTGATACCAACCTGTTTCCGGGCGCGTTCAATCAGTTGCCCGCCGAGGTTTTGCCCCTGGCGGTGCAAGCCGCGATGGCATCCATCGAAAAAATCTGCCCCGACGCGAAAAACCTCCTGCTCATTCCTGAACGCCGCGATACGCGCAATCCGGCGTATCTCGAGAATATGGCGCGCCTTGCGCTCATCATGCGTCAGGCAGGTTTGAACGTGCGTTTCGGCGCGCTTGACGAAGGCATGATGCATCCCGTTGAGATCGAGCTGCCTGACGGACAAAAACTGGTACTTGAGCCGCTTGAACGCTCGCCGCGCCGGCTGGGGCTGAAAAATTTCGATCCCTGTTCGATTTTGCTGAACAACGATTTGTCGGGTGGCATTCCGCTAGTGCTCGAAAACTTGCATGAGCAGTATCTGCTGCCGCCCCTGCACGCAGGCTGGGCCGTACGGCGCAAATCGACGCATTTTTCCTGCTATGACGAGGTGGCGAAAAAATTCGCCAAGATGGTCGAAATCGATCCCTGGATGATCAATCCATACTTCGCCCGCGTTGAGGGCGTTGACTTCGAAGCACGCACGGGCGAAGCCGCGCTAGCCGAGGCGATCGATGGCGTGCTGAAAAAGGTGGCGAAAAAGTACCGCGAATACGGCATCGACGAAAAACCTTATGTCGTCATCAAGCCCGATGCCGGGACTGACGGCAAGGGGGTGATGACGGTGTATGACGCCGCCGAAGTCGCCGCGCTGAAGCGGCGTGATCGCACCAAACTGGCCGCATCCAAGGATGGGCTCGAAGTGCATGACGTGATCGTGCAAGAAGGCGTGCATACGTTCGAGCAGGTGGGCGAGGAAGTGGCGGAGCCGGTGGTGTACATGATCGACCGCTATGTGGTGGGTGGTTTTTATCGGGTCCACGGCCGCCGCGAGCGCGACCAGAATCTCAACGTGCCGGGCATGCATTTTGTGCCGCTTGGTTTTGAGCATACGGCGTTGCCCGATGCGCACGCCAAACCTGGCGCCGCGCCACCGAACCGCTTTTATATGTATGGCGTGGTGGCGCGTCTCGGGCTGCTGGCGGCATCGGTCGAGCTGGAAAAAACCGATCCAGAGGCGATCCAGGTTTGATTCTTTACGTTTGATCCTGGCCGTCGGGCGAACCGTTTTGTCTTTTGTCAGTGCGCAACGGGCGCCCCGTCCGGATTTATCAGGAATTTTATGGACATTCTTTTTGTCGCGGATCCGCTGGAGCGTTTCCAGATTTACAAGGATTCAACCTACGCGATGATGGCCGAGGCGGCACGCCGCGGCTACACATTGCATGCGTGCGAACCCGCTCATCTGGCCTGGACCGGAGGCGATGTCGAAGCCAATGTGCGGCGTTTCACGATCACGGGCAATCCGGCCGATGCCCGGCGCTCACCATGGTTCGTGGCGCAGGCTGCCGCGCCCCGCTCGCTAAAAGACTTCAGCGCGGTACTGATGCGCAAGGACCCGCCGTTCGACATGGAATATGTCACCGCGACCTGGCTGCTCGACCTGGCTGAACGCAATCAGGGCGCGCGCGTTTTCAACAAGCCGCAAGCCATCCGCGATCACTCGGAAAAGCTGGCGATCGGCGAGTTTCCCCAGTTCGTGGCCCCGACGCTCGTCACGCGTGATGCCGCGCGCTTGCGCGCCTTTCATGCGGAACAGGGCGACATCATCCTGAAACCGCTCGATGGCATGGGTGGTATGGGGGTATTCCGCGTCAAGGCGGACGGCATGAATCTCGGGTCGATTATCGAAATGCTGAGCCAGGATGGGGCTCGTTCGGTGATGGCGCAAAAGTTTATTCCTGAGATCCAGTTGGGTGACAAACGCATTTTGCTCATTGGCGGCCAGCCTGTGCCGTATTCGCTGGCGCGTATTCCGCAGGGCAACGAGGTCCGTGGCAATCTGGCGGCGGGCGGTCTGGGACGGGCGCAGCCGCTGACCGCGCGCGATCAGGAAATTGCCGCGACGCTCGCGCCGGTGCTGGCTGCACGGGGCTTGCTGCTGGTGGGGCTCGATGCGATTGGCGACTGGCTGACAGAGGTGAATGTGACGAGCCCGACGTGTTTCCGCGAAATCATGGAGCAAACGGGGTTTGATGTGGCGGCGATGTTTATCGATGCACTGGAAGGCGCGGTTGGCTGAAACAGACTCGTGACGCATGCCACCGGCATGGGCGGAAGTCCGTCTGGCAAGCATTTTCGGGATATTTCTGCCGTAAAAATAGGCAAACAGGCCTGTTACAATCTTGAGCTTCAGGACGATTTTTTGGCAGCAAGGCTGATATGGCAGGCATTCTGATCATTGCGCACGCTCCCTTTGCTACGGCGTTAAGGGAGTGCATTGCCCACATTTACGGCGGCTTACCCGCCCGCATTGGCGTGATCGACGTTTTGCCCGATAGCGATCCCGTCAAGATTGTCGCGTTTGCGCACGCTGAGATCGAGCGGCTCAAGGAGGACAATGGCGCGCTGGTGCTGACCGATATGTTTGGGGCGACGCCTTCGAACATTGCGGGACGGCTGGCTTCCTTGCCTCAGGTACGGGTGCTGGCTGGGGTCAATCTGCCGATGCTGCTGCGCGCGGTCTGCTATCGCACTACGCCGCTCGACACGCTTGTCGACAAAGCACTGGCTGGTGCGACCAAAGGCATTCACGCGATTGCGCCTGGCACGCCACAACCTGCTGGGCCGGAGGGTTGTTTTAGCGGCCCAGGCACAGCGTCAGATGCAACCCGTTCATCGGGCTAGCGTGTTGAAGCTCGCGGACAGGGCCTGAGTATTCTGTCTAAGGTTTTGCCTAAGGTTTTGCCTAATGTTTTGCCTAAGCATCCCGCTTGAGCTTCTCGCCTGGCTGCTCCATTTATTTTTAATTTTTACCTGCGTTCTGGATCTTTACATGCTGCAACAGGAAACAACCATCGTGAACAAGCTGGGGCTGCACGCACGTGCCTCAGCCAAACTGACGCAACTCGCGGGCAGTTTTCAGGCGGAAATCTGGATGAGCCGCAACGGCCGCCGCATCAACGCCAAAAGCATCATGGGCGTGATGATGCTGGCCGCAGGTATCGGCAGCACAGTGTTAATCGAAACCGAAGGCGAAGACGAAGAACAGGCGATGGCCGCGTTGCTCCAACTGATTGCCGACAAGTTTGGCGAAGGCCAGTGAGGCTTGCGGGGACGTTAATGTGTGTCGAAACGCCGCGGATAAAATCGCGGCGTTTTTTTAGAGGGTCACAATACGGCGCATGCGTTGCGGCGCATGCGTTGACACAAAAGCATCATCATTGGCTGGCAGGCTAGGCGTTCACCCTCCAGCGGGCCGCTAGCGGATTCCCGCGACAACATCGAGAGATCGTATTTGCAAAAGGGAATTAATCCCGGGGTACAGAGTCTGAAGCGACTGCTGCGGATTGTCGTAGCATTGCGCAATGCATAACGAGAGGAGGCGCGTGTGTCGTTCACGCTGCATGGAATTCCCGTATCACGCGGCATCGCCATTGGGCGTGCCTATCTGATCGCCCCTGCGGCGCTCGATGTTGACCATTATCTGATTGAACTAAGCCAGATCGACGCTGAGATTGAGCGGTTTCGTGTAGCTCAGAGCCGGGTGCATCACGAACTCGACATGCTGCGCTCGGATCTTGCTGCCGACGCTCCGAGCGAAATGGGCGCGTTCCTCAACGTTCACAGCATGATCCTGAACGATGCGATGCTCGTCCAGGAAACGATCGATCTGATTCGCACCCGCCGCTACAACGTCGAATGGGCGTTGACCGAGCAACTGGAGCGCTTGTCGCGCCATTTCGACGATATCGAAGATGAGTACCTGCGCGAGCGCAAAGCCGACATCGAGCAGGTCGTCGAACGGGTGCTCAAGGCGCTGGCGGGGGCCTCGACGGCATTGACGGGTGGTATCCACGGGGCCTGCGACGAGATGATCGTCGTGGCTCATGACATCGCGCCCGCCGACATGATGCAGTTCAAGACGCAAACTTTTCAGGGTTTTGTCACGGATCTGGGCGGGCGCACTTCGCACACGGCGATTGTCGCGCGCAGCCTTGGCATTCCGGCGGCCGTGGGGGTGCAGCAGGCGAGTGCGCTGATTCGCCAGGATGACCTGATCATTGTGGATGGCGATTACGGCATCGTGATTGTCGATCCCGCGCCGATCGTGCTTGAAGAATATTCGTACCGCCAAAGCGAGAAAGCGCTTGAGCAGCGCAAGCTGCAGCGGCTGAAGTTTTCGCCGACGCAAACGCTGTGCGGCACGCGCATCGAGTTGTGCGCGAACATCGAGCTGCCCGAGGATGCACGTGCGGCAGTCGATGCCGGTGCGAGTGGGATTGGCCTCTTCCGTACCGAATTCCTCTTCATGAATCACAAGCACCAGTTGCCGCAGGAAGAAGAGCAATTCGATGCGTATCGCCGCGCTGTCGAACTGATGAATGGGTTGCCGGTGACGATTCGCACTATCGACGTGGGCGCGGACAAACCGCTCGACTCGATGGGCAGCGATGACCATGAAACCACAATGAACCCGGCACTTGGGCTGAGAGCGATTCGCTGGAGCTTGTCCGAGCCGCAGATGTTCCTGACCCAACTGCGGGCGATTTTGCGTGCTTCGGCGTTTGGTCCGGTAAAGATTCTGATTCCGATGCTCGCGCACGCGCGCGAGATCGACCAGACGCTCGATTTGATCCGGGAAGCCAAACGTCAGCTTGATGACGCGGGTCTGATCTATGACCCGAATGTGCGGGTGGGCGCGATGATCGAGATTCCGGCCGCGGCGATTGCTTTGCCGTTATTCCTGAAGCGGCTCGATTTTCTCTCGATTGGCACGAACGACCTGATTCAGTACACGCTCGCAATTGACCGTGCGGATAACGCAGTGGCGCATCTGTACGATCCCTTGCATCCGGCTGTGCTGCATCTGATTGGTTTTACGCTGCGCGAGGCGAAGCGGGCAGGCGTGCCGGTATCGGTGTGTGGCGAGATGGCGGGGGATCCAGCGTTGACCCGTTTGCTACTGGGGATGGGGCTGACCGAGTTTTCGATGCACCCGAGCCAGTTGTTGACGGTGAAGCAGGAAGTGTTGCGCGCTCACCTGAAAACGCTGGAAAAACCGGTAGCGGATGTGCTGGCCTCGTTCGAGCCCGAAGAAGTGCAAGCCGCGCTAAAACGCGTTGCCCAAGCGGGCTAGCCGGGTGGGCTATCCGTGTTGTTGTCCGTCCTGTTCTTGTTGTCCGCATTGCTGTCTGTAGCAACCGGCTGCTGGCAGCCACACACCGGACAATCCGGCTGACGGGCGATGCGCATCGTTGTCCATTCCATGTGCAGCGAATCGAGCATCATCAGACGCCCTGTCAGGGGCTTGCCAATCCCTGCAATCACCCGCAGCGCTTCAGCAGCCTGCATCGCCCCGATGATGCCAACTGTCGGGGCGAACACGCCCATCGTCGAACAGGCGGTTTCCTCAAACGGCTGATCTTCCGGAAAAATACACGCGTAGCAAGGCGAGGCTTCGTCACGAAAATCGAAGGTGCTGATCTGGCCGTCGAAGCGCAGCGCGGCACCTGACACGAGTGGTACCCGATGCGTGACGCAAGCCCGGTTGATCGCGTGGCGGGTGGCGAAGTTATCGGTGCAATCGAGCACGACGGTGGCGTGCGGCACGGCTCTGGCGAGCCATGCGTCATCCACCTGCTGGGCGATGGCATGCACTTGCACGTCGGGGTTTAACGCCGCGAGCATGGCACGTCCCGATTCGACTTTCGGCTGTCCTACTGACGCCGTCACGTGGAGGATCTGACGCTGCAAATTGGTCAGATCGACGGTATCGGCATCGGCCAGCGTCAGGGTGCCAACGCCCGCTGCCGCAAGGTACATCGCGGCTGGAGAACCCAGACCACCGGCTCCGATGAGCAGCACATGCGCATCGAGAAAGCGCTGCTGCGCCTCGATACCGAGTTCATCGACGAGGATATGGCGTGAGTAGCGAAGGAGTTGAGCGTCGTTCATCGCGGGGCGCGAGCGGGCTGGAGAGTCAGGCGGGGCGGGAGGGGGTGGTCTTCGCGGCGTGCGCCGCGAAGACCGGTCAAACGAACAGACGGACTAGTCTTGCTTGACAGGCTGTGAAGCCGGCACCGCTGGCGCGGCCGAAGCGCCATCGGGCTTAGCCGCGGCTTCAGGTGCCGATGCAGGCGCGGCCGCTGAAGCAGGCTTGGCAGCCGAAACGCCAGCCGGTTTAGCCGCGGCTTCAGGCGCCGATGCAGGCGCGGCCGCTGAAGCAGGCTTTGCAGCCGAAGCGCCAGCCGGTTTAGCCGCGGCTTCAGGCGCCGATGCAGGCACGGCCGCTGAAGCAGGCTTGGCAGCCGAAGCGCCAGCCGGTTTAGCCGCGGCTTCAGGTGCCGATGCAGGCACGGCCGCTGAAGCAGGCTCGACCGCCGAAGCGCCTGAAGCCGTAGCCGGTGTGGTTGCCACTGGCGCCGAAGCGGATTGAGCCGGTTTGTTCTGCGCGAGGCGGCGCTCGGTCACGGACTTCGATTCCTGAACGGGCTTGCCTTCGAGCTTGTTCAACGCCTGTTGCAGCATGAAATCGTCGGCGGAGCCAAATTCGACAGGTTTGCGCTCACGATCTTTCTGGCGCTGTTCGGGCGTTTTTTTGTCGTTTTGCTCTTCGAGAAGCCGCAATTGGTCCATGCGTTCCTGTTCGCGTTGCTCCTGCTCTTTTTTCTCGTTCGGATCCTGCGTGTTCGCCAGGTGGTTCGAATAATCGACCTCACGTGTGACCAGCGCATCATCCGGATCGCCTTCCGCGAATTGATCAATGGCGATATCTGGACGAATTCCCTTGTTTTGAATCGAACGTCCGCTTGGCGTGTAGTAGTACGCCGTGGTGAGACGCAGCGCAGTGTTGGCGGTCATGGGCCGCACTGTTTGCACCGACCCCTTGCCGAACGTCGTTTTACCAAGAATCAGCGCGCGATGCTGGTCTTGCAGCGCACCCGCGACAATTTCAGATGCCGAAGCCGAATACGCGTTGGTCAACACCACGATCGGCACGGTTTTGAAGATCGATGGCAGGTTTTTAAGCGGGTCACCGTTGAACGACGGCAGGCGGTAGTTCTCGTAAGTGTCGCGGTAGATCTGCTTCGAATCCGGCATCTGGCCATTCGTGGAAACGACGATCGAATCCGGCGGCAAGAATGCGCCTGCAACGCCAACCGCGCTTTGCAACAGACCGCCGCCGTTATTGCGCAGATCGAGCACGAGGCCTTTCAGGTTGGGCTGCTGGCGGGCGATGTCTTCCAGCTTGGCCGCGAGATCCGGCGTGGTGCGCTCCTGGAAGCTGGTGATGCGGACGTAGGCATAACCCGGCGCCGGCATCTTCGTCTTGACGCTTTGCACCTTGATGATGGCGCGCGTGACTGTCAGCGGGAAGGTGCGGTCGTCGGTTTTGCGGAAGATGGTCAGCGTGACCTTGGTGCCCGGCTCGCCGCGCATTTGCTTGACGGATTTGTCGAGCGTCATGCCGCGCACGGGTTTGTCGTTGATCCGGGTGATCAGGTCGCCCGAGCGGATGCCCGCGCGAAATGCAGGGGTGTCTTCGATGGGCGAGATGACCTTGATCAGCCCGTCTTCCTGGGTGATTTCGATCCCGAGGCCCGCGAAGCGACCTTTGGTCTGCTCCTGAAGTTCCTGGTAATCGGTTTTATCAAGATAGGACGAATGTGGATCAAGGCTGGAAACCATGCCTTTGATCGCGGATGTCAGCAATTTTTTATCGTCGACCGGTTCGACGTATTCATGTTTGATTTGCCCGAAAACTTCGGCAAAAAGCCGCAATTGTTCAAGCGGCAGTGGCGCGGCGGCGGGTTGCTGGGCCGAGGCGGAAATTTGCAGCGTGGCAAATACGCCAGTGGCTAGGCCCGCAGCGATCAGGCCGATATTTTTCAGGTTCTTTCGCATAAATTCTGGTGCGGTCGGAGGCGCGTGTCAGCGTCAGGAGAGAAAAGACGGACAAGTATAACTGCACACCCGTGGCACGAGTGTGTCGGGCGGCAGTCCGGCTTCGCCCGCGTGGTGTGAGGCAGGTTCTTGAGATAAGCCGGGCTGCTGTGAAGAAATTTAGGGCCGGGTACTTGCCGGGTTGCGGGGGGCGTCAAAAGCGCTAAAGCGGGCGCAGGGGCTGCAATTCGGCGTGGAGGTTGGCCATACAGCCCCCGGTGCGGCGGATCCAGCTTCTATGGTGGTTAGCCCGCCTTGCCCTGGCTCGCCACAGCGGCTTGTGCTTGGGCGATGGCAGCCGGATCCCCGAGGTAATAGTGGCGCAGCGGCTTCAGGTTTTCGTCGAGTTCATAGACCAGCGGCACGCCGTTCGGAATGTTCAGCCCGACGATATCGCTGTCGGAGATCCCATCCAGGTATTTGATCAGCGCCCGCAACGAGTTGCCGTGCGCGGCGATGAGCACTTTACGGCCGGATTTGATGGTTGGTGCGATGGACTCGTTCCAGATTGGCAGCACGCGAGCCACCGTATCTTTCAGGCATTCGGTGAGCGGCAACTCGGCGCGTGGCACCCTGGTGTAGCGGGGGTCGTTAAAGGCGGTGCGCTCATCGGAGGGATCAAGCGCGGGCGGTGGCGTGTCATAGCTGCGACGCCAGACCAGAACCTGTTCATCACCGTATTTCGCCGCGGTTTCAGCTTTGTTCAGGCCCGATAGTGCGCCATAGTGACGTTCGTTGAGGCGCCATGAATGGACGACCGGCAGATACATCTGGTCCATCTGGTCTTGCACGTGCCACAACGTGCGGATTGCCCGCTTGAGTACCGAGGTGTAGGCGATATCGAAGGTATAACCCGAGGCTTTCAGCAGTACGCCAGCCTGCCGCGCTTCATGGTTGCCCTGCTCGGTCAGGTCGACGTCAACCCAGCCAGTGAAGCGGTTTTCCTTGTTCCACGTTGATTCGCCGTGGCGGATGAGAACGAGTTTGTACATGGGATGGTGGCCGGTAGTAAGGAAGCGGTGAGGAAGCTTGTGATACGGAGCGCGACGATGCTAGCCCAGTGGGCGATGTCCATCGCATGAGGCGGTTATTTTATAATGGCGGGATTGCCTTTCCGATTTCTCTTTTTTCGGCGGATTTTCCGTGAAGTTTTTCACTGATTACACAAACCTTGTACTCATTGCAATTATCCTCATCTCCGGAGGGTTGCTGTTGTGGCCGACGTTGCGCCGCCGCGGGGGGCTCTCGGTAGCCGACGCCACGCAACTGATCAACCGGCGTAATGCCACGGTGCTTGATCTGCGGCCTGCCGCAGATTTCGCTACGGGCCACTTGCCGGCGGCACGGCATCTCGAACTGGATGAGTTACAGGCAAAAATCCCCTCGCTTGTGAAAAACAAAAGCACGCCGATTTTGCTGGTGTGCCAGAGTGGCCAGCAGTCGTCCCGGGCAGCCGGCACGGTGCGCGAGGCGGGTTACGCTGAAGTTCAGGTGCTTGAAGGCGGAATGAAAGCCTGGCAGCAAGCGGGTATGCCTGTCGTGAAACAAGGAACTGCAAAGTGAACAAGGTAACGATGTACAGCACCCAGGTGTGCCCGTATTGCCAGATGGCCGAACGTCTTTTAAAGTCGCGCGGCGTCGAACACGTTGAAAAAGTCCTTATCGACAAGGACCCTGCCCGCCGTGAGGAAATGATGGCCCGCACAGGCCGCCGCACGGTACCGCAGGTGTTTATTGGCGAAACCCACGTGGGCGGCTACGACGATCTTTCGGCTCTCGACCGCGCGGGCGGGCTGATGCCTTTGCTCGAAGCGGTCTGAGTTTTTATCCCGATGCGCCACTGTGATGCCCGCTGCCGTTCCGCATGAACGGTGGTGTGCATCGTATATATTTCGGGTTCTTGCCGGACCATCCGGGCTTGGCCCGCTACAACGAACACAAACACATTCAGGGAGTTTCCAGCTATGTCTGACGAGAACAATCAGCCGTTTTTCAATATTCAGCGTATCTATCTCAAGGATATGTCGCTTGAGCAGCCTAATTCACCCGCCATATTTCTCGAACAGGAAATGCCATCGGTCGAAGTCGAGGTCGATGTCAAGGCTGAGCGTCTCGCTGAGAGCGTGTTCGAAGTGCTCGTCACGGGCACGGTGACGGCCAAGGTGCTAGACAAGGTGGCTTTTTTGATCGAAGCCAAGCAAGCAGGCATTTTCGATATTCGGAATATTCCTGAAGAACAGATTGATCCGCTGATCGGCATTGCTTGCCCGACTATTCTCTTCCCGTACCTGCGTTCGAACATTGCGGATGCAATTAGCCGCGCGGGTTTCCCTCCGATTCACCTCGCCGAGATCAACTTCCAGGCGCTTTACGAACAACGTTTGGCGCAGATCGGCAGCCAGAATGAAGGTGCCAGCCAGAATGGCGTGACGCACTAGGCGTCGCGCATGAAGGTCACCGTTCTTGGCGCCGGGGCGTGGGGCACCGCGCTCGCAGGTCACCTGGCCAAACGTCACGACACGGTGCTATGGGCGCGCGATAGCGCGCTCGTTGCCAGTTTGCAGCAGCGTCACGAAAACGCCCGCTATCTCGCGGGCGTTATGCTGCCCGCCAGTCTCCGCTACGAAACGGTTTTGTCTAATGCGCTCGATCACGCGCAGGCTGCTGAGGCGCTATGTGTGATCGCGGCTCCTGTAGCCGGTTTGCGTGGGCTGTGTCAGGCCATGCGTGATACGGCGCGGGTTCCGTGCAATCTCATCTGGCTGTGCAAGGGTTTCGAAGCGGATAGTTCGATGTTGCCGCATCAGGTGGTTGCCGCTGAGCTGCCTGGGCATGGCAGTAACGGCGCGCTGTCGGGGCCAAGCTTTGCCCGCGAGGCAGCGTTGGGTTTGCCGGTGGCGTTGACTGTCGCAAGCGTGTCGGCGGCATGCCGCGAGCGAACCGTGGCAGCGTTTCATCATGATGCGATGCGCATTTACACCGGTGATGATGTGGTTGGCGTTGAAGTAGGCGGCGCGGTAAAGAACGTGCTGGCGATAGCGACGGGTATTTCGGATGGCTTGGGGTTAGGGCTCAATGCGCGTGCTGCGTTGATCACGCGCGGGCTGGCTGAAATGTCGCGGCTTGGCGTGACGCTTGGCGGCCGCGCTGAAACCTTCACCGGGCTCACGGGCCTGGGCGATTTGATTCTGACCGCGACCGGCGATTTGTCACGCAACCGGACAGTGGGCGTGCAGCTTGCCACGGGGCGTTCGCTCGCGGAGGTTCTTGCGGCGCTCGGTCACGTTGCCGAAGGCGTGCGCTGCGCCCAGGCGGTGCTCGCGCTGGCCCGTGCGCATGCGATCGAGATGCCTATTACGCAGGCCGTATGCGCCGTGCTCTTTGATGGCGTAGCGCCTCGTGATGCGGTTAGCGCTTTGCTGCGCCGCGATGCGCGAGCTGAATAGCCGCGCGCTGTTAGCCGCGCGCTTTCTTCCTGCGGTTTTTTGTTTTTACGCTGGCGTTAGCCGGGGCTCAGATTCCGCCCGCGAAACCCGTCTGACGCCACGCCTCAAACACCACCACGGCCACCGTGTTCGACAGGTTCAAACTGCGATTGTCTGGCCGCATGGGCAGGCGGACCCGTTGCTCTTCATTGAACTGGCCCAGCACTGCGTCAGATAGCCCGCGCGTTTCCGCTCCAAAAATAAACCAGTCGCCAGGCAAGAAAGCGCGTGAGTGAAAGCGTCCCGCCCCACGGGTCGTAAAGGCGAACATGCGCGCGGGTTCGGGCATCTCCGCCGTCATGAAATCGTCCCAGCTAGCATGCACTTTCATTTGTGCATATTCGTGATAGTCGAGCCCCGCGCGGCGCAGTTTGGTGTCGTCAAGAGGAAACCCGAGCGGTTCGATCAAATGCAGGCGCACACCGGTATTGGCACACAGGCGAATCACATTGCCCGTATTGGGCGGAATTTCGGGTTCGACGAGAACAACATTGAACATGATCTGGATCGGGGTCAGGTAGGAACTAGTTTTTCGGGGTGCGTAGTGCAACGAGATTGGTCACGCGCCGTGCCCCGGCACTCTTGAGTGTGCGAGCGAGTGCTTCAAGCGTGGCGCCGGTGGTCATCACGTCGTCGACTAGTGCGACGTGCAGGTTGCGCACGGGTTTTGCCACGACGAAGGCCTGGCTTACGTTGCGCCGCCGTGCCTCAAGATCGAGCCGTGCTTGCGGCGCGGTATGCACGACGCGCCGGAGCAGTGTTGCATGGCCTGGGACTCGCAGCTTGCGTGCCAGCGGCCGTGCAATTTCCCAGGCCTGGTTGTAACCGCGTTCGGCGAGCCGCCTGGCTGAGAGTGGGACGGGGGCAATGACATCAAATGGCTGGGGCGGGCCAGGTAAATTAAGCACGGCATCGGCGAGCTGTTCAGCAAAGACGCGTGCCAGATTCAGACGCGCGCGGAATTTCAGGCCGAGCGCCAGCGCATCAAGTGGCGCGCGGTAGTCGCCCAGCGTGAGGGTAGCGTCGAAAGGGCGGGGTGTACCGATGCAATCGGCGCAACGGTAGCGTGTTGGGCATGCCTGCGGCGGATTGTTCGTGCGAATGCCGGCGTTATATTGCGCGCGCCCTGCCGCAATGGGGATGGCGCATAGGGTGCAGCGCACACGGGATTCGTTCCAGTACGCCTCAGCGCAACCCGGGCATAACGTGGCGCGCGACAAATTGCCGCAAAGCGCGCACAGGTTGGGCAGCAGGGCTTGCAGCAGATGCGGCCAGCCGGCACCCCACCCGTTGGCGGCGCGTCTGGCTTGCGTCGTGAATAACAGGGGAAGCATCGGGAACACAGGTGTCGGGGTGGGCGGTGACGGTGGGCGGTGCCGAATGAACGGCAAGCGAACGAGTATACTTCGCGGTCCTCGCCTGCAGAATGACCATGCCCCCGTTACCTCCCGACGCTACCCGTCCGGCCAATGATGTCCGGCATTTACAACGCATTTTCGAGCGCCGTGCGGCTCACTTTGATGACGTTGCATTCTTGCCGCGCGAAATTTCGCAGCGCATGCGCGAGCGTCTCGATTACATCAAGATCAATCCGGCTCACGTGCTCGATGCGGGCTGTGGCCCGGGTGACGACTTGCCACAATTGCGCGAACGGTTTTCTGAAGCCCTGGTATGCGGTGTGGACTTGTCGTGGGCGATGCTGGCACGGGCGTGTCGCCAGGACGAGCCGGATACACGCTGGTCGCGCCTGCTGCCGAATGCGTTGGGCAATTTGCTTGGCAAGCGAGGATCGCGGCTGGTGCAATCCGATTTTTCAGCCTTGCCGTTTGCTGCAGGCGCGTTCGAGTTGATCTGGTCTAACCTGGCGTTGCATTGGCATTCGCGCCCCAACCTCATATTTGCGCAATGGCAGCGTGCGTTGAAAGTCAACGGCTTGCTGATGTTCAGTACGTTTGGCCCAGACACGCTCAAGGAATTGCGTAGTGTGTACGCGCAGCTTGATGCCTCGCGCGACGATGGGCCACGCGCGCATGTGATCGATTTTGTCGATATGCATGATCTGGGGGACATGCTGGTCGAAAATGGTTTTGAGATACCTGTGATGGATCAGGAGAGGTTGACGGTGACGTATCAGTCACCGCAATCGCTGCTAGCGGATGTGCGCCGTTGGGGCGCTTATCCGTGGTCGCGTGGCGCGGTGGGTTTGATGGGCCGCAGCCAGTACCGGGCATTGCTGGCAGCCCTGGAAGCCAGGCGGGGCGCGGATGGTAGCATCGCGCTGACCTTCGAAGTCATCTACGGACATGCATGGAAAGCCGTGCCGCGCACGACGCCTGAAGGGCATGGCATTGTGCGTCTCGACGAGATTGGACGTGGACCGCTCAAGAATCGCTGACGCCGTAAAGTACTGATCTGTTATGCCTGGAATTATGAGAAGAAAACTGCTTAAAATGACCGGTCAAAAAGGCGCAGAGGCTTGTCCCGTGTGGCTTGCGGCGGAAAGGTACATTGCTTGTGGATGATATGGAACGCGCCTATAATGCGTCAGTTTGCCGCCTGGGGTTCCCCCACAGCCTGAGGCGGCAGGATCAGGTGTCACAAGCGTTTCAGGGCACTGAACAGGGCACTGAACGGTGGTTCGCAGGAGAGTCGCGTTGGGCGCAACTGATCTGGCATCTTCAGGCTCGGAGCCGGTTTTGAAAGACTGGCTCATGAAGCGTAACTGTTCGGCTTCGCCGAGGCAGTTTGTTTATTTTTATGTATCGCTTGCGTTGTTCTCGCTAGTAATTGCTTTGCTGCTGGTTTTGTGCGGCGCGTGGCTGGTGTTGCCGTTCACCGGTATTGAATTGCTGGCGGTGGGTGCCGCTTTTGTTGTGTATGCGCGTCATGCTGTCGATTACGAGCGTATCCGGCTCTTCGAGAACCGGCTCGTGATCGAGCAGGTCAGTGCGGATCTGTGTACGCAATTTGAGTTCAATCCGTGCTGGGTTCGAGTTGAATCTGGCGCATCGCCTAATACACCGGTCCGGCTGGTCTCGCGGGGCGAGTCGGTTGTGATTGGACGACATCTTGCGCAGCATCGGCGCGCGCAGTTTGCAAGTGAGCTGCGCATGTGGCTTCGGCGTTGCGGTTAGCTGCGCTGGCACGCGCTTGATGCCGAAGCGAGGCGCAACCTTCAGAGGGGTCGAGGGTTTGAATGGAAATTTTGGGTAAGGAAGCTATGAAAACAATCAAGCGAGCCCTCGCGGGCGTGCTGGCGTGTAGCGGTCTGCTTTTCGCTGGCGCCGCCCTGGCCATTGGCGATAGCCCTGGCGGCCCGGCCGTCAACGAGATCAATCTCCAGCCGCCGGTGACAAAAATCGCTGAGGAGCTCTACGATCTCCACACATTCATGCTGATTATTTGCGCGGTGATTTTCATCGGCGTGTTCGGCGTGATGTTTTATTCGATCATTGCGCACCGCAAGTCGAAAGGTCACAAGGCGGCCAACTTTCACGAAAGCACAACTGTCGAAATTATCTGGACAATTGTGCCGTTCCTCATCGTCGTGCTAATGGCGCTGCCAGCCACGAAAACCGTCGTGGCGATGAAGGACACAACCAATGCCGATCTCACCATCAAGGTTACGGGTTACCAGTGGAAGTGGGGCTATGACTACCTGAAGGGTCCGGGCGAGGGCATCAGTTTCCTCTCCATGCTGTCCACGCCACGTAGCGAGATCAACGGCCAGACGCCGATCACCGATACCTACCTGCAGGAAGTCGATAACCCGCTTGTGGTGCCGGTAGACAAGAAAATCCGCATCATCACCACCGCGAACGACGTGGTCCATTCCTGGTACGTGCCTGCCTTCGGCGTGAAACAGGATGCGATTCCCGGTTTTGTGCGCGACACGTGGTTCAAGGCAGACAAAGTGGGCACTTATCGCGGCTTTTGTACTGAGCTGTGTGGCAAGGAGCATGCGTTCATGCCGGTGGTCGTCAAGGTGCTGGCGGCTGACGATTATGCAAAATGGGTGGATAGCCAGAAGCAGAAAATAGCTGCTGGCGCGGACGATCCAAACAAAACTTACACACTGGCTGAGTTGAACGAGCGTGGCGCGAAGGTGTATGCATCAACTTGCGCGGTCTGCCATCAGCCAAATGGCAAGGGCTTGGGGGTATTCCCGGCAATTGACGGCGGCAAGGTCGCCAACGGCCCGCTCGCTGAACACGTCAATCTGGTGCTGCATGGCAAAGGCGCTATGCCGCCATGGGCTTCATCGCTGAATGATGTCGAAATCGCCTCGGTTGTGACTTATCAGCGCAACGCCTGGGGCAATCATACGGGCGATGTGCTGCAGCCGAAGCAGGTGGCCGATGCCCGTAATGGCAAGCTGCCTGAAGGGGGCGCTCATGCGGTTGACGCTGCGGCCGGAGTTCCGGCTTCGGCAGCGGATGCCGCGTCTTCAACGGCGGCTTCGGGTGTTGATGCGACCGCGCAGGTACCGGCCGCGCTGCCGGCCAGCGTCTACTTCGAAACCGGCAAGAGTATGTTGCCGGCCGATGCCTCATCCGCTATCGATGCGGCTGCCGCTTATGCGAAGGCACATCCGGAGGCCAAATTTGCGCTGTCGGGCTTTACCGATAAAACCGGTTCAGCTGAGGTCAACGCGGGGTTGGCGAAGAGTCGTGCAGAAGCAGTGAGAGATGCGCTCAAGGCGGCAGGCATTGCCGAAGACCATATCATTTTGAAAAAACCGGAAACGATCACGGGCGGCGCAGATGCAAAAGAAGCACGGCGTGTTGAGATCAGCCCGGCAGTCTGACGTGTCACGTTCAGCAAAGCATTCGTTTTAGGAGATTGTCATGTCTATCGGACACGATGTAGTCGCGGGCCATGCTCATGAGCACGACGACCACGCCCATGAGATACCCCATGGCTGGCGTCGCTGGCTATTTGCCACCAACCACAAGGACATAGGTACGCTGTATCTGCTGTTCTCTTTCATCATGTTCCTCTCGGGGGGCGTGATGGCACTGATGATTCGCGTTGAGCTGTTTGAACCCGGTTTGCAGATCATGCGGCCGGAGTTTTTCAACCAGCTCACCACCATGCACGGCCTGATCATGGTGTTCGGCGCGATCATGCCCGCTTTCGTGGGCTTCGCCAACTGGATGGTTCCACTTCAGATTGGCGCATCCGACATGGCGTTCGCGCGGATGAACAATTTTAGTTTCTGGTTGCTGCCGACGGCTTCCATATTGTTGATCGTGTCGTTCTTCGTGCCCGGCGGTGCAACTGCCGCAGGCTGGACCCTGTATGCGCCGCTATCGACGCAAATGGGCCCAGGCATGGATCTCGCTATTTTTGCGGTCCACCTGATGGGCGCCTCATCGATCATGGGGGGATCAACATCGTCGTGACCATTCTGAACATGCGCGCACCGGGCATGACGTTGATGAAGATGCCGATGTTTGCCTGGACCTGGTTAATCACGGCTTATCTGCTGATTGCGGTGATGCCTGTTCTGGCTGGCGCGGTTACGATGGTGCTGTTCGATCGCCACTTTGGCACGTCGTTTTTCAATGCGGCAGGTGGCGGTGATCCAGTGATGTACCAGCATATTTTCTGGTTCTTCGGGCACCCCGAGGTTTACATCATGATCTTGCCGGCGTTCGGGATTATTTCCCAGGTGATCCCGGCATTCTCGCGTAAGCAGCTGTTTGGCTATAGCTCGATGGTGTATGCCACGGCATCCATTGCCATTCTGTCGTTCATGGTGTGGGCGCACCACATGTTTGCGACCGGTATGCCGGTGACAGGCCAGTTATTTTTCATGTACGCGACGATGCTGATTGCGGTTCCGACCGGCGTGAAAGTGTTCAACTGGGTAGCGACAATGTGGCGCGGGGAGTTGACGTTTGAAACCCCTATGCTGTTTGCCATTGGTTTTCTGTTTGTGTTCACGATGGGTGGTTTCACCGGCTTGATGTTGTCGATGGCACCGCTCGATATCCAGTATCACGGCACTTATTTCGTGGTGGCTCACTTCCACTATGTGCTGGTGGCGGGTTCGCTGTTTGCGCTATTCGCTGGCTGGTATTACTGGGCGCCCAAGTGGACAGGCTGGATGTACAACGAGACGCGCGGCAAGATTCACTTCTGGACGTCGATGATCTTTTTCAATATCACCTTCTTCCCGATGCACTTCGTAGGTCTTGCTGGCATGCCGCGCCGTTATGCCGATTACCCCGCGCAGTTTACTGACTGGAACCAGGTAGCCTCGATTGGTGCGTTTGGTTTTGGTCTTGCCCAGGTGTACTTCCTCTTTGCCATTGCACTGCCTGCATATCGTGGCGGTGGTGAGCTGGAAAAAGCGGCGGACAAGCCATGGGATGGTGCCACGGGCCTTGAGTGGACGGTTCCGAGCCCGGCTCCGTTCCATACGTTTGAAACACCGCCAACGGTTGAATAATGCGCTAGCAGGCGCTGGGTTCTGTTGTTAGTCTGATTCCGCCCCCAGCGCTTGCAGCGGCAATATTTTCGCCGCTTTAATTTTCGTTTCGGAAGTACTCTGACAATTCAGCATGACCCGGAATCCACAAGAAAAACGCAGCCCAGCCGAAATTCGTGCGAGCAATATGCGGCTCGGTTTGATCCTGCTTGTTGTTGTCGTCGCGTTTTTTATGGGTGCGGTTGTCAGGCAGTGGTTGTCTTCCTGACCATGCCTTTGAGCCTGACCTGATGGCCTGCTGAGGAAGTTTAATGTCGATGGAGCAACCACCGGTTGAAACCGGCCGTTCGTTTAACCGCACGATGCTGCTCAAGCTCATCGTCGTTGCATTCTTGATGTTTGGTTTTGGTTTTGCGCTGGTGCCGATGTATCGGGCGATTTGTCAGATCACCGGCATCAACAATCTGGTGCAGCGTGATGCGACCGCACGCGAGGCGAAGAACACCCAGGTGGATACCAGCCGCACGATTTCAATCGAGTTCGATGCGAATGCTCATGGCCCGCTTGGATTCAAACCTGAGCAGTTCAGTTTGAATGTTCATCCGGGTGAGGTTGCAACCGTGATGTATCAGGTGACGAACAAGCAGGACCGGACAATTCAGGCGCAGGCTATTCCAAGCTATGCGCCGAAGCAGGCAACCGAGTTTTTCAAGAAAATCGAATGTTTTTGTTTTACCCAGCAAACGCTGGCGGCGAACGAAACGAAACATATGCCGGTAGTGTTCGTAGTCGATCCGAAGCTGCCGAAAGATGTCAAAACGATCACGCTCTCGTACACGTTTTTTGAACTGAATGTGCCTACGCCGACGGTTCCGGGCGGTACGCCTGTGGCGAAGGCCGATCCAGTCTGATAACAGGATGGAAAAGGTGAGTGCAATGGGTTACAAGGACGAAGGTGGTACGAAAGGCAGTTTCGGCCAGTTGATGAAAGCGGTGATGTGGTCGTTTTTTGGTGTGCGCAAACGACGCGATCTAGAGGCAGATGCGTTGCATTTGAACCCGTTACATGTGGTGCTTGCCGCGGTGATCAGCATGGCGGTTTTTATTGGTGTGCTGATGCTTGTTGTGCATGCGGTCGTGGGTTAGGTGTGCTCTAGCCGCGCCAAAAATCTGCGCAGTGTTCAGGCACGAGGCAGGTGCGCGGGGCAAGCGTCATGATGGGGTCAGCTGATATTGCCTGACGTTAGTCGATGACGCGGGTGGCTCATTAGCATGAAGCGATGCGGTTGGCCCGCATCGTGACAGATACAAACAGCCGGAGATTCCGGAGCAACTGGACTGAAGTGGAGAATCAAGAATGAGCGCTCAAAACGAGAGCCCCTATTATTTTGTACCGCACCCGTCGCGGCACCCGATCAGCACGGCTGTGGGCCTGGTGGTCATGCTCGGGTCGTTTGCGGCGTGGCTTAACGGCGAAACTTGGGCACCCATCACGACTTTTCTTGGGTTGTTGTGGTTTCTTTTCACGTTATGGCACTGGTTTGGCGATGCGATCGCCGAGTCAGAAGGCGGCATGTACGGCAAGCGCGTCGACAAATCGTACCGCTGGAGCATGAGCTGGTTTATTTTTTCCGAAGTCATGCTCTTCGCTGCTTTTTTTGGCGGGCTTTTTTATGCACGTGCCATTGCGATGCACCAGCTTGGCAGTCTCGATTACAAACTGATTTGGCCTGATTTCACGGCAGTCTGGCCGAATGACGGCCCAGCAGCGCTTGTGTCGCATTTCAAGACGATGTCGCCATGGCCCATTCCAACGATCAACACGGCGTTGTTGCTGGCGTCGGGTGCAACGTTGACGGTTTCGCACCACGCCTTGCGCGAGAATCATCGCAGCCGTTCGATTGCCTGGCTGGCCGTGACGCTAGTACTGGGCGTGTGCTTTTTGTTCCTGCAAGGCTACGAATATTTCCATGCCTATAACGAACTGAACCTGACGCTGGCGTCCGGCGTGTATGGCTCAACGTTTTTCCTGCTGACCGGGTTTCACGGTTTTCACGTGTTTCTTGGCGGCACGATGTTAGCGGTGGTGCTGGTGCGCTTGCTTCGCGGGCACTTTACTGCCGAGCACCATTTCGCGTTCGAAGGGGCGGCATGGTATTGGCACTTCGTGGACGTCGTTTGGCTCGGACTCTATGTTGTCGTGTACTGGCTATAACAGAGATTGTGAGCGGCTTCGCGCGCAAGATTAAATGCGTTGACGGAGTTGCAGCATCAATGTTTGCGATGTTTGTTACGCCGCCCTTGATCATGTCGGGGCGGCGTTTGTCTTCCAGGGGCGGCTGGTATCGGATGGCATCAGCCTTCTGGCTTGAGATCTGCTGTTCAGGTCGCGGCAAAACCGCGCAGCACGTTGAGACGTGCTGAACGTCTCGGCCTGCTTAGCGTCCGTATGGAATGCCAGTCGATTGAATCCAGCCCATCCAGTGAGCAAACAGGATAAACAGGAAGAGTGAAATCGACAGGCCGACACGCGTAGCGAGCGACCACACCATGCGTTTTGTCCGGCCGCGGTCATGCATCATGAAATAGAGCGCGGAAAACAGGCTGGCGATGATCAGAACGAAAGCGATGGGAACGAGGATGTGCATGGATTTGGCTGAAACCCTGAAACGCAAAAGCAATGCTGCGATTATCGCACTGCCCGTTGTTCGCCGTATCCTCATGAGTCTGGCGTGATGAAGATTCGCTGGCTTCCTGCGCTATTAATCCTTCTCGTCGTTGCCGTGACTGTGCGTTTGGGTTTCTGGCAGCGCGATCGCGCACATCAGAAAGAAACACTGCAAGCGCACATCACGCAGTTCGAACATGCTCCGGCACAGTCAGTCGGTGCAACGCCACTTGTGCTCAACGAGATTGAATTCCATCGGGTGCGTGCGCTTGGCCAGTTTGTATCCGGTCAAGTGGTGTATCTGGATAACCGGCCGTATCAGGATCAGCCGGGTTTTTACGTGGTGATGCCGTTCCAGTTGAAGCAGGGCGGCTACGTGCTGGTCAATCGCGGCTGGCTGCCACGCAACATGAATGCGCGTGAGACCATCGCGCCTTATACAACCCCGTCGGGCGAGATCGAAATCGAAGGTATTGCGCGCGCCGATGCCAGTCGCGCGTTTGAGCTTGGACAGGGCGGCTCGGCGGCGCATCAGCGGATTCGCCAGAACCTCGATGTTCATGCCTACGCAAATGAAACGGGGTTGCCGTTACAGCCGTTCGTGCTGCAGCAAACTAGTGATACGAACGATGGTCTGGTGCGGGACTGGCCTGCACCCAATACAGGGGTTGAGCGCAATTATGGCTACATGTTCCAGTGGTGGGGCATGGCGCTCGCTGCCGTGGCTTTTGGTCTTTATGCGGCGAGGCGTGCCGCGCGCAAGTCCGCTGCCCCAGACGCGTAATTGCATCCGATGCGGTTATGCCTGACGGTATGGCCGAGTTCGCTAACAGATAAGCATTCAATGAGGTTTTGCTGTGTCCACTTCGTCTCCTCCTCCGTCGAAAACGGATTCCCCCGCGGCTGCCCCGTTACCCGGCCAGCCTACAAGCAAAGGTTCATGGAAGCGCGGCCGCTGGATGGTGCTGTTCCTGGCGCTGGTGTGTGCCGCGCCCGTGATCGCATCGTATCTAACCTATTACGTGTTCAAGCCGAAGGGCGGGACCTCAAGCTACGGCACGCTGATCGAGCCACAGCGGCCTATTCCGCCGGCGCTGATGGTGACGGGCGATGATGGCAAACCGCTCAGGCTGGCATCGCTCCGTGGCCGTTGGTTGCTGATCTCGGTTGATAGCAGCGCGTGCGACAAGGCTTGCGTTACCAAGCTCTATTTCATGCGTCAGATCAGGGCTACCCAGGCTGGGCAACGTGAACGGCTGGTTCCTGTGTGGCTGCGAACTGATTCCGCAAAGGTGCCGGATGTGATCCGCGAGGCTTATCCCGATACCGGCATGCTGATTGCCGATCCCGCTGCGATTGCAAAATGGTTGCCTAATGACGCGGGCACGACGATGGTCGATCACATTTATCTGGTTGACCCGAATGGCAACCTGATGATGCGTTTTCCGAAAAATCCGAACCCCAGCAAGATCAAGGTCGATGTGACGAAACTGCTGAAGTTCTCGGGCATTGGCTGACTGACGCATGGCGTCGATGAGGGTGAGTGACAGTTAGAACCAGCAGTTAGAACCAGCCGATAAAGGGTAGAAGATGTTTGTCTTGCAACTGGGCCTGATTGGTTTATGCATTGCGTTGCTGCCGCTGTCGTATGTGTGGGTGAAGGCAGACGACAGCAAATTTCGCAAGCTGGTCTGGGTGACCACTTTTTTAACGCTGGACCTCGTGATGTTTGGCGGTTTTACCCGATTGACTGATTCGGGTCTGGGCTGCCCGGACTGGCCCGGCTGTTATGGCACAGCATCGCCATTCGTCGCGCATGCGGAGATCACGGCGGCGCATCAGGCGCTGCCCAGTGGCCCCGTGAGTATGACCAAGGCATGGATCGAGATGATTCACCGTTATTTTGCGATGGCGATTGGTGTGCTGATCATCGCGCAGACGGTGATTGCATGGGCTGCGCGCTGGCGTCGGCAGCCGCTGCATGTGTCGCCTTGGTGGCCGACGGGGCTGCTATTGCTGATTCTGGTGCAGGGCGCATTTGGCGCCTGGACGGTGACGCTCAAGTTGCAGCCGGCCATCGTGACCTTGCATTTGCTGTTGGGGCTGGCACTGCTTGGTGCGCTGGGCTGGCTAGCCGCGCGTCTGACGCCGCTCCCCACGCCCAACCCGGATGCCACGCGCTGGCAAACCGCGGCGTGGCTTGCCCTGGCATTGCTGGTGGTGCAGATTGCGCTGGGTGGCTGGGTTAGCACGAATTACGCAGTGCTGGCATGTACGGATTTCCCGACATGCAATGGGTACTGGGTTCCGCCGATGAATTTCGAACAGGGCTTTCATTTGTGGCGTGTACTAGGCATGACAGGCGATGGCGAGGTGATTACCCAGGATGCGCTGGTTGCCATTCATTGGACGCATCGCGCTTTTGCTGTTGTAGTCTTGGCCTATCTGGTCTGGTTTGCATTGAAGCTGCGCCGCTTTAGTTCACTGCGGCGGCTAGCCGATGGCGTGCTGCTGATTGTCGTGATCCAGTTTGTCACGGGCTTGTCGAATATCGTTTTACAGTGGCCGTTGCCGGTTGCCGTGGCCCACAACGGCGGGGCCGCGCTGCTGCTGCTGTTGCTCGTTATGCTAAACTTTCGGATCGTCTCCAGCCGTCCCGGCCCCACGATTTCCACTTAATACGCGCCGCTTGAATGTGGTGACAGATGCGCCGCCGCGCCAGCACTCTCCTTCCTCATGGAAACCACTCTCCCTCATACCCTTGGCAGCCGCATCTCGCAATACATTGCGCTGACCAAGCCGCGTGTGACGCAGCTTGCGGTGTTCTGTGCCGTGATCGGCATGTTTTTGTCGACACCTGGCATGGTGCCGTGGACGATCCTGATCGGTGGCACGGTGGGTATCTGGTTGCTGGCGGGCGCGGCGTTTGCAATCAATTGTCTGGTTGAACAGAAAGTCGATGCGATGATGCGCCGCACGGCATGGCGTCCTTCCGCGCGTGGAGAAATTACCCCAGTGCAGATCCTGGTGTTCTCCGCGGTGCTGGGCGGCCTTGGCATGTGGACGCTCTATACCTTTACTAACGCGCTGACCATGTGGCTGACCCTGGCCACTTTTGTTGGCTACGCGGTCATCTACACACTGCTGCTCAAACCCGCCACGCCACAAAATATCGTGATTGGCGGCGCGTCGGGTGCGATGCCGCCGGCACTGGGCTGGGCCGCCGTGACGGGCGCCGTGCCCGGTGATGCGTGGATTCTCGTGCTGATTATTTTTGTCTGGACTCCGCCGCATTTCTGGGCGCTAGCACTGTACCGCCGTAAAGACTACGAAAACTCGGGCTTGCCGATGCTGCCGAATACCCACGGCGAACAATACACACGGCTGCACATCCTGCTTTATAGCGTGATTTTGCTAGCGGTCACGCTCATGCCGTTTATTTCGGGCATGAGCGGCTTGGTGTATCTGGTATCGGCGGTGCTGCTTGGGGCCGTTTTCCTGGCCTATGCCTGGAAGATTTACCGTGAATACTCCGATGCGCTTGCGCGTAAGCTTTTTCGCTACTCAATTGTTTATCTCTCGCTGCTGTTTGCCGCGCTGTTGATCGACCATTACACACGCGTCCTGATTGGCGCGTAATACCATGCTCAAATACCGGTTTGCACGTGCAGTGCGCGTTGCGCTGACAGCCTGCACGCTGGCCAGCGCGGTTCTTGTTGCCAGTTGCGGCAAAGATACGCCTGCGTTCCAGAATGTCGATATCACGGGCAATGTGCAATTCGGGACAGATTTTGCGTTGCCCGATACCAGCGGCAAGATGCGCACGCTGGCGGATTTCAAGGGGCAGGCGGTGGTGCTGTTCTTTGGCTATACGCATTGCCCGGACGTCTGTCCAACCACTTTGGCCGAACTCTCGCAAGCATTGCAGCAGCTCGGGCCGGAGGCCGCGAAGCGGGTTCAGGTGCTATTTGTCACGGTCGATCCATCACGGGATACGCCTGAGCTGATGGCGCAATACGTGAAGGCGTTTAACCCGACATTCGTGGGGTTGCGCCCGGCCGATCATGCCCAGCTCGTCGAAATCACCAAAGCTTTTCGCGTGTATTACGCGAAAGTCCCGGGCTCGACACCGGATAACTACACCATGGATCACACCGCCGCGAGCTACGTATTCGATCCAGCAGGCAAATTGCGTCTTTTTGCCCGCGATGGCCAGGGCCCGGCCCCTTGGGTACACGATCTCAAGCTGTTGCTCGACTAACGTTCTGGCATACCAATATGAGATAGCAGTATTTCACTTCTTGTGACGCGTATGAGAGCATTTGCGATCTTGCTGCGCGGCCTCGTTGTACCGCGGGCGTTTATTCCAATCTGATACTGGGCAAAAGCGAGAATCACATGCAGCGTAGAAATATTCTGAAAGCGTTTTCCGCGGTGGTTGCGACGGTGGCACTTGTTACTAGCGTTGGCGCGCAGGCGGACGACAAGGTCATCAAGGTGGGTACGATTGGCGGCCCGGATGCGCAAATCTGGGCCGTGGTGCAAAAGGTAGCGAAACGCGAAGGTCTGGACGTTAAGGTCATTGAGTTTAACGATTACATTCAGCCGAATGCCGCGCTCGAAGCCGGTGATCTGAACGCCAACAGCTTTCAGCATCAGCCTTATCTGGACAGCCAGGTTCGTCAGCGGGGCTACAAGCTCGTGACCGCCGGCTTAACGTATATTTCACCGATTGGCATCTATTCGAAAAAGCTGAAAACAGTGAAGGATTTGCCGCAAGGCGCGAAGATCGCCGTGCCCAATGATCCATCGAACGAAAACCGCGCGCTGCTGCTGCTTCAGGCGCAAGGCGTGATTCAGCTTAAGGCCGGGGCTGGCACGAAAGGTAATAACGCCACGCCTTTGGACATCGCGGCCAACCCCAAAAAAATCAAATTGATTGAACTGGATGCCGCCCAGTTGCCGCGCGCGTTGTCGGATGTCGATGCTGCTGTGGTTAATACCAATTTCGCACTGGCTGCAGGGCTTGAGCCGACAAAAGATGCCATCGCACTCGAAGACATTCGCAGCCCTTATGCGAACCTGATTGCTGTACGGGCTCAGGACAAGGACAAACCTTGGGTGAAGAAGCTGGTTGCGGCTTACCAGTCTGAAGACGTGCGTCAGTTTATCCGGACTGAGTTCAAGGGCTCGATGGTGCCTTCGTTCTAACCTGGGTTTCTGGCTCTGGCAGGCGATGTCCCGCCGTTAGACCCTATATCCGCCTATCCGCACCTCGCGTCGGATGCTAAAGCGCCCCGAAATTTCCGGGGCGCTTTTTTTATGGCTTATAAACTGCGCCGCCATTCGATCAGCCCGGCGTCGTTTGTTGTTTTAACTGCGTTTGCCTCTGTGGATGCAGCGATGACGTTAGCTTCGGCAGCCTTGGTGACAGGAACGAAGCTCGCGCGTTCGCATAACCGCTGTGCGTCAATCTGGGTTGCCGTGGTGAATAACGTGAGCATCTCGTAATTGGCATCGAGCGCAAAACGTGCGCAGGTTTCGAGCAGCCGGGCCCCGATGCCCACCTTGCGCATATCCGGTTCGACGTAAAACAGGCGAATTTCGGCTATGGAGGGTGAGTATGCCGTGACCAGCGCCGAGCCGACGATCGTATCGTGTTGACAGGCGATCAGGCAGGCTTCCCGCTTTGGATCGTGATTCTGGGCGAATTGCGCGACGGTTTGCGCAAGCTGGCTTTCAAAACGTTGTGGGCAGGCATATTGCGCTGCAAACAGCTGAGCCTGGCGATGCACGATCCAGCCAAGTTCTCCCGGGCGAGGTGCGCGAACGGTGATATCGCCGCGCGGCAATTGATCGTCGAGCAGGCGCTCAATGGTTTTCATTGCACAGAGCAACTGGCTTTGCGAGGAGGGGGTGAGGCGAGCGAGTAATGCGGAGACTTCGTTGATCGCCGCCGTTTCCAGCGGTTCATAGGCGGCACGTCCGTCATCGGTGAGTGCTAGCAGCGACTGGCGGGCATCGGTGCTGGATGGACGGCGCGTAATCAGGCCGCGATGTTCGAAGCTGGTCAGCAGGCGGCTCAGATAGCCGCTATCGAGCCCGAGATTACGGGTCAGCACCGATGCTGTTTCCGCTCGGCCACATGCAATCTCTCGTAAAACACGGACTTCAGTGAGCGAAAACGGGCTTTTTTGCAGGCGCTCATGCAGCACGCCAATATGTTGTGTGTAGAAGCGATTGAAGTGCCGGACTGCTTCCGCTTGTTCTAGGGAAATGGGTGGGTTCAACGGTAAGTCTCCGTAAAATCTTTTGTCGTGAGGTCCGATGACGCAGGAGCCTGTTGCAGATAAGAACCTATCTTAAAGTGGTATGCAACTAGGTGGCATTTTCGAGATATTGGTTCCGCATCGAAGATTTGGCGGCAACATCGGTTAAATAGTGTTTTATATATGCAAAATGCATTTAATTTCGATAAATACAAATCAAAAAATTTTCTTGCCAAATTCAATCAAAACAGCAGAATCGCCTGCCTGTAAAGGCTTGGAGGGGAATACCCGGTGTCCGCTTCAGCCCATCAAACTGGTATTTGACTGGTTATATAATGGGCTCCGTTTTTTGCCGGAAATGTTTCATTCATTGGCGTCGCAGGGTTTGCCGCAGGATTCAAGAGCCTTTTCCTGGCTATCTTTATCAATATCTATGGCTGTCAGGGTGGCTCATGCCGTGGGCGGCCTAACCCCCTGTCATACGCGCGCTCATGCATGTATCAGACCGTGTACATCAATTGAGTGAGATATCACGCACACGCATCAGGCATCATCAGAGAGACCCATGCTGACTGGAAACATACTCACCACTGAAGGCTGGATTAACGGCACGCTTGAATACAAAAACGGCCGGATCACGGCGTTGACGGGCGAGCGCGTTGATCCTTCGGATAATGACGCGCCTTACATCCTGCCGGGCTTCATTGATCTGCATGTGCATGGCGGCGGCGGCGCAGACGTGATGGATGCCGGCGCCGCGATTCAAACCATCACCCGCACGCATGCTCGCCATGGAACGACAAGCCTGCTGGCTACCACGATGACTGCACCGCGTGACCAGTTGATGAACGTGGTTGCGGGTCTCGGCGATATCGTGCGCACGCGCGCGCCGGGCGGTGCACGTGTGCTGGGCGTGCATCTGGAAGGCCCTTATATCAATCCAGGCAAACTCGGTGCGCAACCTGACGCGGCCGTAACGGCCGTGCTGGATGAGGTGCTGAAGTATCTGGCGATTGCCCCGATCCGGGTGGTGACGCTGGCGCCGGAAATCTCCGGCCATCTGCACATCATTGCAGAGATGGCGGCGCGCGGTGTCCGCGTGCAGCTTGGACACTCGCTTGGCACTTACGACGATGCCGTGGCCGCGCTTAAACACGGCGCCTGCGGCTTTACTCATCTGTTTAACGCGATGTCACCGCTGCATCACCGCAATCCTGGATTGGTGGGCGCGGCGTTGGCGCATGCTGAATTCGCGGAAATCATTCCTGACCTGTTACACGTTCATCCCGGCGCGATTCGCGCGGCGCTGCGGGCGATTCCGCGTTTGTACGTCGTGACTGACAGTACCTCGGCCACGAGCATGCCTGACGGTGAATACCATCTGGGCAGCCAGCGCGTGACGAAATGTCTGGGCGGCGTCCGTCTAGCCGATGGCACGCTCGCAGGCAGCACGCTGACGATGGATCAGGCGTTGCGTAACCTGGTTTCGCTGGGCTTGCCGCTAGCGGATGTTTCCAACCGTCTCTCGCGTTATGCGGCTGATTACCTTGGCATCGAAGATCGCGGTCGCATTGTGCGTGGCGCGTGGGCTGACTGCGTGGTGCTGGATCGTGAGCTGGCCTTGAAGGCAACCTATGTCGAAGGAGAAGCAATTGTCAAAGATGCTTGATGAAGCGTTGGCCTGCCCGGATGTCGTGGCTGCACAGTTAGCGGATATGTCACGCGTGGAGGCACTTGCGCGCAAGCTCCTTGAGCAGCCGCGTTATGTCGCGCTGACGGTTGCACGCGGCAGCTCGGACCACGCGGCGAGTTATTTCGCCAGCCTGACCATGAGCCGCGTGGGGGTTCCGGTGGCATCGCTGCCGATGTCCGTGGCGACCCTGCAGCAAGCCCCCTTGCGTGTTTCGGGTCAGCTTGCCCTGGCTTTTTCCCAGTCGGGCAAAAGCCCGGACCTGATTGGCACGATGAGCGCCTTGCGCGCGGCAGGCGCCTTGAGCGTCGCCGCCGTGAATGCTCCCGGTTCGCCGCTGGCAGAGGCTTGCGAATGGCATCTGCCGTTACTGGCGGGCCCCGAGCTGAGCGTGGCGGCGACCAAAAGCTATATAGCGCTGCTCTCGATCTCCGCTCAACTGGTGGCGCATTGGCAAGGTGACGAGGCGCTACTCACAGGGCTCAAAACCCTGCCGGAAGCGTTACACCAGGCAGGAGCACTGGACTGGACGCGGGCCGTGGACGAATTGCATGACGTCGAACGCATGATTGTGATCGGCCGTGGGCTTGGGCTGGCGATTGCCCAGGAGGCCGCGCTCAAGTTCAAGGAAACCTCGGGTATTCAGGCTGAGGCGTTTTCGAGCGCCGAAGTGCGCCATGGCCCGATGGAGTTGATCGAACGTGATTATCCGTTGCTGGTGTTCGCGCCGCGCGGGCCGGAGCAGGCGGGCCTGATTCAACTGGCGCGCGACATGCGGGCACGGGGCGCGCGAGTATTGCTGGCCGCGCCTCACGATGTGGCGGAAGCCAACTTGCCGCTACTCTTGAGCGCGCATCCGGCGCTGGATCCGATTGCTGCGATTCTTCCGTTTTATGTCATGGCCGCAGATCTTGCCGCTGCACGTGGGCGTAATCCCGATGCGCCCCGTCATCTAAACAAAGTCACCGAAACCCACTGAGCGAGATAGCGCATGCGACGTGCTGATGAATCCCGTTTGATGAATCCCCCTCTGGATCAGACTGTTTTGCTCGCGCCTCTGAGCGGCCCGGTCGTGCCACTGGCCAACGTGCCGGATCCGGTATTTGCTGGCGGCATGTTTGGTGACGGCATTGCGATCGACCCGTTGGCTGGCATGCTGGTGGCGCCTTGCGCTGGAACGGTGACGCACCTCGCGCGCACCGGCCATGCGTTGACGCTGTTGACAGCAGAAGGCGCCGAAATTTTGCTGCACATTGGAATTGATACGGTGGCGCTGAAAGGAGAAGGTTTCACGCCGAAGATCGAACAAGGTGCGACGGTCAGCTGTGGCGAGGTGCTGATCGAGTTCGACCAGGATTTTGTGGCGTGTCATGCGCCTAGCCTTGTGTCGGTGATCGCGGTGGCCAATTCGGATGCGTTCGAAATCATTGAGCGGGCTCAGGCTGGCATGTTGCATGCGGGTCAGACGCCCTTGCTCGTGTTGCGGGCGCGCAGCAATGCGAGCGCAGCGAAGGTGGCTGATGCTGCCGTCGCGCCATCGTCGCAGGCGGCGGCGCAAGCCGTGCGTCAGGCGCTCACGCTCACGCATATGGGCGGGCTGCATGCACGGCCCGCGGCGCGGGCGCGTGAAGCCGTGCGGGGTTTTGAGGCGCGGGTCGAGGTGCATTTTGCAGGGCGTCATGCACCCATCGAAAGTGTGGTGGGTCTGCTGGGTCTCGGCGCGGGTGAAGGCGCGACTATCGAACTGGTTGGCACGGGCGCACAGGCGGCTGCCGCAGTCGACGCGGTTGTACGCGAGCTGACGCGTGCAGCGCCAGGCGAAGCCGAAGAAAAACCCGCACGTCAAATTTCTCCGCCGCCTGCGGTGTTGGGGGCGGGAGAGCCGCTGCCGCCCAATACCCTGGCGGGCGTATGCGCAGCCCCGGGCATCGCGGTCGGCACGCTGGTGCGCTGGAATGATATGGATCTCGATCCACCGGAAAAAGCCAACGGCACTTCCGCCGCCGAAAGCCGGATGCTCGACAAGGCTCTGGCGGAGGTCGATGCCGAGCTCAACGCCACAGTGCGTGATGCCTCGCAGCGTGGCGCGGTGGGCGAGGCGGGGATTTTCGCGGTTCATCGCGTGCTGCTCGAAGATCCCGCGCTGCTGGATGCCGCACGCGATCTGGTTAGCCTGGGCAAAAGCGCGGGTTTTGCCTGGCGCGAAGCGATCCGCGCGCAGATCGCGGTTCTGGCCAAAATCGAAGACACCTTGCTGGCTGAACGTGCCGCCGATTTGCGCGATATCGAAAAACGCGTGCTACGCGCACTCGGCTATTCAAATACAGCGGCGCGTGTATTGCCTGCCGAAGCGGTCCTCGCTGCCGATGAATTCACGCCGTCCGATTTGTCATCGCTGGATCGCTCGCGTGTGATGGCATTGCTGATGGCGCGCGGCGGAGCGACTTCGCATGCCGCGATCATCGCGCGTCAGGCGGGTATTCCTGCGCTGGTGGCGCTGGGCGATGCGTTGCATGCGCTTCCCGATGGCATTCAGGTGGTGGTCGACGCCACACATGGGCGGCTCGAACATGCGCCTACCGCACTCGATATCGAACGCGCGCGGCTTGAGCGCACGCGCCAGGCAAATGTGCGCGAAACCAACCTGCAGACTTCCCGGCAAACAGCGGCGACGGCCGATGGCCGCGCCATCGAAGTCGCGGCCAATATTGCCACGCTCGAAGATGCGCAGGTGGCACTGGATAACGGTGCGGATGCCGTGGGTTTGCTGCGCACGGAACTGTTATTTATTCACCGCCAGACGGCCCCCAGTGTTGATGAACATCGTCAGAGCTATCAGGCGATTGTTGATGCCTTGCAAGGGCGCACGGTGATTATTCGCACACTGGATGTCGGGGCCGACAAGGAGGTCGATTACCTGACGCTGCCACCTGAGACGAATCCTGCGCTGGGTTTGCGCGGCATCCGTCTGGCGCAGGTGCGCCCCGATTTGCTGGATACCCAGTTGCGCGGTCTGCTGGCAGTGCAGCCGGTGGGCCGGGCGCGGATTCTGTTGCCGATGGTGACGGATGCAGGTGAGCTGATCCATCTGCGGCAGCGCATTGACGAGCTGGCGCGAGAAACAGGCCGCGAGGGTTCGATCGAAGTCGGCGTGATGATCGAAGTGCCATCGGCGGCGCTGCTTGCCGATCAACTGGCGCGGCATGCGGATTTTCTGTCGATTGGTACCAATGACCTGACGCAATACACCTTGGCGATGGATCGCTGCCAGGCCGATCTGGCGGCGCAGGCCGATGGTTTGCATCCTGCCGTGCTGCGGCTGGTGGAGGACACCGTGAAGGGGGCGCACAAGCATGGTAAATGGGTGGGCGTGTGTGGCGCGCTAGCAGGCGATCCGCTGGCGGTACCGCTGCTGGTTGGGCTTGGTGTTACGGAGTTGTCGGTAGATCCGGTGTCGGTGCCAGGCATCAAGGCGCGGGTGCGCAAACTGGATTACGCGCTGTGCCGTCAACGTGCCCAGGATGTGCTGGCGCTGGAGTCAGCCCAGGCCGTCAGGGCCGTGAGCCGCGAAACCTGGCCGCTCGACTGAGCGCGGGCCAGCAGCAGACATAATCGCGGCCGTCTCAGGACGTCAGGCTGGGGCAACGATTGAACGATTTAACCGATAACAAGGAGTGGAGACAATGGATGGCAATCCGTTTCTGAAGATACAACGTCTTGGCCGCGCGCTGATGCTGCCGATTGCGGTGTTACCGGTCGCTGGACTGTTGCTGCGCCTTGGTCAGCCGGACGTGTTCAACATCAGGATGATCGCCGATGCGGGCGGCGCGATTTTCGACAATCTGCCGCTGCTGTTCGCTATCGGCGTGGCGGTGGGTTTTGCCAAAGACAATAACGGCGTAGCCGCGCTGGCCGGGGCGATTGGTTACCTGATCGAAGTTGCCGTGATGAAAGACATTAACGACAAGCTCAACATGGGGGTGTTGTCGGGGATCGTCGCAGGGGTTGTGGCAGGGCTGCTCTACAACCGCTTCAAGGACATCAGGTTACCGGAGTATCTGGCGTTTTTCGGCGGCAAACGGTTCGTGCCGATTATCACGGGTGTGGTGTGTGTTGGGCTTGGCATTGTGTTTGGTTATGTCTGGCAGCCGGTGCAAGCGGGCATCGACATCGCCGGCCACTGGCTGACCACGGCGGGCGCGATCGGCACCTTCGTGTTTGGCTTGCTGAATCGCTTGCTGCTGGTCACGGGTTTGCATCACATCCTCAACTCGCTGGCGTGGTTCGTGTTTGGCAGCTTTACGCCGCCTGGCGGCGCAACCGTGACCGGGGACCTGCATCGTTTTTTCGCGGGCGATCCGAGCGCGGGCGGCTTTATGACGGGCTTCTTCCCGGTCATGATGTTTGGCCTGCCCGCGGCTTGTCTGGCGATGTTTCATGAAGCCCGCAAAGAACGGCGCGCCGTGGTGGGCGGTTTGCTGTTTTCGATGGCGCTGACTTCGTTTCTGACGGGCGTGACCGAGCCTATCGAGTTCAGTTTCATGTTTCTCGCCCCCTTGCTGTACGTGATCCATTCGGTGCTCACAGGGCTCTCGATGGCGATTTGTTCAGCGCTGGGCATTCACCTGGGCTTTACGTTTTCGGCGGGCGCAATTGATTACGTGCTGAATTACGGCTTGTCTACCAAAGGCTGGGAAGCGATTCCGCTTGGGATCGCTTATGCCTTTGTGTACTACGGTCTGTTTCGTTTTTTCATTCGCAAGTTCAACATGGCTACGCCTGGCCGTGAACCGGCTACGGTTGAAGCTTCGGTGGATTCATTCGCGGCGGGTGATGCTGCGCTGCCACCGGCAGGTGTCGCCATGCCGCGTGCTGAGCGGTACATCGTCGCGCTAGGCGGTGCCGGCAATCTGACGGTAGTAGACGCCTGCACGACGCGTTTGCGCTTGTCCGTGGTGAACGCAGATCAGGTGTCCGAGGCGGACCTGAAGACCATCGGCGCACGCGGCGTGCTCAAACGGGGCGCGACGGACGTGCAGGTCATCATTGGTCCAGAGGCCGACATCATCGCGGATGAAATTCGCAGCATTATTGCCGAGGGCGGCGGGCGTGGCGTGGCAGCGCCAGCAGTCGCTGTGGCCGTAGCGGCCGTGGTGGATGCGAGCGGGCAGGTTGGGCAGCATGGCCTGCCCGATCCCGATCCGGCGCGCTGGCTGGCGGTATTTGGCGGTGCGGCGAACGTGGCATCGCTCAAGGCGGTGGCGACGACGCGCTTGCGTGTCGTCGTGCAGGATCCCTCCGCGGTTGATCGCCAGCGGCTGGCTGCGCTGGATGTGGCCTGGGTGGCGGCCGATACGTTCCATATCGTGGTGGGCAATGCCGCTGCGCATTACGCGCAGCAATTCGCTGAACGGCTGCCCGTGGCTGGAGGTGAGTTACCGCAGCCCGTCTAGAACGGCGACATGGCATGACGTGACACACACCTTCGGCGCGACCCTACAGGGAAGCAACGAAGACAACGACAAAGCGCCCGGCGGTTCACACCGCCGGGCGCTTTGTCGTGCAGCGTTAATAGCGTTAAAGAGTTAATGCGACGCGGGTTTATGTTGAGCGGCGAGCTTACTGGCCGCGTTGTTCTTCTTCATTCCCGGTCGTTACCACGCCTCGTGACTCCAGCCACATCACGTTGATGATGCCGAATGCCAGTGCTACGCCGATGCCGAGAATCCAGCTGAAATACCACATTGCTTACCTCTACCTCTGTGAATCGATTTGTCTTATCGCCCGCAACGCGCGGGCGGCGTGAATTAATACAGCGAGTGTGTGTTTGTCTCGACTGCCTCAGCGGTCACCTTGCCGCGCATCACGCGATACACCCAACTGGTGTAGAGCAGGATCAGCGGCATAAAAATGATGACTGCGATCAGCATGATCTGTAGCGTCATGCGGCTTGAGGTCGAATCCCACACGGTCAGGCTGCTGCGCGCATCGAGTGAGGAAGGCATGATGAACGGAAACATCGAAAATCCCGCTGTCAGAATGACGCCAATTACGAGCAGTGAAGTCGACAAAAAGGCGCTTTTCTCAAAGCGTGAGCGGGCGAGCAGCAAGGCCAGCACGCCGCCGATCACGCCAGCCACCGGTGCGGCGATCATCCATGGATACGTGGCGTAATTGGATAGCCACAGGCCTGGAGCACCCGATACGCTCTTCAGCAGCGGGCTGACCGCGGCGTCAGGGGGCATGGCGTCGACGATCTGATAGCCGCCGATCAGGGTCGCAATCAGCGCGCCTGCCAGCAAAAACAGCACCACTGCCGCCAGTGCAGCCATTCGCAGCGCAGTCGATGCGCGTGCGGCGACGATGCCATCGGCCTTCAGCTTGACGAAGGCCGCGCCGTGCGCTGTCAGCATGGCGACGCTGACCAGGCCGCATAACAGCGCAAACGGATTCAGCAGGCCAAAGAAGCTACCGTAATACGTCACACGCAAATCCTGATCGAAGGAGAACGGCACGCCTTGCAGCAAGTTGCCGAACGCAACGCCAATCACGAGTGCCGGCACGAAACCGCCGATAAAGAGCGCCCAGTCCCATGCTGTGCGCCAGCGCGGATCAACGCGTTTGCTGCGGTAGTCGAAGCCAACTGGTCGAAAAAACAGCGAGAACAGCACCAGCAGCATCGCAAAGTAAAACCCGGAGAAGGATGCGGCATATACCAGCGGCCAGGCTGCGAACATCGCACCGCCAGCGGTGATGAACCAGACCTGGTTGCCTTCCCACGTCGCGCCGACCGTGTTTATCACGATGCGGCGCTCGTTATCCGTTTTGCCGATGAACGGCAGCAAAATCGCGGCTCCCATATCGAAGCCATCGGTGAGCGCAAAGCCGATCAGCAGTACGCCGATCAACACCCACCAGATCAATTTGAGGGTTGCGTAATCCATGGTGATCTTTCCCGTAAAACAGCGTAGTGGCGAATCATGCAGAGGCACTGGCGGGCAGTGACTGTTCTGGCGTTTGTTCGTGGTGATAGCGGCCGGTATGCAGCGATGACGGGCCCAGGCGCGCGTACTTGAACATCAGCATGATTTCGATGATGAAAAGCGCTGTGTAAAACACGATGAAGCCCGCGAGACTCAGGTACAGGTCGCCCGGCTTGAGGCTCGAAGCTGACAGCGCGGTAGGCAAGATACCCGCGATGGTCCACGGCTGGCGGCCCAGTTCAGCGACGATCCAGCCAAACTCAGCGGCTAGCCAGGGCAATGGAATGGCCCATACGGCCCAGCGCAAAAACCAGCGGCGGTTGCTTTGCAACAGCGAGCGCTGTGCGCAAAACCAGAACGCCAGCACAAATGTCAGCAAGAACAGAATGCCTAACCCCACCATCATCCGGAATGAGAAAAAGACGGGTGCGACCGGCGGAATGGTCTTTTTGGCTGCCTGAGCGATCTGCTCGGGTGTGGCGTCGGTGACCGCTTGCGTGAACTGTTTAAGCATCAGGCCATAGCCGAGGTCTTGCTTGTGCGCGTCGAAGGTTGCGCGGGTTTCCTCATTGGCGTTGCCTGCCTTGAGCTTTTGCAGCGCGGCGTAAGCGACCATCCCGCTTTTAATGCGAACTTCGTTTTGCGCCATCAATTCCTTGAGTCCGGCCACAGGCTCGTCAAGCGAGCGCGTGGCAATGATGCCGAGCGCATAAGGAATACGAATCGCGTAATCCGTGCGCTCTTTTTCCTGGTTTGGAATGCCGAACAGGGTGAATGGCGCGGGTGCGGGCGCGGTTTCCCATTCGGATTCGATGGCGGCCAGTTTGACCTTCTGCACTTCGCCAGTGTGATAGCCCGATTCGTCACCCAGCACGATCACGCACAACGTCGAGGCCAGACCGAAGCCCGCTGCAATCGCAAACGAACGCAGCGCGAATTCGACGTCACGGCGCTTGAGCAGATACCACGACGACACGCCCAGAACGAACATCGACGCGGTGACATAACCTGCCGACACGGTATGCACGAACTTCACTTGAGCCACGGGATTAAACAGCACGTCGAAGATGCTTGAGAGCTCCATGCGCATGGTTTCGTAATTGAACTCGGCGCCAACCGGATTGTTCATCCAGCCGTTGGCCACGAGAATCCAAAGCGCTGACAGGTTCGAGCCGAAGGCAACGAGGAAGGTGACAAGCAAATGCTTTACTTTCGACAAGCGGTTCCAGCCAAAGAAGAACAGCCCGACGAAAGTCGATTCGAGGAAGAACGCCATCAGCCCTTCGACGGCCAGGGGCACGCCGAAAATATCACCGACATAGTGCGAGTAATACGACCAGTTCGTACCGAACTGGAATTCAAGTGTGAGACCTGTGGTCACGCCCATGGCAAAGTTGATGCCAAACAGCTTGCCCCAGAACTGCGTCATGTCCTTGTATATCTGTTTGCCGGTCATGACATATACCGACTCCATGATGACCAGTAGCCAGGACAGGCCTAGCGTGAGCGGCACAAAAAGAAAGTGGTAGAGCGCCGTGATGGCGAACTGAAGGCGCGAAAGGTCTACGACTTCGCTAGCGTGCATGTTGATCACCTTGGGACGGATTCGGCTCAGGCGTGGAGAGCAGTACCTGAGCGACTTGAGCAGGTGGCAAGGACATATGTCTTGCCTGCGGATCATTGAAAAATGCGTATTTGAGCGTCATCAGCAAAGCAAACTTGATGATGAGAACGATCACGATATCTCGCGTGAGCGTTGGGCCGCGTACCCAAGTTGCAAATCGGCTTGATTGCAGTGGGGGCAGTGGCCTGCGATTAAATGCGATGGACATGGCTGGTCAGGCCTTCGAATAATTGGGTGGAACTGAATACAGGCGCGGGTAAGAATTCTAGGGGCAGGACTGTCAGCGTGCGCATTTTGGACTGCGGCATAGCGTCGCTTATGAGTGTGGGGTGCAAAAGTATCGCAAGCATTTTTGGGATACGTCAAGGTATGGATTGACGGGGGTTTCGGCGAAATGAAGGGGGCAATAAAAAGCCCCGCTCTCATCGAGAGCGGGGCTTTGGTGTGACGACGTGTCGCAGTAGGGGGGTGGCTATGCGTTATGCGTATTCGTTTAATGCGCCACGCATTTTCTTCATCGCGCTGGCTTCGATTTGGCGAATCCGTTCCGCGGACACACCGAACTCGTCAGCTAGTTCATGCAACGTTGATCCTCCTGAGCCGTCGTCTTCGACTTGCAACCAGCGTGCTTCGATGATGCGGCGGCTGCGGGCATCGAGCGCCTCCAGCGCATTGGAGATGCCATCGCTTTGCAGCTTGTCGCGCTGGCGCGCGGCGAGAACCTCAGTGGGTTCGCTGTGTGAATCAGCCAGATAAGCAATGGGGGCAAAGGCTTCTTCGCCGTCTTCGATCTTGCCTTCAAGCGCGATGTCGCCGCCGGAGAGCCGCGTTTCCATTTCGGAAACCTCTTCGTGCTTCACGTTCAGTTCCCGGGCCAGGTTGGCGATCTCATCTGGCGAGAAAGCCTGAAAACCCTGCTTGTGGCTGCGCAAGTTAAAGAACAGCTTGCGTTGCGCCTTGGTGGTGGCGACTTTCACCATGCGCCAGTTGCGCAGGATGTATTCGTGAATTTCAGCTTTGATCCAGTGCATGGCATACGACACCAGACGAACATTTTGTGTCGGGTCGAAACGTTTCACGGCCTTCATCAGGCCAATATTGCCTTCCTGAATCAGATCGGCGTGCGGCAGGCCATAACCGAGATAGTTACGTGCAATCGACACCACCAGCCGCAAGTGCGAAAGCACTAGCTTGCGGGCGGATTCGAGATTGTCCTGCTCACGGAATTCAGTGGCGAACTGGCGTTCTTCAGTCAGTGTCAGCATGGGGATGCGGTTCACAGCCTGAATATAGGCGTCAATATTGCCAAGCTGGCCAGTTAGCAGTGAAGCCTGTGCAAGTGTTAGCGAACCTGCCGAAGCGGACTTGGCCGACGACGGGCTCAGCGTATTCGGAAGGGTCAATGCGTGGCTCACGTAGAAAGCTCCTTTTAAATCAAGACAGAAAGCTGGGAAAAACAGCACCCGGTGGATGTTAGCACTCTGATTTGCTGAGTGCTAATACCTTGGAGTACGACAGGGCTGCTCAAGTTCCAAAAAACTATCGAATAGTATAATTCAATAGAATTTTTATGGTTTGCGTGATGCATGACGCAGGTTGGGACGGCTTGTTTTACCTTGGTGAGCCGGCCTGAATCTCGGGTCATGAGTCACATGGGAAGGGTGGGTAGTTCCCATGTGTAGTAAGTGCTGTATCAAAGCGCCAAATATTGATATAAATTCCGGCAGCGATATCCCGTGTAGTTTCCTGCGACAGTATGTCGTCTATGTTGTGCGGGCGTCACCCGCCGACGCAAAAAGGGGCCGAACCATGACAGAGAAAGTGATTGACGTGATTCGCCGCCTGGAGCGCGAGCGTTTTCGCGCGATGATCGAGGGCGACGGCGAGTCGCTGGATTTGCTACTCTCGGACGGCGTCAGTTATATCCATACGAACGGCAAGCGGGAAACCAAGCAGCAGGTTATTGACTCGATTACGTCGGGTCGCAGGCGCTACCGGCAAATCGAGATCCAGTCGCAGGATGTGCTGCCCGCCGCGCCTCAGGCTTGTATCGTGACGGGGCGTATTCTGTTCGAAATGGAAGCCAGCAATGGCGTCTTGCTGTACCCCGCCGCCTACACGGCTCTTCAGGTGCAAGAAGATGGGCAGTGGCGGCTTATGGCGTGGCAAGCTACGCGCAGCGCCGCAGATTAAAGCCATCGCGGCCACGGCAAGCCGCCGTGGCGTCGCCATTCTGCGTTAGGCCGCCGCTTTCTCTTCGGCTAATTCCCATGCCCCTTGCCGCACCGCACGGTTAATGCCGCTCACCAGCGCCTCGATGAGCGCATCGGCCTCGTCTGCGCCGAGACCTACCCCAAAGCATGTCGCCCGCTCCGCCACCTTGCAGCCAACGAAAGCGGCCACACGCCCATCAGCCGTATGTCGCATCTCGCAGGAACTGATATCAACCGCTTGCCCGACGAAGGGCGTCAGTGTGCGGCCAAGCGCCATGACTTGCGCCTCGTATTGGCTGGCACCGCTGGCCATGCTGAAATCAGGCGAGGGAAGTTCCCGGTTGTCCCAGCGCAGCAGGGTTGCGCCAAAGCGTTGCAGCGGGCCGTTGACGGCGAAATATTCGCGGGCGAAGAGCGCACAAATGGCCTCGCCGGTCATTTCCGCGCCGGATGCGTCAGTGACAGCCTGAACCGCATGGCTAAACTCGATTTGCACCCGGCGTGGCGGCGCGAAGCCCATGCCGCGCTCCAGTAAATAGGTCGAACCTCCTTTACCTGACTGGCTGTTGACGCGGATGACCGCGTCGTAATTGCGCCCGATATCGGCGGGATCGATAGGCAGGTACGGCACTTCCCAGAATGAATCCGGTTTTTGCTGCGCGAAGCCTTTGCGAATCGCGTCCTGATGCGAGCCGGAAAACGCGGTGTGGACCAGATCGCCCGCATAAGGATGGCGGGGATGCACGGGAATCTGGTTGCAGCGTTCCACCACCTGACGCACTGAATCAATGGCGGAGAAATCGAGGCCCGGATCGATTCCCTGCGTATAGAGGTTGAGCGCGAGCGTGACGAGATCGACATTGCCGGTGCGCTCGCCATTGCCAAAGAGGCAGCCCTCGACACGGTCGGCACCGGCCAGTAACGCCAGTTCGGCGGCGGCGACGGCTGTACCACGGTCATTGTGCGGATGCACGGACAACACGATGCTGTCACGGTAGCCGAGATTGCGATCCATCCATTCGATCTGGTCGGCATAGACGTTGGGCATGGCCGCCTCGACAGTCGCTGGCAGGTTGACGATCATTTTGTGCTCGCGCGTGGGGCGCCAGGTTTGCGCCACGGCATCGCAGACTTCGCGGGCGAAGGGCAGCTCGGTCATGCTGAAGGTTTCGGGCGAATACTGATAAATCCACTGTGTGTCAGGCTGGGCACTAGCGTAGTGGCGGATCAGGCGCGTGCCTTCCACCGCGAGCGCCTTGACCTCATCTTTCGACTGGTTGAAGACGATTTTGCGAAACGACGGACACAGCGCGCTGTACAGGTGCACGATCGCGCGCGGCACGCCCTCCAGCGCTTCGAACGTGCGGGCGATCAGCGCTTCACGCGACTGCACGAGGACTTCGATGGTGACATCGTCAGGAATGCGCTTTTCCTCGATCAGCTTGCGTACGAAGTCGAAATCAGTTTGCGATGCCGAGGGAAACCCCACTTCAATTTCCTTGAAACCGATCTGCACCAGCATGTCGAAAAATTCGAGTTTCTGGGCGATGTTCATCGGTTCGATCAGCGACTGGTTGCCGTCGCGCAAATCGGTGCTCATCCAGACCGGAGCATGCTGGATAGTACGGCTGGGCCATTTTCGGCCACTCAATTGCGGAGCGGTAAAAGGACGGTATTTTTCTGCAGGATGACGCAACATGGTGAGCCTCATTCAGTGGTCGATGGTGACGGTATCAAGGGCGAAACGGCTGACGCAGGGGAGTGTCAGCCGGGCGCTAGCGGAACCAGTGAACGGGCTCGAAACAGTGTCAGGGCGATGGTGATGCCGGCAGCGATCATGATGGGTATCCATGCAACGTGCATATTTGACCTTGGCAATCGAGCGCGCGGGTAAGCGGACGAATGCAGCGGACTAATGCGTATGACTCAGGTTTTGTAAAAAGGGATGAAGCTGGAGGGACTGCTTTGAGAGCCGTCCGGCAACGCGAGAGTGAACGAAACCGGAGGGGGCGCTACGCCTGACTTACGCTAGACGTAGCGATAGTAGTTGCGCTAGGCAACTGGAGGTAATTCGGAAGATGTGCTGGAAGAAATGCATTCCGCCAATGTATGTCGGCGCTGGTGCGTGTGTCAACCCCGTGGCGCTAGTTTGAGGTTGCGCTCATGCCGTTGTGCCTGGTGGTTATTGCAACCATCGCAACCATCGCAACCACCATTAACGCGGCTTGCGGACAATCCTGCTCATTATCGAGATTTGTTGAGCCAGCGCATCGGGTACCGGGATGTGTCCAGCCAGCACATTTGAGATCCAGGCGGCGGTTGTCGTGGCATCGCATGCCTCGGGTAATCCGGTAAGCGGGGCCTTCGCCGCCAGTGCGCCCGAGTGTTGTGCATGTGCCAGGGTGTCGCACATGCCATCGTGGAGCCAGTCGATTTGCACCTGCCGGCGCGTGTCCGCGACGGCTTCGCCTTCGGTACCGCGCGCCAGTAGCACGTCACCCGTGGCGGCATCGGGATGGGTGCTGAAGAGCTGGGTCAAGCTGTCGCGGTAAGGCGGATGGGTGTAGTTCACAAGCCGTAGCCCGGCCGATGTAAACGGCTGTAATAGCTTGACGAGCGTATGCGTCGAGTTGCGCACGCCCATGCGTTGTCGTAGCGCGAGAAGGCGCGCGAGCCGGGGCGCAAGCACGTCGATGGGGGCAAATGCCAGACGCTGCGTGGCAAGCTGGGTCTCGATAGCGGCGTGTGTCAGGGCCGGGGGAATGCCTAGCTGGGCAAAAATCTCAGCGCTGGTGACACGGCCGGGATCGGCCATGACGCCATGCACCAGCACCGGTATGCCTTCGCGGGCGAGCAGCAGCGCCAGTAACGGCACCAGGTTCGGCTGTTTGCGGGCGCCGTTGTAGCTTGGGATCGAAACTGGAGCACAGGGGCCCGGTGCCAGCGCTAGCGGCACGAATGACGCGTGTGCGGCAGCCAGCATGGCCGCGAGTTCGTCGGCTGTTTCACCTTTGATGCGATATGCCAGCAGCACCGCACCGAGCTCAAGCTCTGCTACACGGCCATCGAGCATGGCGCTATAGAGCGCGTAGGTGTCTTCTGGCGTCAGGGCGCGTGCGCCGTGCGTGCCGCGTCCGATCTCCTTGATGAAGCGGGCGCACGGAAAAGGTAAAGGAACGGGGTCAGTGACAGCGGGGGCGAGATCGGTCATGGGGATAGTCAAGGCGGCGTACGAGGAAATGTGGTCCCGGAATGACGATGGAATAACTGATCCGCGACAATCTGGCAAGCCAGCTGTCTGGACCAGGCTGTCCGGTGGACAGCAGCGGGCAAACGGCGCGGTTACACTCGTTATTTCGCCGCTTACGAGGGCTTAGGGGCGTTCTGAGGAGGCTCAAGAGGGCTCAAGAGGGTTCAAGAGGGTCCAGGACTCAGACGACCCTCATCAAGCATGGAGAATGGCATGAGCTATGTATTCCCCCCGGCGCCGGTTGTGGCGCTGCCTGTCGCGGGCCGCCCGGATCAGTTTGCCGTGCGCCGTATCTATTGCGTGGGTCGCAACTATGAGGCACATGCACGCGAAATGGGACACGATCCTGAGCGCGAACCGCCTTTTTTCTTTTGCAAGCCCGCTGATGCGGTTGTCCCGGTTGCCTCGGGCGTAACCGGTGAATTTCCCTATCCGTCGCGCTCAGCCGAGGTTCATTTCGAAATGGAGCTCGTCGTGGCCATTGGCCGGGCCGGGCGGGAGATCGCGGTGGAGCATGCGCTCGATCACGTCTACGGCTATGCCCTTGGGCTTGACATGACACGCCGCGATTTGCAGGCACAAGCCAAAAAGCTGGGGCGTCCGTGGGATACCGCGAAGGGCTTCGATCATTCCGCGCCGCTTGGGCCGGTGCATCCGGTGGCGCAAGTGGGGCATCTCTGCCAGGGCGCGATCTGGCTCAACGTCAACGGCGCGGAAAAGCAGCGTGCCGATGTGTCGCAACTCATCTGGCCGGTAGCCGAAACGCTGGCGCATCTCTCGATGCTGTTCGAATTGCAGCCCGGCGATCTGGTCTTTACCGGTACTCCCGAAGGCGTGGGCGCTATCGTGCCGGGCGACCTGATGACGGGTGGTGTGGATGGGCTAGGTGAGATCAGCGTGCGCGTGGTTTAGCGTTTGAGCGAAGGTTCAGGGGAACACAACCATGGAGGCTATTAACATGAAGCTCTACAGTTACTTTCGTAGTTCGGCGTCGTATCGCGTGCGGATCGCGCTGAATCTAAAAAATCTTCCGTATGACTACGTACCCGTGCATTTGCTGCGCGATGGCGGCGAGCAGTTCCATGAGGCGTATCGCAAGCTGAACCCCGATGCCATCGTGCCGACACTCGTGGATAACGGTGATGTGCTGCAGCAGTCGCTGGCGATCATCGAATATCTCGATGAAACTCATCCGCTGCCCCCACTTCTGCCCGCATCGCCCAGCGACCGGGCCTATGTGCGGGCCGTGGCCTTGCAGATCGCCTGTGACATTCATCCGTTGAACAATCTGCGGGTGCTGAAATATCTGAAAAAAGAGCTTGGCGTCAGCGATGAGGCGAAAAATGCCTGGTATCGCCACTGGATCGAAGCGGGTTTCGCCGCGCTCGAAACGCATCTGGCGCGTAATGCCCGTACCGGCGCGCTGTGTTTTGGCGATACGCCGACGCTTGCCGATGTCTGTCTTGTGCCTCAGGTATTCAACGCGCAGCGTTTCGAGATCGATGTTTCGGTGTATCCGACGATTCAGCGTATTTACACTTGCGCGTCACAAATAGACGCGTTTGCCCGTGCCGCACCGGGTGTCCAGCCCGATGCGGAGTAGGCGGGAGTGGCGGAAGTGTTATACGCCGAGCAACGCGTCCGAAAATTCTTCGGCGTTGAACGGCTGCAAATCTTCAACCGATTCACCGACACCGATGAAATAAACCGGCACGGGCCGTTGCCGGGCGATGGCGGCCAGAATGCCGCCTTTCGCCGTGCCATCGAGCTTGGTCACGATCAAGCCGGTCAGGTTTAGGGCATCGTCGAAGGCCTTGACCTGGGCGAGGGCGTTTTGCCCGGTATTGGCGTCGATGACCAGCAACACTTCGTGCGGTGCGCCGTCGAGTGCCTTGCCGATCACACGCTTGACCTTGCGTAGCTCTTCCATCAGATGCAACTGCGTCGGCAGACGGCCTGCCGTATCGGCCATGAGCACGTCGATTTTGCGGGCTCGCGCCGCGCCCACGGCATCGAAAATCACTGCCGCGGGGTCGCCGCTTTCCTGGGATACGACCGTTACATTGTTGCGCTCACCCCAGATCGTCAGTTGTTCGCGCGCGGCGGCGCGGAACGTATCGCCTGCCGCGAGCAGCACCGACTGGTCGAAGCGTTGCAGATGTTTGGCCAGCTTGCCGATACTGGTGGTTTTCCCTGCTCCGTTGACGCCTGCGATCATCATCACTAACGGCTGTGCCTGTCCGAGCATCAATGATTTTTCCAGTGGCTGCAGAAGCTCGACCAGTAAGGCGCGCAATGCTGTCTTGACTTGCTGTGGATCGGTCAGACGTTGCGCCCGGACCTTCTCGCGGAGCGCATTGAGCAGAAATTCGGTTGCTTCGATCCCGGCGTCCGACATCAACAGGGCCGTTTCAAGTTCCTCGTAAAGATCTTCGTCGATTTTGGTGCGAATGAAGATGCCGGTGAGGCTTGAGCTGGTTTTCGACAGCCCGGTTTTCAGCCGGGTGAGCCAGGATTTTTTGGCCGCAGGTTCAACCATGGGCGGCGGAATGATCTCGATGTTTCCTTCAATCTCGATGGTTCCGCTCGCGCTGGGGGCGCTGCCCTTGTGCTCGGGCTCGGCGGAGGGTGCCGTGGTACCTGCTGTTGCGGAGCGGGGCGTGTCATCAGTTGCGGGCGGCGCGCTGGGTGGGGCTACGGGTGTTGGCGCTGGCGCTGGCGTGATCGGCGTTGCCCCCTGTTCTACGGCGGCTAAGGCGGGTGCTGGCGCGCGCGGCGTTGTAGACGTTGCCGGGGCAACCGCGGCAGGCGTTTCGGTGACGGGAGCCTGAGCCGGCGGGCTTGGCGGCGTGACCAGTTCCTGTGCTACAGAAGATGTGTCTGACGAGGTGTCGGATGGCGCTTCGGCCGTTTTCGAACCTTTGAACCGTTTGAAAAAGCTGAACATGATCTGAGTGGGGGGTGGGAGCGCGGCGCAGCGCCGCTTCCGGCGGAATGCATAGCCAGCGGCAGGCAGCGTGGCAATGCGGGATGCAAGGCGCTGGAAGCGGCACATTTTATCAGGCGTACCGGATCGCCGAATGGTGCAGACAAAAGCGTCAGCAGCCCTGTGGTAACGTGCCTGTTCCAGTTCGCTCCCTGTCCTTTTTTCTTAGGGCATTTTGCCTACTTTGTGCCTACCTTTTTCCTGATTCCCCGATCTGCATGTCCCACTCTTTTTCTACCCGCGCGAAAAGCAAAAGCGCCGCACCTGGCCGCAACAAAACTGCTCACACGATCCGCATTATTGGCGGCGACTGGAAGCGCACGCCGTTGCCGGTACTTGATCTGGATGGGTTGCGTCCCACACCGGACCGCGTGCGCGAAACGTTGTTTAACTGGCTGGGGCAGCGCCTCGATGGCAAGCGCTGCCTGGATCTTTTCGCTGGAAGTGGTGCGCTGGGGTTCGAAGCGGCATCGCGCGGCGCAGCGCGTGTGCTGATGGTCGAGCGCCATGCGCGAGCCGCCGCGCAATTACGCGCGAATCAGGCCCGGCTTGAGGCTCGCATGATCGAAGTGGTGCAGGCCGATGCCTTGCGGCTGGCTGCGAATCTCGCGCCCGCTTCTTTCGACGTGGTGTTTCTCGATCCGCCTTTCGACGACAGCCTGCTGGCCCAGGCGCTCGTGCTGGCGGCCCCGCTTGTGAGTGCCGGGGGATTTCTTTATGTTGAGGCGCCGGAAGCGCTCGATCTGGCTCAAACCGAAGCGCTGGCGGGCTGGATCATCGTGCGCGGGAGCAAGGCTGGCGCGGTTCACTACCATTTGCTGCAACGCGAAAATAAGGAATAATGCGCGTTCCAAAAAAGGGCGCCAGCCGGTGCATCGCGCGACTCGGCGCGAATCGTGCAAATCAGTTGAGGTGCCTGTTTGTCTGACGAGAGGAGCAACCCGATGGTAGTCGCCGTGTATCCCGGTACCTTCGATCCGTTGACGCGGGGTCACGAAGATCTCGTGCGCCGGGCGTCGAGTATTTTCGACACGCTGGTAGTCGGCGTGGCCGACAGCCGTAACAAAAAGCCTTTTTTTACGCTCGAAGAGCGCCTGGATATCGCTCACGAGGTGCTTGGCCACTACCCGAATGTCCAGGTGATGAGCTTCAAGGGGCTGCTGAAAGATTTCGTCAGGAGTAACAATGCGCGGGTCATCGTGCGAGGTTTGCGCGCGGTATCTGATTTCGAGTACGAGTTTCAGATGGCGGGGATGAACCGTTATTTGCTGCCCGATGTCGAAACGATGTTTATGACGCCGTCTGATCAATACCAGTTTATTTCGGGCACGATCGTGCGCGAGATTGCGCAACTGGGTGGGGATGTCAGCAAGTTTGTTTTTCCTTCAGTCGAAAAATGGCTGAAGGAAAAAGTCATTGCGCTGTCGGATGCCGCGCCTCAGTCGTGAATCGTGGGTGGCGGGAATAGGTAAAGCCGCATTGAACTCAGGCCGCATGGCGCGGCTGTAGGGCAATGCGGCATGACAGTTGGCATGGCGCCGACGGTAAGCGAGAAATGTATGGCCCTGATGATTACCGACGAGTGCATCAATTGCGACGTCTGCGAGCCTGAATGCCCAAACGACGCGATTTCGATGGGCCCGGAAATCTATGTGATTGATCCGCAAAAATGCACCGAATGTGTCGGACATTTTGATGAGCCGCAATGTCAGCAGGTTTGTCCTGTCGAATGTATTCCGCGTGATCCGCAACATCTTGAAACGCCGCAAGGGCTGATGGCGAAATACCATGCGTTGACCGCCGCCAAGGCGCGTTGAAACGCGCCACGCCACGGCTTTTAGCTGTGGCGATGCAATTGCATCATGGCGCGCTCCATCTCGCCTTTTATAACAAAGGGCATCACCGCGAGTGAACGCTCCACCGATTCATCAATGACATCCTGTTCTTCGCGGCGCGGGGGTTTCAGAACGAAGTTCGCCACGTCGGGTTTGGCGCCTGCGCGTGCGCTTTCCGGTATCAGGTCGCGCGGATGTCCAATCCCAATGCGCAAGCGCCAGTATTGCTGCGTGGATAAATGCGCGGAGATATCTTTCAGACCATTGTGCCCACCGCTGCCGCCGCCGAGCTTGAGTTTTACCGTGCCGGGTGGCAGATCGAGTTCGTCGTGCGCCACGAGAATCTGCTCGGGCAACACTTTGAAGAACTGCGCCAGCGCGACGACGGATTGGCCTGAGCGGTTCATATAGGTTTGTGGCTCCAGCAAATGTACTTCTTCGCCATGCAGGCGCGTCTTGGCATGGAAGCCATGAAAGCGTCGTTCATCGCGCAACGTGGCGCCTGTTTCGCGCGCCAGTTGATCGACTAGCCAGAAGCCCGCATTGTGACGCGTCGCGGTGTATTCAGCGCCCGGGTTACCGAGTCCGACGATCAGCTTGATCATGATGGGTAGGTGGGCTCGTGTATCGCCACACAATAAAAAGTCGAAAAAAAACCCGCCAGGGCGAACCGGAGCGGGTCACGGTCTGTTTCATCGAAACAGACCGAAGCGACAGCGCGCTTACGCTGCGGGTGTTTCGCCTGCTGCGTCTGCGGCGGCTTCATCCGAAATAGCGCCAGCCGGAATCATTGCGGACGCGATCACGGGGTTTTCTGCCTCGATGTGAGCGATCAGCGCAACGCCCTTGGGCAGTACGATGTCTTTCGCGTGCAGTGACTGGCCTGCTTCGATTTTGGCCAGATCGATTTCGAGGAACTCCGGCAGCGCAGCCGGGAGACATTCGATTTCGATTTCGTTTACGACGTGCGAAATCACTGCGGATGACAGCTTGACGGCAGGGCTGGTTTCCTGGTTGATGAAGTGCAGCGGCACCTTGGTGTGCAGCTTCTTCTTGGCATCAACGCGCTGGAAATCGACGTGCAGCACGAGTTGACGGAACGGGTGATATTGCACATCGCGCAGCAGAACCTGTTGCGACTTGCCAGCCAGTTCCAGATCGAGGAGCGACGAGTGGAACACTTCTTTTTTCAGTGCATGCCACAACGCGTTGTGATCGATTTCGATCAGTTGGGGTTCTGAACCTGCGCCATAAACGATTCCTGGCGTCTTGCCAGCAATACGCAGGCGGCGGCTCGCACCCGTACCTTGCAGACTACGTTCGAAAGCAACTACTTTCATCTTGATTCTCCAATGCACTACCCGCGACCAGGTAGTAAAAACGGGGCCTCGCACGACTGGCTGAGGCCCCCGGGCAACGGCGCGAACCTTCGTTCGTTCGTGCCGATTGTGTGGTGCTGGCCGCATTAACCAACGGCCAGCACCACAAATACTGAATTAACTGTCAGCGAAGAGCGACATGACTGAATCGCCGCGGCGAATCCGCGAAAACGTTTCAGCCAGCAAGCCTGCGCTGGTCAATGAACGGATTTTTGAGCAGGATCGCGCCTCGTTGCCTAACGCGATGGTATCGGTCACCACGAGGGCATCCAGCGCGGAGGCTTCGATCCGCTCGCCTGCGCCACCCGACAAAACCGGGTGCGTGGCATAGGCGACGACGTGCACGGCGCCGCGCTCTTTCAACACCTGAGCGGCTTTGCAGAGGGTCCCGGCGGTGTCTACCATGTCGTCCATGATGACGCAGGTGCGGCCTTCGACTTCACCAATAATGTTCATGACTTCGGCGATATTCGCCTTCGGCCGACGCTTGTCGATGATGGCGAGTTCGCAGTCTAGTTGCTTGGCGAGTGCGCGGGCACGGACGACACCGCCCACGTCGGGCGAAACAACCAGCAGGTTTTCGTAGTTTTGCTTGCGCAGATCGCCGAGTAGTACAGGCGTTGCGTAAATATTGTCGACTGGAATATCAAAGAAACCCTGGATCTGGTCAGCGTGTAGATCCATGGTGATGATCCGCTCGACGCCCGCGATTTCCAGCATGTTGGCGACGACTTTCGCTGAAATAGCGACACGCGCCGAACGTGGCCGCCGATCCTGACGGGCATAACCAAAGTAGGGGATTGCAGCGGTGATCCGGCCTGCGGATGCGCGTTTGAGCGCATCGACCATGATCATCAGTTCCATCAGGTTGTCGTTGGCAGGCGCGCTGGTGGACTGAAGGACGAAGACATCCTTGCCTCGCACGTTTTCCTGAATTTCGACCTGGACTTCGCCATCCGAAAACCGGCTGACCATGGCCTTGCCGAGTGGGATTCCGAGGATTTTGACGACTTCTTGGGCTAGCGCAGGATTTGCGTTGCCAGTAAAAACCATCAGGCCGTCATGGCTGCTCATCATGCACCTGCTACAGGCTGGGGGGCGGAGAAACGCGGGAATAACGCGAGAATTTTTGGCAGGGGAGGAAGGACTCGAACCCTCGAATGCCGGAATCAAAATCCGGTGCCTTAACCAACTTGGCGACTCCCCTACACAACTTTTAGTTTTGCCGGACATCAACGACTATCCGGCGAAACGAAACTATGCGACGAAAGCAAAGAGTGGATGGGTGTCCAAACTTGCTGCGACCGTGCTGTTCCAGCCTGGAGGCAACCTGGACTGAATCCGTTTTGCCTCGTTTATGCTGTGGTACGTTGCAAAAACACTTGCTCCGGACCCGGTCATTCGCGCTGGTGCGGCGGTGACCCGATCAAACCACTCAAGAGCCTCTGCCACTTCCGCGTGCTTCTCTGCGACAACACGTTGCATGTCGTTATGACCGAAATGATCAGGCCATGTTGAACTCAAACTTTGTTGTGCGAGAAAGTCCGTAATTATGAGGGGCCTTGTGTCCCTTGTCAACCCTGTCTCAGCGAAAATCGCTGCAGTGGGGACCTGAACCTTTGGCGTCACAACGAGGAAATAACGCGGCGGCAATTGTACCTCTTGCAGCGCCTCTCCGATACCCTCGGCGAAGGCATTTTTGCCGAAAATAAAAAACGGGACATCTGCGCCCAGTTTGAGCGCCAGCGCTTGTAGTTCGATGCGCGGCACATTGAGTTGCCATAGGCGGTTCAGTGCGAGCAGGGTCGTCGCGGCATCTGAGCTGCCACCGCCCAGGCCCGCACCCATCGGCAGGCGTTTGTCGATTTCAATATTGACGCCTGCGGCGCTTCCCGTGTGTTGCTTAAGTAGGGTCGCCGCGCGGATCGTCAGATCGTGCTCGGCGGGAACGCCTGGTATGTCGGTCTCACGCCGGATCTGGCCATCGTCGCGCAGCGTGAAATGCAGCATGTCGCCCCAGTCGAGTAACTGGAACACCGTCTGCAGTTCGTGGTAGCCGTCTGGCCTGCGCCCAGTGATATGTAAAAAGAGATTGAGTTTTGCCGGTGCAAGGCAATCGCGCAATGTGTGAGGTGTTTCAGTCATGGAGGTGGCGAAAGGCGCCTGAATGGGGCGGCAGGTTACGGGTCCAGCACGAGCTTGATGGCCAGCGGCGGGGCTTCGCGTGTCAGGTTCACGCGCTTGACGCGGGTTGCTGGAGCATTGGCATAGGCGACGTAATCGATTGTCCAGCCATCTTGAACGATCTGTTTGAGTCGCCCTGGCTGTTGGGGATCGAGTTCGGTTTTGGCTCTCGATGTGGGCGCTGGCGCTGGCTGAAGCCAGTAACGCAGCCCTTCGACGGGCAGCGCAAAACCGAGTGCATTTTGCATCAGGGTGGCCACGTTATCGGCCCGGAGCGGCGGCTGGTTCGGTAGCTCGAGGGTTGCCGACGTGGGGGCTGACGAGACAATGGCCAGCGTTTGTCCAAGTGGGCTGCGTAGTTGCAGTGCTATGGTCGTGCCGGTTTCCTGCCAGTCGAAATTGCCATAGGCATTGCGTTGCTGGCCATTCTGGTCGAGGTATTGCACGGCAAAACGGCCATGGCGGGCATGACTGGTTGAGGCGGTAATCGAGGCTGCATTTTCATCCGTAACCGGTGGCGCGAGTGGCTGGACCGACGCGCAACCTGCCAGCGCGACGACAAGGGCTGTTGCGCCGGCTCCGTGGCAGGCGGCGCGCCATGAACGGATGGCGCGCGCCGGACTGAACTGGCGGATCGCACCAGAGCGATGCGGCTGAGACTTCGGCATCAGAGATCGCTCACCTGAAAGCGCTGCAGCGTTTTAACCAGCGTGTCGTCGTTGGGGTCGAGCTGGCGGGCCGTGCGCCATGCGGTGCGCGCTTCGTCTTGCGCGCCGCTGTTCCAGAGCACCTCACCGAGATGCGCGCCGATTTCCGCATTGGGCCGTAGTTCAAAGGCTTGCCGCAGCACCTTGATGGCTCCGCTCATGTCACCCTGGCGGTACTTTATCCAGCCAACGCTATCCATGATGAAGGCATCGTTGGGCGCTAGCAATGCGGCCTTGGCGATCAGGTCGCTGGCTTCCGCCAGGTTCACGTTGCGGTCCGCCATCGAATAACCGAGCGCGTTGTATGCCTGCGGGTTGCCCGGTTGCGTGCGGATCAACTGGCGCAGCTGCGTTTCCATCGTCTTGTAGTGGCCGTTTTTTTCCGCGGCCATGGCGTAGTCGTAGATCAGGTCCGGTTCGCCTGGGAAACGGGCGATGGCCTCTGCTAGACGTGTCTCGGCTTGCTGGTAATGTTTTTCATCGAACAGGATTGCCGCGTCGGTGCGGGCAATCAGCACCTGGTCACGTGGCTCCGACGGCTGGAGACTGGCGAGCAGCTTGCGCGCGTCATCGGTCTTGCCTTGCTGCACCAGTTGCTGGGCCCGGGTGATCTGGGCTGGAACGTAGTACGGACTGCCCGGTGCAATTTTGTCGAGCCAGGCGTTGGCGGCCGCTTCCTTGTTCTGCTCGGCTGAGAGCTGTGCCAGATACAGGTACGCTTGGCCTGGATCGGCGTTGGGTAGCTGTTCCGTTTTTTGCGCGTACTGCTTCAGATATTTTTCAGCGTCCGGATAACTTTTTTGCTGAATCTTGATAAGCGCAAGCGCCATCAGTGCAGTCAGATCATCCTTGTTATTTTTGTGCATCGCTTCGAACTGCTTTTGCGCGTCATCGAGGCGATCGTCCGCCAGATACATCTGCGCTAACGCCAGGCGGCCATCATGTGATTTGGGATTTTGCTGAACGTATTTTTCGATTGCGGCGAGGCCTTCCTTGCGCGCTTGCGGCCCCATTTGCGCGAGCAGCATGGCCGCGGGCAGGTAGTCGGGCTTGAGCGCCAGGGCTTGTTCGAGCGATTTGCGCGCGCCGGGTTCGTCGTCGGCGGTAAGCTGCTGGCGTGCAATCGCCAGTTGTGCTTCCGGCCGGTCCATGTCGTTCTTCAGCAAATCCCGTAACACGAGCAACCCGCCGACGTGATTCGGCCCGCGCGAGAGTAATTGCTGCATCGCCAGAACCGCATTGCCGCGTGCTTCAGCTGGGGTTTTGGCGAGTTCCCGCGCAAGGGCCGGGGCGGCGTCGTCTGGCTTGCCTGTCAGTACCAGCAGCGAAGCGTAGATTTGCGCGGCGCGTTCGGAGTTCGGTGCATATTGCTGCCACAACCGGGTCGCGGAGAGCGCATCAGGTGGACTTTGTGCCATTAACGCGATTTCGGTTGCGCGCTGGGCCATGCGTGGATCGTGCGTGTCCCGCGCGAGCGCGAGATACGTTTGATAGGCGGGAGCGGGTTGTTTGCGCTGCAGGGCGACTTCCGCCGCGAGCACTTGAAACACGATCTGGCCTGTGAGCGCGACATCCGGCAGATCCTTTTTTTCTTCGGTTGACAGCAGCCCAGGCCCGTTAGTGCCAGGCTCGCCAGGCTCGCCAGGCCCGTCAGTGACCGCAGATGGCGTCTCGCCGGTATCGTGTGAGGCATCCTGAGCATAGGCGGGCACGCTGGCCAGTGACCATGCGGCGAGCACGGCGGTAGCGAGTAGCCGGCGCGGGGACAGAGCATGCGGCATGCGAGCCGCACGTAGCGAAAGTAGCTTTGCGAAAGACAAGTTCATGGCAATCCGTTCAAGGTTTCGGGCGATTGTAACGCGCTCGCTACAATACGCGCATGCAGGACTCACACAGGTTGCAGAGCGCCCAGATATGCCAGAGTTGCCAGAAGTTGAAGTGACCCGCAGGGGAATTGAGCCGTATGTCGCGGGATGCCGGATTCAGCAGGTGGAGGTGCGCACGAGCGCTTTGCGCTGGCCGATTCCCGCAGGTTTTTCCAGCCTGTTGCGCGGACGGCTGATTCGTCAGGTCGAGCGACGTGGCAAATACCTGCTGTTCGAAATCGACGAAGGCTGGTTCATCGTTCACCTCGGCATGACAGGAACGCTGCGCGTGTTGCACGGCAGCGAGCCGCCATCCGCCGGGCGGCATGATCACGTCGACTGGATTTTTACTGATTTCACCTTGCGCTATCGTGACCCGCGCCGCTTTGGCGCGGTGCTCTGGCAAGCGCGCACAGCTGGTGATGTGCACGCGCATCCACTGCTTGCCGGGCTTGGCGTCGAGCCGTTTTCGCCCACGTTTTGCGGCGCGCTGATGCACCGTAAAACCCGGGCCGGACGATGTCCGTCAAACAGGTGTTGCTGGCGGGGAACATGGTGGTCGGAGTCGGCAATATTTACGCCTCGGAGTGCCTCTTTCGTGCGGGCATTCGGCCAGCAACACCTGCGGGAAAGGTTTCGCTAGCGCGCTACGAGCGCCTGGCGGAGGCGGTGCGTGTGACGCTGGCCGCTGCGATTGAAAAGGGCGGTAGCACGTTGCGGGACTTCGTCGGTAGCGATGGCGCAAGCGGTTATTTCCAGCTCGACTACTTTGTTTATGATCGCGCCGGGCTGCCGTGCCGCATCTGTGGCACAACGATCAAGCAGATCGTCCAGGGACAGCGTTCAACTTATTACTGCCCTGTTTGCCAGCGTTAGCTGACTATCACTCATTGCCCCTTCTACTGCTCCATGTCCGCTTTGTCTTCGACTTTTTCTCCCCGCCTGGTTGCCTGGCAGCGCCAGCATGGCCGTCATGACCTGCCATGGCAAAACACGCGCGATCCTTACAGGATCTGGCTGTCCGAAATCATGCTGCAGCAGACTCAGGTAGCAACCGTGGTGTCTTACTACGCGCGCTTTCTGGCGCGTTTTCCCGATGTGCGCTCGCTTGCCGCGGCGCCGCTTGATGACGTGATGGCGTTATGGGCGGGGCTTGGCTACTACTCGCGGGCACGCAATCTGCATCGTTGCGCCCAGCAGGTTGTCGAAGCGCACGGTGGCGCGTTTCCCGGCACGGTCGAAGCGCTTGCGGCGTTGCCCGGCATTGGCCGTTCGACGGCTGCGGCGATCGCATCGTTTGCTTTTGGCGCGCGCGCGACCATTCTCGACGGCAACGTCAAACGTGTTTTGGCGCGGGTGTTTGGTGTCGAAGGCTTTCCGGGTGAAAAGCGCGTCGAAAACGCCATGTGGGCACTGGCGGAATCGCTCCTGCCAGCCGCATCGGCACCCGATGAGGTCAGTGCTTATACCCAGGGGCTGATGGATCTCGGGGCGACGTTGTGTGTGCGTGGTAAGCCGGGCTGCGAACGCTGTCCGTTTGCTGCCGATTGCGTGGCTCATGCCACGGGCCGCCAGCGCGAACTGCCGGCTGCCAGGCCCAAAAAGACGGTGCCGACCCGGCGTACCTGGATGCTGGTGCTGCGCGATGGGGATGCTGTGATGCTGGAGAAGCGCCCTCCTGCCGGTATCTGGGGCGGGTTATGGAGTTTGCCGGAAGCCGCCGATGAAGCCGCGTTGACACAACGGGCACGTGCGTTGGGCGCGCAGACGGAGGTTGTTGCGCTGGGCCCGCTGACGCATACGTTTACGCATTTCAGGCTGAATATCGAGCCACGAATGGCTGATCTCGGGCGCTTGGCGAGTTCGGAGGTTGCGCTGGCCGATGAAGCTACCGCCTGGGTTGCACTACGCGATCTTGACGCTTACGGCGTGCCTGCGCCGGTGCGCCGGCTGCTCGATGGTTTGCAGGGCACGCTGTTGTAACGCTAGCGTGTTTAGAGCATCTGGTGTTGCTGCATGTAGTGATGGACAAGTTCGATGCGCGTACCCGCGTCTTGCAACTCCATGAGCTTTTGCTTGGCGCGTAGTGTCACGGGCAGGATCTCTGCGAGCCGGTTCGAGACCCAGGAGGGATCGTTTAGCTGGAAGGGTTCAGCAAAGAGCAGATTGTCCAGCTCACGGGCATGCAGCGTGGCGATGATGCGTTCGAGTATCTCTGCGCAGGCGCCAAATTTGGCAAGATGGACGGGGTCTTCGAGTGGTGCATCGTTGTCCAGAGGCTGCGCCATTCCGACTATCAGGCCGTCGGTTTCGGTGCGGTGCGAGAGCAATTGAAAACGCTGCGTGCCACGGGCACGGATTAGCAACACCCCCATTGTTTTAACGTCACACAGTTTGATTTCCGCGAGGCAGCCGATGGCTTCTGGCACAGCAGGGTCATCGGCTTGTGCAATTTCGTTGCCGCTTTTCAGCAGGCATACGCCGAAGGGCGTTTTCTCGCGCAGACAGCGCCGCACCATGTCCAGATAACGTGCCTCGAAAACCTTGAGCGAGAGCTGGCCCTCAGGGAAGAGCACCATGTGCAGTGGAAAGAGCGGCACATTGGCAAGGACAGAAGGGGTAGAGAACGTCATGGTGTACCGCTTCGGTTAGGGCCTGCGGTCGGGCGCGATAGGGTGCGTCAGGTGAGCAGCCTGGATGATTCGTCGAGGTTCAAGGGGGCATCGCGGTGCCGTACGATCACGTTGGCCTGGCCCGCGAGGCGCTCTGCCAGCGTCTCGGCGATGAATACCGAACGATGCTGACCGCCGGTGCAGCCGATGGCGACAGTCAGATAGCTGCGGTTGTCGTCGCGGAAATGGGGGAGCCATTTGACAAGAAATGCCTGAATATCGTCGATCATGTCATGCACGACAGGCTGAGCATCGAGAAAATCGATTACGGGCTGGTCGCGTCCTGTCAGCGGGCGCAATTCGTGGTCGTAGTACGGATTGGGCAGCGTACGCACGTCGAAGACAAAATCGGCATCGAGTGGCACGCCGCGCTTGAAGCCAAACGATTCGAACATCAGTGCGAGGCCGGTGTGTTCCTGTTCGATAAAACGTTTGACCCAGGCGCGAAGCACATTCGCCCTCAGGTTGCTGGTGTCGATCTGATGACCGAATTCGGCCAGGCCCGCGACCAGTTCACGTTCGCGCTCGATGGCTTCTTCGAGCGAGGTGAGCAGGCCGACATCGGCATCCTGCGCGGTTGAGCCAGAAAGCGGATGGCGCCGGCGAGTTTCAGAAAAACGTTGAATCAGCGACTGGGTGCTGGCGTTCAGAAACAGCACGCGAACATCGTGCTCGCGCGAAAGATCGTGGATCATCGCGGGCATTTCGTCGAGTGAAGCGCTGGAGCGGGCGTCGATTGCCACGGCGAGACGTTCTTGCCCTGCATCGGCCAGATAGGCGGTCAGTTGTGGCAAAAAGCGCGGCGGCAAATTATCGACGCAGTAATAACCCGCATCTTCGAGTGCATTGAGTGCAACCGATTTGCCCGAACCAGAAATGCCAGTGATCAGAATAATGCGCATGGAATCGTCAACCCAGTTCGTTTCATCATAGCATCGGTCCTGGGTTGCACGAACCTATGCGCTGGCTGTGCGAATCGAATGGTAGCTGGCCTGGCTCCAGCTCAGATCAGCTTGCCGGGGAACTGGCTTTCCGGGTCTTGCATGGCAAGGCGCTGACGGTTCATGAAGTCGCGCAAGGTATCAATGCCACGCAATTGCAAGATCGTATTGCGCACCGCCGCTTCGACGAGTACCGCGAGGTTGCGTCCTGCCGCGACCTGAATCGTCACCTTGCTGATTGGCAGGCCGAGCACATCGACGGTCTGGCTTTCTAGTGGCAGGCGCTGAAACTCGCCATCCGGGCGGCGAACAAGCTGAACAATCAGTTTCAGTTTCATTTTGCGGCGCACGGCTGTCTCGCCGAAGATTGTCTTGATGTCGAGCAAACCGAGGCCGCGGACTTCAAGCAGATTTTGCAAGAGCGGCGGGCAACGGCCGTCGACGAAATCGGGCCCGAGACGCACGAAATCGACCGCATCGTCAGCCACGAGACCATGGCCGCGGCTGATGAGCTCAAGGCCCAGCTCGCTTTTGCCCAAGCCCGAATCACCGGTCAGCAGCACACCCATGCCGAGAATATCGAGAAATACGCCATGCAAGGTGGCGCGAGGCGCGAGGATGCGCGACATATAAAGCCGCAGGCTGTCGATCACCGCGGCAGCGGACATGGGGGTCGTGAACAGCGGCGTGGAAGAGCGGGTGCAGCGCAGCACCAGTTCGGGCGGAGTGACGATGCCGCCTGCGACCACCAGAAACGGAGGCTCAAGTGCGATCAGCTCAGCCATATGGCGCGAGCGGTCTTCTTCGGACTGGCGTTGGTAATAGTCGATTTCGGCTTCGCCGAGAAGCTGAATACGATTGGGGTGAATCAGATTCAGGTGGCCGACGAGATCGGCGCTTGAGGTGGCATTAGCGACGGTTTCGGCCGAAAACCCGCGTTCCCAGCCTTCGTGCCCAGTTAGCCAGCTTAGTTTCAGGCTGGCGGCGTTGTCGTCGAAAATACTTTGCGCATTGATGCTGGACGTATCCATGAGTGCCGTGACTCCAGTGTGGGCCGGGCGCGTCGCTGTTGTCTGAGGGGGCTTCGTACCAATAGCGATGCGGTTGCGCGCTGGCCAGATGCCGTCAATGCATCAAGGTTGCCATTGTGTGAGTAGACGATGCAAGGTTTCGCGGTCTTCTTCTGTGTGCAGGCGCTCGCGTGTTTCCCGGTCGGACAGCAGTTGGGCGATCTCGGACAGGATTTCAAGGTGTTGTTGCGTGGCCTGTTCCGGCACAAGCAGAAAAATCAGTAGCGAGACGGGTTGCCCATCGGGCGATTCGAATGGGATAGGCGCCGCAAGCCGGACGAATGCGGCCAGTGGATGCTTCAGACCCTTTATCCGGCCATGCGGGATAGCCACGCCTTCACCCAGTCCTGTTGATCCGAGGCGCTCGCGCGCGAAGAGATTGTCAGTGACCGTGCTGCGGGCGATGCCATTCTGATTTTCGAAAATCAGGCCTGCTTGCTCGAAGACGCGCTTCTTGCTCGTGACGGAGAGCCCGATGACGACGTTCTCGATGGGGAGGAATTTGGCTAAGCGATTCATGTTGGCAGGCGGAAGGGAGGCCTGGATTTTCCTCTCTGCGGGATGTGAGTGGCGTTCCATTCTCTACAGGGGCATCACGGCAATGTATGACGAAGTCTGAAATCAGCGAAATCTGACTAAATGAACGGTTTGATCAATTAGTAAGTAATCGGGGCATTATAGAGCAGCACGGGTATGTGCGGTGCATGACCGACACGATTGCGCTACGGGCCCCGAACGATTTCCAGTTGCAGGGTTCGCCTTCAGACTTCGGACAAGAGGTTTCGCCATAATGAACCGGCACAGACGGCTTGAAAATAACCTGAACTAAAAAATGAATGGCCAATTAAAAACCGCCCAGTGGGGGCGGTTTGATGCAGGCTCGGCTGCGGTGATGCCTGTTTATTGCGGCGGCACTTCGAGTAGCGCAGCTAGCGGCTGATGTTTGATCGCTTCATGCTGGTGGCCTTGCAGGCGATCCTTGTGACGAATGACTTGCCGGTCGAGTTTGTCGATGACCAGATCAATCGCCGCGTACATATCGCTCTCGGCACTTTCGACAAAAATATCTTTGCCTTTCAGATGAAGATTGATTTCAATCTTCTGCCTTTTTTCCTTTTGATTGTCGACCGAGAGGACCACACTGCCATCGATAACCTGATCGAAGTGCCGTAGCACTCTGTCTAGCTTGGCGATCACGTATTCGCGCAACGCAGGCGTTACTTCGAGATGGTGTCCACTGATCTGCAGATTCATAGTGCTTCTCCAAACGATTAGCCGTAGATCCTCATGAGGGCAGCGGTACTCGCTGATTGGGTTGTATTCCAGCCATTGCGGACGGGAATCGGGAATCCGATCAGCCAGCCTGTGCCACCCCAATGGGGTACGGCCGGGAAAATACCCGCCACGGTAAGCAGCGGGCTACAAAGACTTGCGCAGATTGACCGCTGGAATTTTGAGCGTTTCGCGGTATTTGGCCACGGTGCGCCGGGCGACCACGAAACCCTGTTCAGCTAGCAGTTCGGCGATGCGGCTGTCTGAAAGAGGCGTGACAGGGTTTTCTGCTCCTATTAATTGCTTGATGAGTGCGCGAATTGCTGTGGAAGAAGCCGCGCCCCCGGTATCCGTTGAAACGTGTGAGCCGAAGAAGTATTTGAACTCAAGCGTGCCAAAAGGAGTGAGCAGGTACTTACCAGTTGTGACACGGGAAACCGTTGATTCGTGTAGCCCCAGCGTATCAGCAATTTCCCGCAAAACCAAGGGGCGCATGGCGATTTCGCCGTGCAGGAAAAAGCTCTTTTGCCGCTCGACGATGGCTTGCGCCACACGCAGGATCGTGTCGAATCTTTGCTGGATGTTTTTGATCAGCCAGCGGGCTTCCTGAAGCTGTTGACGCAGCGAACCACTGCCGGGATCGCTGCGGTTGTTGCGCAGGATATTGGCGTACAGGTGATTGATGCGCAGCCTGGGCATGATTTCGGGATTGAGTTCCGCTTGCCAGCCTTGGGCCGTCTTGCGAACCAGCACGTCGGGCACGACATAGTCGGCTTCGCTTTTGCCGTACATCGCGCCAGGAAAGGGTTCAAGCGAGCGGATCAGGGCGTGGGCCTCACGCAATGCATCGTCGTCGGCCTTCAGGCGCCGGCGCAGCCGGATGAAATCACGCGCGGCGAGCAGTTCAAGGTGATGCTCGACGATCTCCAGGGCGAGTGTGCGGGTGGGTGAGGCATCGAGCCGTAATAGCTGCAGCTTGAGGCATTCGGATGCGGAGCGCGCTCCGACGCCCGCCGGATCAAAGCTATGCAGCAACGCGAGCGCGGCTTTCAGCTCATCTGCATCGACTTCCAGTTCGTCTGGCAAATCGGCCAGTATTTCTTCAAATGCCGCTATGAGATAGCCATCGTCGTCAAGGGATTCGATCAGAAAGGTGACAAGCGCGCGGTCGCGCGGGCTTGCCTGTGTGACGCACAACTGGGTGTTCAGATGATCGCGCAACGAGGTGCTGGACTCGTGAACCTGAAGCGGTGGCAGATCATCGTCGTCGGACGCGCTGCTGGAGCGGCCATAGTCGTCGAGATTCCATTGGCTGGTGTCCGCGCTGTTGTCAGCCGCGAGGCCGTTGTATTCGTCAACGCCCTGGGGCTCTCCGGCTTCGCTGTTGGTGTTCGTGCTGGAAGGGGACGATGTATGGCTGGCCGACTCGGGCTCGGCGTTGCCGCGAGTCTGTGTCACAAGCGAGCCATCCGCTGCTACGCGTAATGGGCTGGCGATCCAGTCGTCTTCGTTTTCGAGCAGCGGGTTTTGCGCAATCGCCATAGCGACTTCCTGCTGTAGCTCAAGCGTAGATAACTGAAGCAGCCGGATGGACTGCTGCAGTTGGGGAGTCAGCGCAAGATGCTGCGAGAGGCGGAGTTGGAGGCTAGCTTTCATGGCGAATTGAGACTCATTGTAATGAGTTTGCCAAGTCCGCGATACCTGCGGCAGCCGTAAAAAGACGGGCCGTACTTAGGGTTTGGGATGATCCGGACACGGGTTGCGACGACTTGCCGCAGCCGTGCCGAATGCGCTGCCGACGCCCGCAGCGGTGTTGCGCAGCGCTGGGCTACATGCGGAAATGCTCACCCAGATAGACGCGCCGTACGTTCTCGTTTTCGATGATCTCGTCCGGCGCGCCTGCGGCCAGCACGCTGCCATCGCTAATGATGTAGGCGTGATCGCAGATGCCGAGAGTCTCACGCACGTTGTGATCGGTGATGAGTACGCCGATATTGCGCTGTTTCAGGAATTTGACGATTTTCTGAATTTCCAGCACGGCGATCGGATCGACACCGGCGAACGGTTCGTCGAGCAAGATAAAGCTCGGATTCGTGGCCAGAGCACGCGCTATTTCGACTCGGCGGCGCTCTCCTCCTGAGAGCGAGAGCGCAGGGTTGTCGCGCAGGTGAGCGATTTGCAGTTCGTCGAGCAAGGCTTCGGCGCGCGCGGTGATGGCGTCTTTGGAGAGCCGCTTGCCGTTATCTTCGTGTTGCAGTTCGAGTACCGCGCGGATGTTGTCTTCAACCGTCAGCTTGCGAAACACCGAAGCTTCCTGCGGCAAATACGACAGGCCAAGCGACGCGCGCTTATATATAGGCAGCAGGCTAATGGACTTGCCGTCCAGATCGATGTCGCCGCCGTCGAGCGGCACCAGCCCGACGATCATGTAAAACGACGTCGTTTTACCTGCGCCGTTCGGCCCCAGCAGGCCGACGACTTCGCCGCTTTTCACACTGAGCGAGACGTCCTTGACGACCGTGCGGGAACCATAACGTTTTTTCAGGTTGCGCACGACCAGCGAACTGCTCGTGCCTGCAGGCTTGCGATGGGGAAGCGGGGTGTTCACGGCGAGGTGGATCCTTGGCCCTGCAACTGGCGCGAGGGCGTGAGCGTGACGGGGGCGCCATTGAGCGGGGCGGGACCGCCATTGCGCGGCGAGAGCATCGCGCGTACCCGGCCATTGGGGTTGCCCGGCCCGACGACATCCTTGCCCGCGCGGGCGGTGTAGAAATCGTTCTGGCCATCATAAGTAATGACGCTGCCGTGGACCTGGTCCATCAGCGTCGACAGCCCTTGCAGGCGGCGCACGGTGGCACGGGTGGTCAACGTGGTGAGATCGCGCTTGCCATCGTAATCAATGCGTTCCGCGTCACCTTCGATGTATTCGTTAACGCCGTCGCGTTTCTGGCGGAAATAAGCGAGATTTTTGCCGCTCGACGTGCTGGTGGCGTACTGGTAGCCCTGAGGATCTTGCGAGACTTCGACGCGATCACCCTTGATCAGGATCGTGCCTTTGGTCGCCACCACATGCCCGGTGAAGATGTTGATCTGTTTCAGATCGTCATAGGTCATGTTGTCCGCTTCAACATTGAGCGGCTTGTCCTTGTCAGCACGTTCGGCCTGCGCAAGTGACGCAAGACCACCGAGCAGCAGCGCGATCAGTGCCGTCGCCGCGGCGCGAGGCGCACATGCGCGGCGAGGAGGGCTGGCAGCTAAAGGGAGGGATGAATTCATGCTTGAGTCGTGCATTAACGCCTGGAGTGGATTGCCCGGGTTATTGCGTTGGACTGCCGTCGGATGCGGCGATCGAGCCCTTCACATTGCCAAACAGGCGCATTTCCCGGGTGACGTTGTTGTAGTTCATACCGCTGGCTGTCATGACTGACAGGCCGCGCTGAAGTTTAACCGGCTTTTCCGTCTCGATTACATCGTCGTTCACAAGGATCCGGAAATGCTCGGAGTCAGCCTGCATCTGCGGGTCGCCGTTGCCCGGCGCACGCACCATGCGGGCGTTGTCGTACAGGTCGACGATGGAGGCATCGCCATTGATCGTGCCGCGCTGCGCCGTGGTGGTAACGATCGGTTTGTTGGGCTGGAAAGCGCGGATCGCTGGATGGGTCAGGTCGCTTTTTTCATCGTCTTCGTAGTGGACGAGGTGCGTGGCCGTTAGCCGGTACTGCGTTGCGCCAGTCTGGTCAAGCTCGGAAACCGAAAAGTTATCGGCGAAATAATCGGGTGTATGGGTTTTAGGCTTGGCCACGCCTTCGTTGGGCGGCGGTAGCGTCGCCTGAAGCAGCCACCAGGTCGTACCTGCCAGCGCGGCCATGGCCACGAGCGGAAGAATCGAAGTCAGGCGAAACGGCGGCATCCGGCTTTAGTCTCCGCAGGCGCGCTGTAGCAGCGCATCGTAGTGCTGCTGGGCACGCAGCAGGAATTCACAGACGCTGCGGGCCGCGCCGTGACCGCCACGCGCCTCGCTGACCCAGTGTGCCCGTACGCTGACTTCAGGGTGCGCATTAGCGGGGGCGGCGGCAAAGCCCACTTTGAGCATCACCGCGAGATCGGGCCAGTCGTCGCCCATATAGCCGCAGGCCTCTGCTGCAACGCCGGTTTGCGCTAGCAAGTCGGCAAAGGCCACGGTTTTGTCGTGCACACCCTGATATAGATGGGTGATGCGTAATTCGCGCGCACGTGCGGCGACAATGCCGGATTCGCGCCCCGTGATGATTGCCGTGGCGATATTGGCCTCACGCAGCATCCTGAGGCCGTGGCCATCGAGCGAATTAAACGATTTCATCGTGTCGCCCTCAGCGGTAAACAGCAGGCCGCCATCGGTCAGCACGCCATCGACGTCGAAAATCATCAGCTTCACGCGGCTGGCGCGTTCGGTGGCGGTCAACGCGCAAGCGTTCATCAGATTACCTTTTTCGAAAACAGGTCATGCATGTTGAGCGCGCCGATGAGTTTGCCTGCTTCATCGGTGACCAGCATCTGGTTGATGCGGTGCCGCTCCATTAATTCGACGGCTTCCACTGCCAGATGATCGGGGCCGATCGCGCGGGGATGAGGGGTCATGACAGAGTGAATGGGCAAGTCGCGGAAATCGCCACTGCGCTCAAGCACCCGGCGCAAATCGCCGTCGGTGAAGATGCCCAGTACCCGCTGTTCGTTATCGACAACCGCGGTCATGCCCATGCGTTTGGCCGTGAGCTGGAACAGCGCATCGCGCAAGGAGGCGTCGGGCGTGACCTGAGGCAGTTCGTCGCCCGTGCGCATTACGTCGCGGACGTAGGTCAGCAAACGTCGGCCGAGTGCGCCGCCAGGATGCGAGCGGGCGAAATCGTCGGCACCGAAGCCGCGCGCATCGAGTACCGCGACCGCCAGGGCATCGCCTAGCGCGAGCGCGGCGGTCGTGCTCGCGGTGGGGGCGAGGTTGAGCGGGCAGGCTTCTTTGGCGACGCCGGCATTCAGATGAACATCCGCCAGTTGCGCGAGGCTCGAAGCCGGCCGGCCCGTGAGCGCGATCAGCTTCGCGCCGAGGCGTTTGATCAGTGGCAGGATGGCGATGAGTTCTTCGGATTCGCCCGAGTTGGAGAGTGCGATGAAGACATCGTCCGAGGTGACCATGCCGAGGTCGCCGTGGCTGGCTTCCGCAGGATGGACGAAGAACGCCGGAGTGCCCGTGCTAGCCAGTGTGGCTGCCAGTTTGCGGGCGATATGGCCAGATTTTCCGATGCCGGAAACTACAACCCGGCCACGGCATTGCAGGATGAATTCGATGGCTTCGATGAAGCCTTCGTCAAGCTGATGACGAAGCGCGCGCACGGCGTCTGCTTCGATGTCCAGTACTTCGCGCGCCAGCACTAACGCCCGGTCGCCATTGATTTTCGCTATCATTCGCGGAGTATATCAAAGGCGTTTGTTCGCCGCGCTCGCCCTACCGGGCTGGGTTGCAGCCTCCACCGGCCCCTTGACCTCAACGCGTGCCATGCGCGCGCGTGATGGTTCCGCTGACGAATGAGGACGCTTTTTCCTGATGATTTCCCCGCTTGAAATGACGCTGTTTTTGCTGCTGGCCTCAGTCGCAGGCGTCGTACTGTTTCGCTACCTTAATTTGCCACCGATGCTCGGTTATCTGAGTGTGGGCATTGTCGTGGGCCCGCACGCGCTGGGGCTCATCCCCGATTCGGCCGGCGCGCAGAACCTGGCCGAGTTTGGCGTCGTGTTTCTGATGTTCTCGATCGGGCTGGAGTTTTCGCTGTCGAAACTGCGCTCGATGCGCCGCCTGGTGTTTGGACTGGGCCTGCTGCAGGTGCTGGGTACGATTGCGGTCGCGCTGGCTCTGGGGGTCGTGCTGGAGCGCTGGGTGCATATCACGTGGCAGGCGAGTATTGCGCTGGGCGGCGCGCTGGCAATGTCGTCCACCGCGATTGTCAGCAAGATGCTCGCCGAGCGGCTCGAAATCGAAACGGAGCACGGCCGCAATATTTTTGGCGTGCTGCTGTTTCAGGATTTGGCCGTGGTGCCGCTGCTGATCGTGATTGCCGCCTTCGGCAGTGATTCGAAGCATCTGGTCGAGGCGCTGGGCCTCGCGGCGATGAAAATTGTGATTGCGCTGGCGCTGCTGCTGATCGTCGGCCAGCGCTTCATGACGCGCTGGTTCAACGTGGTAGTGCGGCGCCGCTCGCAGGAGCTGTTCACGCTGAACTTGCTGCTGGTCACGCTGGGGGCGGCATTTATTACCGACAAGTTTGGCCTGTCGCTGGCGCTGGGCGCATTTATCGCCGGCATGCTGATCGCCGAGACCCCGTACCGGCATCAGGTTGAAGAAGACATCAAGCCGTTTCGTGACGTGTTGCTCGGGCTCTTTTTCGTCACGACCGGGATGCTGCTCAATCCCCGTGTGATCTTGGAACATCCGCTGATCGTGCTGGGCTTTGTGCTCGGTCCGATGCTCTTGAAGCTGGTAATGATTACCGGTTTGTCGCGTCTTTTCGGGGCTTCGCCTGGCGTGGCGATGCGCACCGGGATCGGGCTGGCCCAGGCCGGCGAATTCGGTTTCGTGCTGCTGAACCTGATTCTCGACAAGCATCTGGTCGACGCGACCCTGCTTCAGGCGATTCTCGCCGCGATGCTGCTGTCGATGCTGGCTGCGCCATTCCTGATTCAAAACGCTGATCGCATCGTGTTGCGGCTGTCGTCGACCGAATGGATGCAGCAGTCGTTGCAAATGACGCGCATCGCCACGCAAAGCCTCAAGCAAAGCGGCCACGTGATTATCTGCGGTTATGGCCGGGCGGGGCAAAACCTTGCGCGCATGCTGGAGCACGAAGGCCTGGCGTATGTCGCGCTCGATCTCGACCCGGACCGCGTGGCGGCTGCCGCCGCGGCGGGTGAATCGGTGGTGTTTGGTGATGCGGGGCGGCGCGAATCGCTGCTCGCCGCCGGTATCCATCGCGCGGCCACCGTGGCGATCACTTACGCTAATACCTCTTCGGCACTGCGTGTGCTGCATAACATTCATGAGCTTGAACCGACGCTGCCTGTCATTGTGCGCACGGTGGATGACGCCGATCTCGACCGGCTGCTGGCCGCAGGGGCGACCGAAGTGATTCCAGAAATTGTCGAAGGCAGCCTGATGCTGGCCTCGCATACGCTGGTGCTGATGGGCGTGCCGATGCGGCGCGTGGTGCGGCGCGTCGAAGAAATGCGCGATGAGCGCTACAGCTTGCTACGCGGTTATTTCCATGGCGCGGATGACATCGATGACGACGATGGCCACGAACAGGTACGACTACAATCCGTGCCGGTCGATGAGAAGGCCGATGCCGTGGGGCGCACGCTGGCGGAACTGGGGCTTTTTGGTCACGGTGTGGAAGTCACGGCGATCCGGCGGCACGGAATCCGGGGTGTCGAGCCTGATCCCGAGACGAAGCTGCGCGCGAGCGATATCGTCGTGCTGCGTGGCTTGCCCGAGGCGCTGGCAAGTGCGGAAGAGCGTTTGTTAAAGCCGCGCCGGGCGGGCGCGGTGGCGGTTTGATCTGGCTGAGTCGGAATTATTCGGGAGGAAGGCAGTATGTCCAATGCGCCAGGGTGCGCGCCGTGCGATGCGGCGGGCTTCATCAGAAGCCGGATTCGAACGGTGCCCGACTGGCCGCAACCGGGTGTGCAGTTTCGTGACATCACACCGCTGCTGCAAGAGGCGAGATCGTTACGGGTGCTGGTCGATCTCTTCGTGCAGCGCTATATCGGCGCCCGGCTTGATGCGATTGCGGGGCTGGACGCGCGAGGCTTCATCATCGGGCCAATTTTGGCGTATGAGCTGAATCTCGGTTTCATTCCGATCCGCAAGGCGGGCAAGCTGCCTTTTCGCACCGTCGCACAGTCTTATCAACTGGAATATGGCACGGCTACTGTCGAAATTCATGAAGATGCGTGTTCGGCGGGCGAGCGGATCGTACTGGTTGATGACCTGATCGCCACGGGGGGCACGATGATGGCGGGCAAAATCTTGCTGGAGCGCTTAGGCGCGGTGGTGGTCGAAGGCGCGGCGATCGTCGATCTGCCTGAGCTAGGCGGCTCCCGGTTGTTGCGCGCGGCGGGCTTGCCGCTTTATACGGTGACCGAATTCGATGGACACTAGGCCATCAGGTTCAAATCCGGCGCTCTCATATTTCTTTCTGTCCATTCCATCCCGTCGATGCCGAATTTCCTGCTGTTTCTTGTGACGTCGCTCGCGGTGACGTTTGCCCCAGGCCCCGACAACATGCAGGTGCTGGCGCGCGGTATTGCACAAGGCCGCGCGGCGGGGCTGGTGGCCGCGTTGGGCTTTGCCGCTGGCGTGACGTTTCATACGACGCTGGCTGCGCTGGGGGTGGCTGCACTCTTGCGCGCTGCGCCGCTGGCGTTTCAGGCGATCAAGTTGGCGGGGGGCGCTTATCTCGTGTGGATCGGCCTCAAGGCATTGCGCAGTCATGGGCTGGCCACGGCCCATCAGCGGCCGCCGCAGCCGTTGATGTCGATCTTTCGCCAGAGCGTGCTCGGCAACATGATGAATCCCAAGGTGACGCTGTTTTTTGTCGTGTTCCTGCCGCAGTTCGTCGATCCTCATGGCGCGCAGGGCATCACGTTGCAGATGCTCGAACTCGGTGCGTTGTTCATGCTGCAAACGCTGATCGTGTTCTCGCTCATCGGCGTGGGCGCGGGCATGATCGGTTCGTGGCTCAGGCGGCGTCCGCGTGCGGGCCTGTGGCTTGACCGTCTCGCGGGCGTGACCTTTATTGCACTGGGTCTTCGTGTGGCGTTGCGTGACTGACCTGCCGCAGAAGCGTTGGCCTGATCTTGCCGGAGTTCCTTATGACCTTGCCTTGTCTGACGCTGGCGCGCCGTTTTGATGTGCGTTTGCATCGGCCCTTCTGGATGGCGGATCAGGCCGTTGGCTGGATTCGTGCCAGCGATGTCCCATTGCTGGCACGCTGGCCCGATGTGTTCGCGCTAGACCACGCTCGCGTGACGCTGCAGCCGGGCTTCGATACGGTTGAGCGCCGTAGCGCAGCGCTGGGCTCGGTGATCGGCGCACTGGCCGCTGAAGGCCGGATCGTGGGCTGGCGCGATGAAACCTACGCTATCCGTAACACTTTTGAGGCGCCTCCCATAGCGTATATCGAACGCGCGGCTTCCCGTTTTTTTGGGACGATGACGTATGCAGTGCATCTGAATGGCATCGTAGAATGTGCCGCTTGCGCGCCGCAGATGTGGATCGCCCGGCGCAGCGAGAGCAAGGCGACGGACCCTGGCATGCTCGATAACGTGGTGGCGGGCGGAATTGGCTGGGGGCTGGACGCCCGCGCGACGCTTATCAAGGAATGCTGGGAAGAAGCGGGCATTGCAGCGGAACTCGCCGCTCTGGCACAGCCAGGACGCACGTTGCACGTGCTGCAAGCGCTGCCGGAAGGGACCCAGGCGGAGCAGATATTCGTCTACGACCTTGCGTTGCCAGAAGATTTCACGCCGCGCAATCAGGATGGCGAAGTGGCGGAGCACCGGCTGGCACGGCTCGAAGAGCTGCTACGCTGGATTGGCGAAGGCACGATGACCGTGGATGCGAGCTTGGCGACGCTGGATTGTCTGTTGCGTCACCGCTGGATCGAGCCGCAACCGGGCCTCGAAATTGCGCCGCTATTCAAGCCGCCTGTGTTGCCGGCGGAGTAAATCATCAGGTTTGAAGGGGGTTACACAGGTCATGTCGGCCGATCACAGTTTTATTCTCAAGTTGTCGTGCGCTGACCGGCCCGGCATTGTTCACGCGGTCTCGGGTTTTTTGTTCGAGCGTGGCAGCAATATTCTCGACTCCGCCCAGTTTGGCGATAGCCATACGGGCGAGTTTTTCATGCGAGTGCATTTTCAGCAGACGGGGAGCGGCCCCGGACTGGAGGCATTCCGCGCCGCTTTCAGCGTGCTGGCTGAGCCTTTCGGCATGCGCTGGGAACTGCATGACGCTGCGGTGAAGCCGCGCGTTGTCATCATGGTGTCGAAGATCGGCCATTGCCTGAACGACTTGCTGTTCCGCTATCGCACAGGCCAGTTGGGCATCGAGATCTCTGCGATTATCTCGAACCACAAGACGTTCTATCAGTTGGCTGCGAGCTATGACATTCCATTTCATCATTTCCCATTGGGTGAGCCAGGGGCTCAGAACAAGGCTGCGCAAGAAGCGCGCGTGCTCGAAGTGATCGACGGGGTGCAGGCTGATCTGGTGGTGCTGGCGCGTTATATGCAGATTTTGTCGCCGCAGTTATGCGAACAGCTGATGGGTCGTGCAATCAATATTCATCATTCGTTTTTGCCGAGCTTCAAAGGCGCGAAGCCGTATTACCAGGCATTTGACCGGGGCGTGAAGCTGATTGGCGCGACGGCGCATTATGTGACGACCGATCTCGACGAGGGCCCGATCATCGAGCAGGAGGTGGAGCGGGTCGATCACAGCATGACGCCCGAGCAGCTCACCGCGATTGGCCGCGATGTCGAATGCGTGACGTTGGCGAGAGCGGTGAAGTGGCATGTCGAACACCGCATCGTGCTGAATGGCAGCAAGACGGTGGTGTTTCGCTGACGGGCATTGCTTGATGCGGGATTGATGCGGTTTTTATGGGGCAGAAGACCTGTGCCGACCTGTGTCGCGTGTTCAAACCAGCCGCAGGTAAATCAGTTCGCGTTTGATATACGCGTAAAACACCGGCGCGGCGATCACGCCCGGAATGCCGAATGTCGCTTCCATGACCAGCATCGCCACGAGCAGCTCCCACGTGCGCGCTTCGATCTGGCCACCCACGATGCGCGCATTGAGAAAGTATTCGAACTTGTGAATCACGATCAGAAACACCAGCGAGGTGATGGCCGCCGGAAAACTCACCGAGAGGGCAACCGCGACGATTAGCGTGTTCGAGATCAGGTTGCCGATTACAGGTAGCAAGCCGACGATGAACGTTACCAATACCAGTGTTTTGGATAACGGGAGGGAGGCGTGAAAGAGCGGCAGCAGCACGAGCAGGTAAAGGCCGGTGAACACGGCATTGATCGCCGAAATCTTTACCTGGGCGAACACAATGCGGCGAAAAGCATCGGCAAAACGGCTAACCCGGGTGACCAGTGCCGTGGACAGCGGCAGCCGGTGTGAATGATGGTGCTCGCTGCTAATGGCGATGATCGCGCCGATGATCATGCCGATCAGCACATGCGTAAAAATGCGCGCGGCGTTTTTGCCGCCTTGCTGTAACTGGTTGGCATGCGCGTGCATGAGCGCGGCGGCTTTGAGCTTCATTTGCTCGGTATCGACCGGCAAGTAGGTCGTGATGAATTCGGGTAACTGCTTGCGTGCCTGGTCGACTAGCTGCATGGCCTGGTTCAGCAGCTTCTGGGCGCTGGGTACATCGTTTTCGAAATGTTCGATGATGCCGATCGTCAGGCCCGTCAGCGCACCGACAATCACCACCGACAGCAAAACGACCGAGAGCCAGCGCGCTCGCTGGCTCGACATGTGTTTTTCAATCGACGGTGCAATAGTGTGCACCAGTTGATAAACCAGCAGCCCCGCCAGCAAGGCGCCGAGCAGCCGTTGATGCAACACCACCCAGAGGGCGATCAGCATCAGCACGTAGCTGCCGGCCTCGACGGCGGACAGGCGCGGCAGGGTCATGTCGCGGGTTAGTCTGACCGGTCGCGGCGACGGGCTTTGCGCGGGCGCGTCATCAGGGGTGTCGTGAGGCCTGGTCATGAATGGGTACGTCTCCAGACGGGGTTGGGTTGGCTGGCGGCTGACATTACTGGCCGTGGCTGCGGCTGGTGTTGCGCTTGAGCAGCGTCGCCAGATACTTGCCGGTAAAACTGGCTTTTGACCGGGAGACTTCTTCGGGTGTCCCCTGGGCGATGATCTGGCCGCCCCCCGCGCCGCCTTCGGGCCCGAGATCAATGACCCAGTCAGCGGTTTTGATGACATCGAGATTGTGTTCGATGATGACCACCGTATTGCCTTGGTCGCGCAAACGATGAATGACCTCGAGCAGCAGCGCGATGTCATGAAAGTGCAAGCCGGTGGTGGGCTCATCAAGAATATAGAGTGTGCGACCCGTGTCGCGCTTGCTCAGTTCCAGAGAAAGTTTTACCCGCTGTGCTTCACCGCCTGACAGCGTGGTGGCGGACTGCCCCAGGCGGATGTAACCGAGGCCCACGTCGAGCAGCGTTTTGAGCTTGCGCGCGACCACCGGCACGGGTTTGAAGAATTCGTAGGCGTTCTCGACCGTCATGTCGAGCACCTCGCTGATGTTCCTGCCCTTGTATTGCACGTCCAGGGTTTCGCGGTTGTAGCGCTTGCCGTGGCAGACATCGCAGGGCACGTAGACGTCGGGCAGAAAATGCATTTCGACTTTCAGCATGCCGTCGCCCTGGCATGATTCGCAGCGCCCACCCTTGACGTTGAACGAGAAGCGGCCCGGATCGTAGCCGCGCTCCTTCGCTGTGGGCACGCTGGCGAAAAGTTCGCGGATCGGCGTGAACAGGCCCGTATACGTGGCGGGGTTCGAGCGCGGCGTGCGGCCGATGGGCGACTGATCGACGTTGATCACTTTGTCGAAGTGTTCGAGGCCTTCAATGGCTTCGTAGGGCGCGGGTTCCGCGGACGAGCCATACAGGTGATGGGCGACCGCGTGATACAGCGTGTCGTTGATGAGCGTTGACTTGCCTGAGCCCGAGACGCCCGTGACGCAGGTCAGCAGGCCAACCGGCAGATCGAGCGTGACGCGTTGCAGGTTATTGCCATGGGCTTCGATGATGCGCAGGCGACGCTCGTCCGGGGCGGTGCGCGTGTCTGGACAGCCGATGTCGCGCTCGCCGGACAGGTATTGCCCCGTGACGGAGTTGGGATTGGCCTGCACTTCACTGGGCGTGCCTTCAGCAATGATGGCGCCGCCATGTTCACCGGCACCCGGTCCCATGTCGACGACATAATCGGCCATGCGGATCATGTCCTCGTCATGTTCGACGACGATTACTGAATTGCCGAGATCGCGCAGATGCTTGAGCGTCTGGATGAGCCGGTCGTTGTCGCGCTGATGCAGCCCGATGGATGGCTCATCCAGCACGTACATCACGCCCGTCAGGCCAGAGCCGATCTGCGAGGCTAGCCGGATGCGTTGTGCTTCGCCCCCGGAAAGCGTTTCGGCGCTGCGATCGAGCGACAGGTAATCGAGCCCGACGTTATTCAGAAACGTCAGGCGCGCGATGATTTCCTTGATGACCTTGTCCGCGATCTCGCGCTTGGCGCCTTCGAGCCGCAACGTCTGGAAGTAACCCAGCGCCTCGCGCAGCGGCGTGCCACTGACTTCGAAAATGCCACGGGCGCTGTCACCGGAGCCGATACGCACGAAGCGCGCTTCACGGCGCAAACGCGTGCCGTCGCAGGCGGGGCAGGGCTGGTTGTTCTGGTATTTGGCGAGTTCTTCGCGTACCGCCGATGAATCGGTTTCGCGGTAACGCCGCTCGAGGTTTGGGATGATCCCTTCGAACACATGCTCGCGCACGCTCGCACGGCCGCGCTCGTTGATATACGAGAACGGAATGGCTTGTTTGCCCGAGCCGTACAGCAGGATTTTTCTGACTTTTTCGGGGAGGTCTTCGAAAGCGGTGTCGATATCGAATTCGAAGAATGCCGCGAGGCTTTGCAACATCTGGAAGTAAAACTGGTTGCGCCGGTCCCAGCCCTTGACCGCGCCCGCCGCGAGCGAGAGCGAGGGGTGTGCCACGACCCGTTTTGGATCGAAGAACGTAATTTGGCCGAGGCCGTCGCATTCCGGGCAGGCGCCCATCGGGTTATTGAACGAAAAAAGTCTCGGTTCCAGTTCCTGAAGCGAATACGAGCACACTGGGCAGGCAAACTTCGAGCTGAACAGATGGGCCTGGTCGGTATCCATCTCAAGCGCGATGGCGCGGCCCTCGGCGAGGCGCAGTGCGGTTTCGAACGATTCGGCGAGGCGCTGCTTCATGTCGGCGCGAACCTTGAGCCGGTCGACGACGACATCGATCGAATGCTTGTCGTTCTTTTTTAGTGTGGGCAGGGCGTCGATCTCGTGGATTTGCGCCACGCCCTCGTGCGCGGCGCCACCGCCCGAACGAATGCGAAACCGGATGAAACCTTGCGCCTGCATTGCCTCGAACAGTTCGGCATGCTCGCCCTTGCGATCCACGACAACGGGAGCCAGGATCATGAGCCTGGTGTCTTCGGGCAGTGCTAGCGCCGCGTCCACCATTTGCGACACGCTTTGCGCTTCGAGCGGAATGTTGTGCTCCGGGCAATAGGGCGTGCCGACCCGCGCGTAGAGCAAACGCAGGTAATCGTGGATTTCGGTAACGGTGCCGACTGTTGAGCGTGGATTGTGCGAAGTTGCCTTTTGCTCAATCGAAATGGCGGGCGAAAGCCCTTCAATCAGATCGACATCGGGCTTTTCCATCAATTGCAGAAACTGCCGGGCATAAGCCGACAGGCTCTCAACGTAGCGCCGCTGGCCCTCCGCATAGAGCGTGTCAAATGCCAGCGACGATTTTCCCGAGCCGGACAGGCCGGTAATCACAATCAGCTTGTGACGCGGCAAGTCGAGATTGATGTTCTTCAGGTTGTGGGTGCGCGCCCCACGGATACGGATTTGTTCCATGAACCTGTGGAAAGAGAATGGGGCTAAACCTGCTACTATAACGGCTTTTGCAGGCCGTCGTTATGGCTTCCTGAGGGGCTTCCTGAGGGGCTTCCTGAGGGGCTTCCTGAGGGGCTTCAGGAAGTCCTTCCTGAAGGGCCGTCGCCGGGGCTACACACTGGGTCCGCAGTTAGCCCAATGAGTGTCATGTTAAGCGGCGAATGCACTTCATCGAGGTCAGGTGTTGCAACGACGAGGCAACGACCAGGCAATGCCCGCCCTGGGCTGCAACCTGCGGCAGGTTCGAGTGCCTGGGCACCGGCCATGCCGATGTCAACGCCATTGTCGGGCTCCTGCGTTGCGCTGGCCCCGTAGCGCAGTTATTCCGCCGTAGTCTACCCATTCGAAATCCACACCCGATCGATGTCCAATCTGTCCGCGACCCATTCACGCATGAGCGCGCCTGAGTTGCGCGCGACCCTCTCGCTGGCTGCGATTTTCGCATTGCGCATGCTGGGGCTGTTCATGATCATGCCGGTGTTTTCGGTCTATGCGAAAACCATCCCCGGCGGCGATGACGTATTTCTGGTGGGGCTGGCGCTTGGCGCTTATGGCGTGACGCAATCGCTGCTCTATATTTTTTACGGCTGGATTTCGGACAAGGTGGGTCGCAAGCCGGTCATCATCACCGGCTTGCTGATTTTCGCGCTGGGCAGTTTTATTGCCGCGATGGCACAGGATATGACCTGGATCATCGTTGGACGGGTCATTCAAGGGATGGGCGCGGTTTCTTCCGCCGTGATCGCGTTTATCGCCGATCTCACCTCTGAAGCAAACCGTACCAAGGCGATGGCCATGGTGGGCGGCAGCATTGGTGTGTCGTTTGCCGTGGCGATTGTCGGTGCGCCGATGGTGTTCCACTGGATCGGCATGAGCGGTTTGTTTACGCTGGTCGGCCTGCTTTCGCTTCTGGCCGTGGGTCTCGTGCTGTGGGTGGTGCCTGACGCGCCCAAGCCGGTTCACGTGCGTGCGCCATTTGCCGAAGTGCTGCGCAACATTGAACTGCTGCGGCTGAACTTTGGCGTGTTCGCGCTACATGCCACGCAAATCGCACTGTTTTTGGTGGTGCCGCGCATCCTCGAAGCCGTCGGGCTGCCCATCGCATCGCACTGGAAGGTGTATTTGCCCGTGATGGGGCTGTCTTTCGTGATGATGGTTCCGGCGATCATCGCCGCTGAAAAGCGCGGCAAGATGAAGGCGGTGCTGCTGGGCGCAATCGCACTCATACTAATCGGCCAATTGCTATTGGGTGCTGCGCCCCATACCATTCTTGGCGTGGCGGCGATTCTCTTCGTCTATTTTCTCGGCTTCAATATTCTTGAAGCATCGCAGCCGTCGCTGGTGTCGAAGCTCGCACCCGGCACGCGCAAGGGTGCGGCCATGGGCGTGTACAACACGACCCAGTCGCTTGGGCTCGCGCTGGGCGGTGTGCTGGGCGGGTGGCTGCTGAAAATCGACGGGCCGAGCGCCGTGTTCTACGGCTGCTCAGCACTGGTTGCCTGCTGGCTTATAATCGCCGCGAACATGAAATCGCCGCCACGCAAGACGTAGCAGCCTCCGGCACCTATCCCGGCGGCGGCCCGCACGGTGCGGTGCAAAGTCCCACACGGGGTCATCACAGCCATGCGCGGCCAGGCCGCCCGAACCCGATTCAACAGGAGAAATACATGGCATCCGTGAACAAGGTCATTCTCGTCGGCAATCTCGGAGCCGATCCGGAAGTCCGTTATCTTCCGAGCGGCGATGCAGTGGCCAACATCCGTCTCGCCACGACCGACCGGTACAAGGACAAAACCTCGGGCGAAATGAAAGAAATGACGGAGTGGCATCGCATCTCATTCTTTGGTCGTCTGGCCGAAATCGTTTCGGAATATTTGAAGAAAGGCTCGTCGGTTTATATCGAAGGGCGTTTGCGCACGCGCAAATGGCAAGCTCAGGATGGCACCGACCGCTACTCGACCGAAATCGTGGCCGATCAGATGCAAATGCTGGGCGGGCGAGGCGGGGCGATGGGAGGGGCTCCGGGTGGCGATGACGGCGGGTATAGCCGTGGCGAGCCAGCTGAACGGGGCGGTGGTGCACGGGCTGGGGGTGGTGCAGGCGGTAGCGCGGCACGCAGTGGTGGCGGTGCTTCGAGCCGCCCGGCAGCGCCTGCTGGCGGTGGCTTCGACGAGATGGACGACGATATTCCGTTCTAGGCGGAGCCGAGGTTTTTAATGCATGGGTGACGTTTCGTTGTGGCGAGAGAGCAGATCTCTGTCTCTGTTCCTGTTGCCACTTGCGAGCGGTAAGACTTTAGAAAATCCTGATGGCAACCACTCCGACTCCGCGTTTTAAGCTAGGGCTGACCTCGGCCCTTCTCTGGGCCACGCTGTATTTCGTCAGTGGCTACATTTCCCATCAGCTTAATGGCCCGGTGGAACTCACGGGTTATATCTGGCTGCCCGCCGGTGTCACGGTAGGCGCATACATGCTGCGGCCTATGCGTGACTGGCTGGCGCTGGGCTGTGCGTTTCTTGTCGCTCAACTGGTGCTGGCGGGCATTGAGCACAGCAATTACCTCAATGCGGTGCTTTTTACCATCAATGAAGTCGGAGCGGCTGCGCTCGCAGTATGGCTGGCGTGCCGCACGCGCTTCTCGCTCGAAGGGCTGTATTTTTTGCGCTCGGTCATCCTGGCTGGCCTGCTGGCGGGTGTTTTCGCTGCGCTCGGCGGCGCGGCCTGGTATGCCATTCTGGATGGAGCCCCGTTGTTGGGCGTTGGCTTCGTGTGGGCCGCATCGGATTTCGTCGGCGTGCTGCTGGTTGTGCCCGTGCTGGCGTCATGGTCGCGTTTCCGGGCACATCGGTCGGGCGATCAGGGATGGTTTGATCTTGTGCTTGGGGTCGTCTCTTTCCTGCTGCTCGCGGCTGGCACAACCCTGATTTTCGATGGCGACAGCAGCGACAAGTTCGGCATGGGCGTGGGCTTCGCGCTGACCTACATTCCCCTGTTTTTGACGGTAGTCATCACGGTACTGCTGGGTGGGCGCAGCGGTTCATTGGCGGTGCTGATACTGGCGCTGATCGTGATTCTGGAGACGGCACAGGGAGAGGGGCCATTCCCGCTGCTCGCTGGGCATCATGGCCATTCGCTGCTGGAAGCGCAGCTTTATCTGGCTATTGCATCACTGCTGGTATTGACGGTCAGCACGTTGAAAACGACCCGTGAGCGGGTGCATGAACGCGTGGCTGTTCTGCAAAACAACATGGAGTGTGCACTGGCGAGCGCCGGACAAATCGCCTACGTGCTGGATGCCGTGTCTGGCTCGATCGACTGGAGTGGCGACGTGCAGCGCGTATTTGGCGTGGGTGTCGACGCGACGCAATTGACGAGTGTGTCGCAGGTGCTTGAGCGTTTGCATCCCGATGATCGGGAAATGCTGCGTACTCATTGGCGTGCCGAAATGGCAGGAGAGAACCGTAATGTTGTGACGTTGCGCATCATGCTGCCGGATGGCGGGACGCGGGTCGTTCGTGACCGGGGGGCGCCGTTGCTGGACTGGAACGTCAATGTGGCGGTGGTGGCGGGTGTCTGGCAGCTCGAGTACCCGCCTGCGCAGGTCGCTGGATAAGCGGCCGGGATACAAGTTCACCATGACTGACCGTACCGGTGTTTTGCTCATTCACGGCCTGGGTGGGACGCAGTACGACCTTGGTTCGCTGCATAAGGCGGTACGCCGGGCAGGGGGGGACACGCACATGCTGACATTGCCGGGGCATGGCACACGTCCTGAAGATCTGGTTGGCGTGTCTGCGGAAGCATGGCTCGATTCGGTTACTGAGCAATACCAGACGCTGGCAGCGGAATACGACACCTTGCATGTGGCCGGCATGTGCATGGGCGCACTGGTGGCGCTGTTGCTGTGCCATCGTGTGCAGCACGCGCGCGGCAAGCTGGCGTTGCTGGCGGCACCCGTATTTATCGACGGCTGGTCCACGCCCTGGTATCGTGGGCTGCGTTACGTGCTGTACCGGGTGCCGGGTGTCGCGGAGCGGCTTCGTGTGGACGAGGGTGAGCCATTCGGAATCAAGAACCCGCTGATCCGGGCGATCGTGAAGAAAAAATTCGAGCGGGGTGACAGTTTTCATTACCCCTGGGTGCCGCTGGACTGTATCCGTGAGGTTGACAGAATGCGCAGCTGGGTGCGAACAGCAGCACCTGCGACGCCTTGCTCAACCCTTGTCTTGCATGCGCGCGAAGACGAACTGACCAGTTTGCGCTCAGCGGAATTTTTGCAGGCTGCGATGCCGGATGCACGCAGCGTCGTCCTGGAGAACAGCTATCACATGATCTGCGCGGACAACGACCGGGATGATGTGGCACGTCATGTGCTCAAATTTTTCGGCTTTGATCCGGTCCATGCAGTGAGTCCCGCGATGGCACGTCGGCAGGCGCAACCCGCGTCGTAATTTTAATTTTTGTGCCGGACAGGTGATCGTTTGTCCGGTGCCGCAGACGTGTCGTTGCCCTGGTGTACCTGTGCCCCTTGTGGGAGCACCTTCCCATCTTTATAAAACAGCCATCAAAATCCGGCTCCATCGCGGGCTTCCCCTCGCGGGTTCTTCGCGCGGGGCCTTCGTCTTGGATGCCGGTTGTCCGTTTTTTTAATAAGGCCGGATAAAGTGAACATTGGCTAGCGCTTGCAACTCTTCATGCGTGCGCTGCGATTTGCTGGCGACCGCCCACAATTCAAAGGCCTGTGGCCGTGCCATGGTAGCGACAACAGGAAACCCCGACGCTGCCAACGTACCATTGAGCACTTTCTCGGTGAAACCACAACGGTGCGCCATATACAGATTGCCTCGCGCCATCGGTGGCCGATGTCCGTACAGAATGTCGATCGGCGCAATCGGCCCGGCGCCTGACTGATAGGCGGGTTCCAGCAACTTGTCGTCCGCGACCAAAGCACACACTGAGCGTAGATCCGGGCACGTGATAATGGCAAAGCCATCCGGCTTGAGCACGCGCAAAAACTCAGCGAGCGCGAGTGGTACCTCGTGCGGATACAGATGCTCGATGTTGTGGCTGGAAAAGATCGCATCCACCGACGCATCGTCAACTCGTGACATGTCCGTCATCGTGCCGACGATATCCGGCTGGACGGATTCATCGATATCGAGCCGCAGTTCGATCCAGTTCTCGTGATTGAACCCGTGGGTTGTGGTGCCTTTGCGCTGCGGGCCGCAGCCTACGTGGAGGAAGGTCTGAGTCGTCGTTGGGTCGGTCATGGCAGTAGCGTTGGGTTGAGGCATTCTTGTGTGTTGCAGAAAGGTCAAGGTGGCGGCAAATTCTCCCACGGGAATGTGCGCTTTTCTAGAATTTTCCGAAACGTATTTGAAACCAGGCCAGGCTCTTCGACGATGAATCTTCTTACCATAGGGAAGTGGGTGCACGAAACGACAACGGGCCTGCAGAGGCAGGCCCGTTGTCTGGAACGGCGATGAATGCAGTGTGCGGTTTAGGGCTTGAGTGAGGCCATGTCGATCACGAAGCGGTATTTCACATCGCTTTTTAGCATCCGTTCATACGCTTCGTTGATTTTTTGCATGGGGATCAGTTCGATATCCGACGTAATGCCATGCTTGCTGCAGAAGTCGAGCATGTCCTGAGTTTCAGCGATACCACCGATCAGGGAGCCTGCAAGACGGCGTCGTTTAAAGATCAGATTGAATACCTGGGGGGACGGGTGATCGTGCTCGGGCGCGCCAACCAGTGTCATCGTGCCATCACGCCGCAGCAGGTTAAGAAACGGATTCAGATCGTGTTGTGCCGCGACGGTGTTCAGAATGAAATCAAAACTGTTCGTCTGCGCCTGCATCTCATCGGCGTTTTTTGATATCACCACCTCATGCGCCCCCAGGCGTTTTGCGTCTTCGATTTTCGATGGCGATGTAGTGAACAGTACGACATGGGCCCCCATCGCTCGTGCGAGCTTGACACCCATGTGTCCGAGGCCGCCGAGCCCGACGATCCCCACTTTCTTTCCTGGCCCGGCCCCCCATTGCCGCAGGGGCGAGTAAGTCGTGATGCCCGCGCACAGTAGCGGCGCGACCCCAGCGGGCTCGAGATTTTCCGGTACCCGGAGCACGAACGATTCATCGACGACGAGATCCGTGGAGTAGCCTCCGAACGTGACGTCACCGCTTTCGCGGTCCACGCCGTTATAGGTGGCAACGAAACCGGTTTCGCAATACTGTTCGAGGCCTTCAGCACAGCTCGCACACGTGCGGCACGAATCGACCATGCAGCCCACGCCAACTCGGTCACCTACCTTGTAACGCGTGACAGCCGGGCCCACCGCAGTGACTTTTCCGACGATTTCATGGCCTGGCACGACGGGATAGAGCGAATTGTGCCATTCGTTACGAATCTGATGCAGGTCGGAATGACAGACGCCGCAAAAGAGGACATCCATTTGCACGTCATGGTCGCGTAGCGGGCGGCGCTGAATCTCGAACGGGGCGAGCGGTGACTGGGCATGCTGGGCGGCATACGCATAAGTGGTGTTCATGATGGCTCCGGCTGATAAGTAGGGAGAAACCAGGACGCAAGCCTAGCCTGGCGCGTGATGCGAGATCAACGTGATAACGGCAGGAATAATAGCGGACCGTCATGGTGAAGCTCCGGGGCAATGCGAATGTAGCGGTAAAGCGCCCGATTTCATCCTGAGTGGCTGGCCTGTTTGCAGCTTGTTCGAGGCGCTCGGAGTACTTTGGACGCGAGCGGCCATTGTCCGGCAAGCCCCTTACACCGAGCCTGCAGAGTGATGAAACGCACGGCGTAAAATTGCGCTCCCCGGCAGACGTCGGCGGCAGATGCTGGAAAAGCAGGTTTAGCCTGGTTTCAAACGACGTGACGAAGTGATCTGACTCAGGAAAACGCTATGAAAGCAGCCATTGTTCACGATTTTGACGCACCGCCGCGTTACGGCGATTTTGCCGATCCCATTGCCGCGGCAGACGAAACACTGGTGCAGGTGCGCGCAGCCGCGCTAAGCCAGCTCGTGCGAGCCCAGGCGGCGGGCAAGCATTACAGCAGCAGCAAGACTGTGTCGTGGGTTCCAGGTGTGGATGGCGTAGGACATTTACCGGATGGCCGCCGCGTGTATTTTGCTTTTCCGCGCAGCCCCTATGGGGCGATGGCGCAAACCACGGTGGTGCAGCGGCGTTACTGCGTTGCGCTGCCCGATGGCCTGGACGATGTCAGGGCTGCGGCACTCGGTAATCCAGGGATGTCGTCGTGGGCCGCGCTGACGCACCGCGCGCATTTTCAGCCGGGCGAGAACGTGCTGATTAATGGTGCGACAGGTGTCTCGGGGCGGCTGGCGGTACAGATTGCGCGCTATCTTGGCGCGGGCAAGGTGCTTGCGACTGGGCGGAATGCGCAAAGTGTGGAGGGTCTCAAGGCGCTCGGCGCTGATGTACTGATTCCGCTGGATGTGCCTGCTGGGTATCTGGCTGAAACGTTCCGGCACGCGATCCGCGAACATCGGGTGAATGTGATTCTCGACTATCTTTGGGGGCCGTCGGCGGAAAGCCTGATTCACGCGGTATCGGTGCATGGCGCCGGTGAGGCGGAGCCGCGCATTCGCTTTGTGCAGATTGGTTCGATCAGCGGCCAGAGCATTGCTTTTCCTGCTGCTGCATTACGCAGTTCCGGGCTAGAGATGATGGGGAGCGGCCTTGGCAGCGTGTCGAATCTTGATTTGCTGGGGTCGATTGCGAGCCTGCTGAAGGCCGCAGCAACTGGCGCGCTGTCGATTGAGACGGAAACTGCACCGCTGGCGGAGGTGGCAGCGGTGTGGCAAGGGGCTGCGGTTGGGCGGCTGGTGCTGACGATGTAAATCGGCGAAGTCGGGCTTGGGAGTGACAAAACCCATGGCCGAATGCGGTTGCGAATGCGAATGCGAATGCGAATGCGGTTGCGTACGGTTGCATGCGGTTCGAATGATTTTCGAGGGAGACTTTAGGCCGTACCCGACTGTGTGGAATCGATCATCCGTTGTCACGCTCCTGGCTTGGGTGACTGAAGCCGCCCTGTTATTTACCGAAAGTCATATTCAATCCCGCAAATATCTGCCATTTCGGCACATTGCCAGAATGCGCGACTGAATACTGTGGTTCGATGAACGCGTTATAAATCGTCGAACCAGACTTCCACGCCTTGCCGCCGCCTAGCCCAACCGGAATGTAATAGCTGCCGTGCTGAAGATCGAAAGTCCAGATACCGGTTGAACGGATGTACCAGCCCTCCGGCAAATTGAAGATGCCGAACGGTTCGGCTGTCAGTGACTGGACTGCGGGTCTGCTACTTTGACCCGCGAAGGAGTGTTGCCACTGGACGAGCGCGCCAAGCAAACGTGCCTTGTTTGCGTTGACGGCAACAGCTGCGAAGCCGGCCTGCCATTTGCCCGTTCCCAGGCTCGGATCGGTGGCGGTCGGCATCGTTATCAGTGGGCCAACGCCTATCTGCGTTTCACCTTGCGACAAAAGAAAAATATCGAAGAGGTTGATATCGCCGAGCCCCGTGTTGTACCCGCCATCAGGGGCAGGCCTTGTGCTAATGGGTGCTGTCAGCCGGAAGATTTGTGGAACCGGAATTAAACCGTTCGGACCCACCGGAATGGTGGGTCGCAGAAGGAAATCGTTGGTATGCGCCTGCGCTCCAAACAGGCTCGGTGCAAAGTAATTCTGAACGTTGAACGACGCCGCCAGATTTAACGGGTTATTGCTCTTGTTGGCGTCATCCGCTGAAGTCTGTGCACATGCCTGTTCATTAACAAGCAGCAATAGCATGAGGCAAGCTGCATAACTGCTTCGGTTGAATTTAATCATCTGCATGCTTTTCTGATCACGCTTACAGGCACGCGAGATCCTGGCCTGGCAGGTCACCTACGAAAAGGTCACCTACGAAAGGCGAGGAACCTCGGTGACGTTATTTTCGACTACTTCACTCTCGTGATCGGTGCCGGAAACCATTGACCTTGTTGAACCTCGTCTTTCGGAACATAGGTACGGAAGTTCAATGAGAAGCCCTTTCCGTCAGGCGTAGGCAACCAGTTGCTTTGCGGTACGTTCTGCGGCCGCACTGGCGCAAGCCAGATACTCGTGCTGCCATCCGGATTCGCCTTCAGATGCGATACGTTATTCAGGTTGTACCGATGCAGGGCATTGGGCACCACGCGATAATCCGGCGCGCTATACAGCGTCACAGACCAGAATCCATTGACATGCAGATCCGGCTTCTCGCCTTTGGGAAACCGGATCTCGTAGGTCTTGCTACCGTCGAGGGGCTGGTTGTCGCTATCGTTGAGACCGACAAAATAGATCGCCTCACTGATGACATTGGCCCACAGTCCGCCATAGTTGACGATGTCGCGCGCCACGTAGTCATTGCCGAACTTGCCGGCGACGTAAGTGACCGACGGTAATGCCCCCGCAAATCCAGCGTCGGGAGAAGTAGAATTTTCTCGTTAAGAGGGAGTTCTGCAGATGAAGAAGTCGAGATTCACGGACAGCCAGATACTGGAAGCGCTGAAGCGCGCGGAGGCTGGACTGGCGGTACCGGAGCTGCGCCGGGAACTGTGCATCAGTTCGGCCACGTTTTATAAATGGCGCTCGAAGTACGGCGGCATGGACGCGTCGATGATGTCGCGCATGCAGGAGCTGGAGGTGGAGAATGCCCGGCTTCGCAAGATGTACATCAAGGAGAAGCTCAAGGCGGAGATTGCCTCGGAAGCACTGCAAAAAAGTTCTGAAGACGCCGAACAAGAAGCGCTGCGGTGTGCCAAGACAGCGGTTGCAGCGAAGCGACTGCCCCGGCAAACGCCACGCCGTCCCAGAAAGCCATGAGCGGGGCAATGGGTCATCTTGGATATTGGGGGCGTATGGACTCAGGCGGCGCTTAGGTTTAAAGTAGTCTCAGGTATTACCTTTTGCTACGGAGGCCGTTTCATGGTTACGGCAACATCCATCAAGCTTGATGATGAACTGAAAGGGCGGGTCCAGCACTTGGCTGAGTCTCGCCGACGTACCGCGCATTGGATCATGCGTGAAGCCATTGAGCAGTATGTCGAGCGCGAGGAAAAGCGCGAGGCGTTAAACCGGGACACGCTCAAGGCGTGGGATGAATTTCAGGCGACTGGCTTGCACGCGACCGCAGAGGAAGTAGATAAGTGGCTCACGAGCTGGGGAACTGAAAACGAACTGCCCTCGCCTGAATGCCACAAGTAATCTTTGCACCGGCGGCTATCCGAGACCTACAGCGACTGCGCGACTTCCTGCGACCGAAGAATCCTGACGCCGAGAGGCGGGCTGGCGAAGCAATTAGACAAGGCGTACAGACCCTCGGGGCTCACCCGCGAATGGGACGTCTCGTCGAAGATCTACCCGAGCAGTATCGGGAGTGGCCCATCGATTTCGGGGACAGTGGTTACGTGGCCCGGTATCGCTTCGATGGCGACGCTGTCACGATCCTGGCTGTCCGGCATCAGAAGGAAGCGGGGTATTGATCATGACCGACGACGAGGCGGCGGCCATTTCGCCGTATTGTCGGCTGGCGCGTTAGCACCCCGATGACCACAGACTTCGTTCTGGATGCACTTTGACGGGACATTCTTGGGACAACCAGATGTGGGATTTACTCTAACTCAACATGAACAGTGAGTTAGTAAAGGATCGATAACTCCTTGATCCTTTTGAAGAATTCTGGTCGGGGTGAGAGGATTCGAACCTCCGGCCTCTACGTCCCGAACGTAGCGCTCTACCAGGCTAAGCTACACCCCGATGTATACTGACGGACTATTTTGGAATTATTTCTAGAGTATTCAGACGTTTGAGTCCAGATTAGGACTGCCTTGCCGTCGAATAAGAACACAAGGATAGCAGGCTTTCTTTATAAATGGAATCTGGGAACACCGAAATGGCCGTTGCCGCCGCCTGTGCTTCCTGCTTCGCGCATTCGAGCGTGTGGTCTAGCGCGCCCGAGCGTGTGATCGCCTCAAAAATAGTGTCGAACCGGTCGGTCCCACCCTGTTCTATGGCTTCGCGGGCGAGTGCCGACTGTTCTGGTGTACCGCGTTCAATGAGATAAATCAGGGGCAATGTGGGTTTGCCTTCGCGCAGATCATCGCCTGCATTTTTGCCCATTGATTCAGCCGTGCCGGTGTAGTCGAGCCAGTCATCCATGATCTGGAACGCAGTGCCGATGCGACGGCCAAATTCCGCGGCGGCGGCTTCGACAGCAGCATCGGTGCCCGCCAGAACCGCGCCTAACTGGGCCGCTGCTTCAAACAGCTTGGCTGTTTTATAACGAATAACTTGCATGTAGCGGGTTTCGTCGACGTCGGCGTCGTGCATGTTCAGCAATTGCAGCACCTCACCTTCCGAAATGACATTGGTCGCTTCGGCCAGAATCTCCATCACACGTATCTTGCCCACGCCAACCATCATCTGGAACGAACGCGAGTACAGAAAATCCCCCACCAGCACGCTGGCGGCATTGCCAAATAATGCATTGGCGGTTTGACGGCCGCGTCGCAGGTCAGATTCATCAACGACATCGTCATGCAACAACGTCGCGGTATGAATAAACTCGACGACCGCGGCCAGTTCATGCCGGTGCCCGGTGGTGTCGCCCAATGCTCCCGCGACGAGCAGCAGCAGTGCCGGACGCAGCCGTTTGCCGCCGGCACTGATGATGTACTCGGAAATCTGGTTGATCAGCATCACCTCGGATGTCAGACGGTGCCGGATGACGCGATTTACCCGCTGCATGTCTTCGGCGACGGGGGCGAGCAGGTCAGTGGCGTTGGAGATGGGGATGGCAGTCGACGGCATGATGGTGAGCTGGGAGAATGCCGCGAATTATAAGGGAATCGCGCTCAATCGTGCCCTAATCATTCCCTACATGCGTCTCATGTTCTTTGTGCGCTATAGCCTGAGTGAATTTGTTCACGGGCTGTCTTGGGACGGCTTGCCGAGAGATTTTGACCGGGCCGCTAACTCTATGTATAATCAAGGGTTTCCGCGCGTGGTGCGTGGGAGAAATGAATCCAGAGTGAGGTTTTCAATGTACGCGGTCATAAAAACCGGTGGCAAGCAGTATAAAGTTGCCGTTGGCGAAAAACTTAAAGTAGAACAGATACCGGCAGACATTGACGCTGAAATCACGCTCGACCAGGTTCTCGCAGTGGGCGAAGGCGAATCGATTAAGTTCGGTACGCCACTGGTCAGTGGGGCTTCCGTCAAGGCTACCGTTGTGTCGCACGGTCGGCATGCCAAAGTGACCATCTTCAAGATGCGTCGCCGGAAGCACTACCAGAAGCATGGCGGCCACCGCCAGAACTATACCGAACTGCGCATCGACGCGATTACCGCGTAAGCGCGCCGGTCAAGGAGTAATCACATGGCACACAAAAAGGCAGGCGGCTCCTCACGGAACGGCCGCGACTCCGAGTCAAAACGTCTCGGCGTGAAAGTTTATGGCGGTCAGGCAATCAATGCTGGCGGCATCATCGTGCGTCAACGCGGCACACGTATGCATCCGGGCGACAACGTCGGTATCGGCAAGGATCACACCTTGTTCGCGCTGACAGACGGTCACGTCAAGTTCACGATCAAAGGCGCTGGCAAGAAGCATCTGGTCAATGTAATCCCGGCAGCAGTCTGAATTTAATCAGGCACGGGCTTTAAAGACCGGAACAAGGGCCCCGCGAAGTTTGCGGGGCTTTTTTATTGTCGTGAGCCGTGTCAGCTAGCCGCTTGGCTAGCTGACAAGGTCGCGTAAAGTGCGACAAAATCAGCACGGCAAAATCACAACCCTGACGGGACGGAGTAACGCATGAAGTTCATTGACGAAGCGAGAATTGAAGTCATCGCCGGTGACGGAGGGGATGGCAGTGCGTCGATGCGCCGCGAAAAATTCGTCCCGTTTGGTGGGCCGGATGGCGGCGATGGCGGGCGCGGCGGTAGTGTGTACGCGCTGGCCGATCGCAATATCAACACGCTGATTGATTACCGTTATGCCAGGAAACATTTGGCGCGGAATGGCGAAAATGGCCGCGGTGCAGATTGTTACGGCAAAGGTGGTGATGACATCACGCTGCGCATGCCGGTCGGTACGATTATTACGGATATGGAAACTGGCGAGCTGATCGCTGATCTCACCGAACATAACCAGTCGGTTCAGATTGCCAAAGGTGGCTCGGGCGGGTTGGGCAACCTGCATTTCAAGTCCAGCACGAATCGCGCGCCACGTCAGAAAACCGAAGGTAAGCCGGGTGAACGCCGAATGGTGCGGCTGGAACTAAAGGTGCTGGCTGATGTGGGATTGCTCGGTATGCCCAATGCCGGAAAATCAACGTTTATTGCATCGGTCTCGAACGCCAAGCCTAAAATTGCCGATTATCCATTCACGACGCTGGCGCCCAATCTTGGGGTGGTTCGGGTCGGGCCGAGCCGGAGTTTTGTGATTGCGGATATTCCCGGGCTGATTGAAGGTGCGGCTGAGGGTGCGGGTCTGGGCCACCAGTTTTTGCGACATCTGCAACGTACTGGCTTGCTGTTGCATATCGTTGATCTGGCACCGTTCGATGACGCGGTCGATCCTGTCGCTGAGGCTAAAGCCATTGTTAATGAGCTGCGCAAGTACGACGAACTGCTTTATGAAAAAGCGCGTTGGCTCGTACTCAACAAGCTCGATATGGTCCCCGAAGACGAGCGCATCGCGCGCGTGGCTTCGTTTCTCGAAGGCTTTGGCTGGGACGGCCCTGTCTTCGAAATTTCGGCTTTGACAGGACAAGGGTGCGAGAGCCTGTGCTATGCGGTGTATGACCATATCGCGGCACATTCTGAGGCCCAGCGTGCGGCAGAAGCCGAAGAATTGGCTTCCGATGTCCGCTTCCGTGAAAAATCGTCAGGTGAGTCAGGCGATACGGCTAGCAAGCCTGGCGAGCCACAAGAATAAACATCGCATCGTAATTCGAGTTACCCGCATGCCTCGTGTTCGTGTCCGGTATGCGTACAACATATTGGGAGAGCGCACATCATGCGGTCCGTCATCGCAGATTCCAAACGGCTGGTTGTCAAAGTCGGGTCGAGCCTTGTTACCAATGACGGGCGAGGGCTCGATCATGCAGCCATTGGCCGCTGGGCCTCGCAGATCGCTGCATTGCGCACTCAGGGTAAAGAGGTTGTGCTGGTCAGTTCCGGGGCGATTGCCGAGGGTATGCAACGTCTTGGCTGGAGCAAGCGGCCGCGTGAAATCGCTGAACTACAGGCGGCAGCCGCAGTTGGGCAAATGGGGCTGGTGCAAGTGTATGAAAGCCGCTTTGCCGAGCATTCAATTCGTACCGCGCAAATCTTGCTAACGCATGCTGATCTGGCGGACCGGGAGCGCTATCTGAATGCGCGCTCGACGCTCCTGACACTGCTGCGCCTGGGTGTCGTGCCGATCATCAACGAGAACGACACGGTGATCACCGATGAGATCAAATTCGGCGATAACGATACGCTCGGTGCGCTGGTGGCGAATCTGATCGAGGGTGACGCGCTGGTCATTCTTACCGATCAGGCGGGTCTTTACACAGCTGATCCGCGTAAGGAGCCTTCGGCACAACTGGTTGAACAAGCTGATGCCGGTGCGCCAGAGCTGGAGGCCATGGCCGGTGGCGCGGGTTCAAGTCTGGGCCGGGGTGGCATGCTCACCAAAATTCTGGCGGCTAAACGCGCGGCACATAGTGGGGCCAATACCGTGATCGCAAGCGGTCGGGAAGCCGATGTCCTGGTTCGGCTGGCTTCGGGCGAAGCCATTGGCACGCAACTCATAGCCCGTACCGCACGAATCGCGGCGCGCAAGCAATGGATGGCGGATCATCTGCAAGTTCGTGGCCATGTGCTGATCGACGATGGTGCGGCTGACAAGCTGAGATCAGACGGCAAAAGTTTATTGCCAATTGGCGTAGTTGAGGTGCAGGGGGCATTTGCACGTGGCGAGGTGATTGCGTGCCTGAATGCAGCGGGAACGGAGGTCGCACGAGGGTTGACCAATTACAGCAGCGCGGAAGCCCGGCTGATTCAGCGTCGCCCTAGCGCCGAAATCGAATCAGTGTTGGGCTACATGCTGGAGCCGGAGCTGATTCATCGGGACAATCTGGTGCTGGTCTGACATTGGGTATTACGCAACGTCGTTCATTGTAAAAAAGCCGCTTCACGTTATTGTCGATAACGTGAAGCGGCTTTTTCAACAATGTTCATTAATGAGATTGACGGAACTCCGGTTTAATGAATCCAGCCGCTTTCGGTGGTTCGTTTGTAACGCATATTGTTGACGATCTGCTTGGCTGTTCCGATCGGCATTTTGCTGGTGCAGAAATAATCCTGATACAGGGCGGCATGATAGGCATTCAGCTCGCTATTTTCGATTCGCCTCCAGTCGTTTGCCACGGTTTGATCCCAGCCGTTGTGATCGGCATCGAGGCCCGCATACAGGCGCCAGCTATAGGTGTCGCAGCGGATCCCTTCGTAGTTCACATTGCGCGCGCCGCCAGGGCTTGTAACCACCACGGTGTAGCGAACCACGCCATCCGTGCCGACGCTAAGCGAGCGGGCATCGAGTGAAAACCGCAGAGGGGTATTTTGCGATACTTCAAATGGCAAGAGGTCGCTGTTTTGCGGTAACGGTGGCAAACCTTCAAGCTTGTTTTCGACCCAGTTACTGGGGCGATCCAGCAAGTAGGTGAATGCGCTGTCGTCCTTGTTGGACGGTGTGTTGGAGCAGCCGGCCAACAGCGCGGCGGAAATAGCCGCCGCAACGAATATAAGCGTTTTTGCTTTCAATATGAGTTCCCTGGAATGCCGGTGCGGTGGCATGTTTGCCGCACCGGCAGATGTGCCCGACGCACCGTGCCCGCCTGAACGTGCGCTAGTCACGCAGGCTGGGCAGGCCAGCCGCCGCGTCTTCGACTGGAGCGCTGCAGTCTGATTTGATCAGCACAGACTGCAGCGAGGTCTCGACATCGGCAGAAACGTCAGTAGTGGTGACCGAGGTTTCTTCTATTTGAGACAGGTGCGCCATCTGCGGAGTTTTGCCAGACTTTTCCGCGCGCGGCGAAGCCCGGCGCAAAAAACGGGATAGCTCCGTCAACGCCAGTTGATAAACGTCCCGCTTGAATTCAATCACGCAATCTAGCGGTACCCAGTATTCATTCCAGCGCCATGCATCGAATTCCGGGTGATCTGTCGCGCGCAAGCAAATATCGCAATCGCGCCCGAGCATTCGAAGCAGGAACCAGATTTGTTTCTGGCCACGGTAGTGGCCGCGTACTTCGCGCTTGATGAACTTGTCCGGCACCTCATAACGCAACCAGTCGCGTGTGCGACCGATCACCTTGATGTGTTCAGGACGCAGCCCGGTTTCTTCGTGTAACTCCCGATACATCGCTTGGACGGGGGTCTCGCCATACTTGATGCCCCCTTGCGGAAACTGCCAGGAATGTTCACGGAGCCGTTTGCCCCAAAACACTTCATTGTGTGCGTTCAAGAGGATGATGCCGACGTTCGGGCGAAAGCCTTCACGATCCAGCATACAACCACCTTCGAATCCTTTAAAATTGCTTTGATTATAAACAGATAACGGACCCGGCGCAGCGGTTCGCCGCAGAATGGCACGATTTGCTCCGGCATGCCGCCTGGCGCTGTCACAGCGGGTTCGCATTCCACCTTGTTTTTGAATCTTTGCGCGGCACAGCTTGTGCCGCCGCTTTTGGAAAATTCTGAATGAAAGCCACCCAGTTTTTTATCGGCACGCTAAAAGAAGCCCCTGCTGACGCCGAAATCGTCAGTCACAAACTCATGGTGCGCGCGGGCATGATTCGCCGCGTTGCGGGCGGCATCTACAATTATTTGCCGGTGGGTTTGCGTTCGATTCGTAAAGTCGAAGCGATTGTCCGCGAAGAAATGACGCGGGCGGGGGCCATCGAGCTGCTGATGCCCGCCGTGCAGCCCGCTGAGTTATGGCAGGAGTCCGGCCGCTGGGAACAATATGGCCCGGAGTTGCTGCGCTTCAAGGATCGCCGCCAAAATGATTTTGTGATTGGGCCGACGCACGAGGAAGTCGTCACGGATATCGCGCGTAACCAGATCAAGAGTTACCGCCAGATGCCGGTTAATTTTTATCAGGTTCAGACGAAGTTCCGCGATGAGATTCGTCCGCGTTTTGGCGTGATGCGCGGCCGTGAATTCATCATGAAAGACGCGTATTCATTCGATAAGGATCTGGCTGGTTTGCAGGCGTCATATCAGAAGATGTACGACGCCTATGTGCGTATTTTTACCCGTTTGGGGCTCGATTTTCGTCCGGTGGCGGCGGATAACGGCTCGATTGGCGGTAGCGGCTCGCATGAGTTCCATGTGATTGCCGATACGGGCGAAGATGCGATCGCGTATTGCCCCACGTCAGATTTCGCCGCGAACGTGGAGGCCGCCGAGGCTTTGCCGCTGTATGCGGAACGCGCGGAGCCCACGGCCGCCATGCAAAAAACGGCCACGCCGGGTAAGGCAAAATGCGATGCCGTGGCCGAACTACTGGCTATTCCGCTTGAGCGCACGATCAAATCCATCGTGCTGGCCACTGACAACGAGGGGGCTGAACCCACTCTCTGGCTTTTGATGCTGCGCGGTGACCACGACCTGAACGAAATCAAGGTGAGCAAGCTGCCTGGCCTCGGCACGTTCCGTTTTGCCACTGAAAACGAAATCATCGAATGGTTTGGCACGCCGCCGGGCTATCTCGGGCCGCTAGGGACGAAAAAACCGGTCAATGTGATCGCCGATCGTACGGTGGCTAACATGAGCGATTTCGTTGTTGGCGCCAACGAAGTGGATTTCCACATGACGGGTGTGAACTGGGGGCGTGATTTACCGGAGCCTGTCGTCGCGGATCTGCGTAACGTCAAAAAGGGCGATCCATCGCCGGATGGCAAAGGCGTGCTTGATATTTGCCGCGGCATCGAAGTGGGCCACGTGTTTCAGCTTGGCAGCAAGTATTCCGAGGCGATGAATGCAACCTATCTCGACGAATCTGGCAAACCGCAGGTCATGATGATGGGGTGCTATGGCATTGGCGTGACACGTATTCTTGGCGCTGCGATCGAACAGAATTTCGATGAGCGCGGCATTATCTGGCCCGAGGCCATTGCGCCATTTGAAGTCGTGTTATGTCCGATGGGGTATGACCGCAGCGATGCCGTTCGTGAACAGACCGACAAGTTGTATGCAGCGCTCATGGCGGCAGGGGTGGATGTGATTCTCGATGATCGCGGTGAGCGCCCAGGCGTAATGTTTGCGGATTGGGAGCTGATCGGCGTGCCGCACCGTGTGGTGATTGGCGATCGTGGGCTGAAGGAGGGCCGGGTTGAATATCAGGGCCGGCGCGAGAGCGAGGCCACGCTGTTGCCGGTTGATGGAGCCGCGCAAGAGGTGGTCGAAAAAATTCGTGCAAGGCTGGCGGGCTAGATGCGTCGCCGGGTCGAATAGGTACAGTTCAAGGTGCAGTTAAGCGTTTTAGTAAAAGAAAAGCGGCCAAGGCCGCTTTTCTTTTTGTGTATCCGGGATTCGTTCTGAAACGGTAACGGTTAGGCTTTACCGCTCAGACGCTGGTTAGCGCACGAATGCCGGGCAGGTTGCGCCAATATCCCTTCGCGTCCATGCCGCAGCCGAATACATAGCGGTTGGGCACCTCGAAGCCACAAAAGTCGGGTCGCAGCGGCTTGTCTTGCGGAATATTTTTTTCGCACAGTACCGCGCTCATAAAACGTTTAGCGCCCATTGCGAGAATCCGGTCCCGGATTGCGGCCATTGTTTCGCCTTCGTCAAGAATGTCATCTAGTACGAGTACGACCCGGTCTTTAACGGATTCGGCGGGCGCCACGCGCCATTGCATGTCGGGGCCGCCCTGAGTGGTATTGCGGTAGCGGGTCAGGTGGATATAGTCGAATTCGAGCGGGAAGTCGAGGTGCGGCAGCAACATGCCGGTGAATACCGCAGCGCCGCCCATCACGGAAAGTACCAGTGGGAAGTCGTTGTGCATCTCGGCGCGAATGGCGGCCGCCATGGTTTCGATGGAGGATTTGACGTCGCGGGCCGACACGATTTCTTCGGACTGGCTAAGTATCTGCAGGGCTTCTTCTCGGTTCATGACGTCTGGCGAGTGGTAACGGGTCGGGTGGGTCGGATATGAAGAGGAGCGCCTGTGGGCGCTCGTCATGGGGGCGGATGTACGGATGTACCAACGGCAGCGAGATTAACGCATGCCGGGCAGCATGCCTTTCATGCCGCGCATCATTTTTTGCATATTGCCGCCTTTGAGTTTTTTCATCATGGTGCGCATCTGGTCATACTGGTTCAGCATGCGGTTGACCTCTTGCACCTGCACGCCCGCGCCCCTGGCAATGCGGCGTTTGCGGGTCGCCTTGATCAGTTCGGGTTTGGCGCGTTCAGCGGGGGTCATTGAATTGATGATGCCTTCCATGCGGCGCATCTGTTTTTCTGCCTGCCCCATATCGGCCCCAGAGGCCGCCTGCTGAAACTGTGCGGGGAGTTTGTCCATCAGGGTGGACAGGCCGCCCATGTTTTTCATCTGCGACAGTTGTGCGCGGAAATCATTGAGATCGAAGTCTCCGCCTTTTTTTACCTTGTCGGCAAGCTTTTGCGCCGCCTGGACATCCACGCCGCGTTGAGCTTCTTCGACCAGTGCAAGGATGTCGCCCATCCCGAGAATACGGTTTGCCATCCGCTCGGGATAGAAGATTTCGAGCCCGTCGAGCTTTTCGGCGACCCCGACGAACTTGATCGGCTTGCCTGTCACGTGACGTACCGACAGCGCGGCACCGCCACGTGAATCGCCATCGAGCTTGGTGAGCACCACGCCCGTAAGCGGCAATGCATCATTGAAGGCCCGGGCGGTATTAACCGCATCCTGGCCGGCCATGGCATCGACGACGAACAGGGTTTCGACCGGATTGAGCGCGTGATGCAGCGCGGTAATTTCCTGCATCATCGCTTCGTCAATGCCGTGGCGGCCAGCGGTATCGACCAGCAAGACATCGTGATAGTGACGCTTCGCCCAGTCCAGGGCGGCGCATGCGATATCGACGGGTTTTTGTCCGGGTTCGGATGGGAAGAAGTCCGCGCCGACTTGAGCGGTGACGGTTTGCAACTGGGCGATGGCGGCGGGCCGGTAGACGTCACACGACACCGTGAGGACTTTCTTTTTATATTTTTCGCGGAGCAGTTTGGCGAGCTTGCCAACCGTTGTGGTTTTGCCCGCGCCCTGTAGCCCAGCCATCAGGATAATGGCGGGCGGCGTGACAGACAGATTGAGTTCGGCCGCCTGGCCTTCGTAGTCGCCGCCAATGATCGCAGTCAGTTCGCGCTGTACGACGCCGACTAGCGCCTGGCCTGGCGACAGGCTGCTGAGGACTTCTTCGCCTAGCGCTTTCTCTTTGACCTTGGCGACAAATTCGCGCACCACGGGCAGCGCGACATCGGCGTCGAGAAGGGCGAGCCGCACTTCTCGCAGCATTTCCTGTGTGTTGGCTTCGGTAAGCCGGGCTTCGCCGCGCAGCGTTTTGACGACGCGCGCCATCCGTTGAGTGAGAGTATCGAGCATGGGGAGCAGTCAGGCAATGCGGCCCGTGCTGTATGCGAAGCAGGGGCATCGCGGGGCAGGGCCTAGTGTAAACTTCGGATATGGATATTGTACTGTATGCCCTCACGGCGCTTCTGTATGGCGGTCTTGCACTATCGGGCTGGTACGCGCACCGGCAGGACGGTGCGCAACTGATGCCCGCCCATGTGCCGTCCCTCCCAAGCCGCTCCGGCAGCGTGCCGGACCTCGGCGTCTCCGGGCGCATCATGCTGCTGGCAGCGCTGCTCACGCATGGCGTGCTGCTGCATGTCACCATCTTTCCGCAAAACGCCATGGTGTTTGGTTTCGCGTTCGCGTTGTCGGCGATGTTCTGGCTTGGCGTTGGCATTTACTGGATCGAGAGCTTTTTCTTTCCGCTCGATGGCTTGCAGTTGCTGCTTTTGCCGCTTGCGTGCGTGGCATCGCTGTTGCCGCTGGCATTCGGTGGCGTGCGTGTGCTGCCTTATTCGGCCGCGCCGCTTTTCAAGCTGCATTTTTTGATTGCCAATGTTGCTTACGGGCTTTTTGCCATTGCTGCGCTGCATGCTATTTTGATGCTGCTCGTAGAACGCCGGCTACACGCAATGCACGGTGGTGCACTACAACTACAAGGCCGCGCAGCAGGCAATGGCTGGCTTTCGGGCTGGCTCGATACGCTGCCGCCTTTGCTTACACTCGAAAAACTGCTGTTTCGTCTGATTGGCGCGGGCTTCGTGCTACTCACGCTGACGCTGCTTTCGGGCATCCTGTTTAACGAACAACTGGCTGGACGAGCGCTCGTGCTGGATCACAAGACAGTGTTCGCACTGCTCTCGTGGCTGATGTTCGGAGCACTGCTGACCGCGCGCAAGGTGTCGGGCTGGCGCGGCCGTGCGGCCTTGCGCTGGGTGCTGGCGTCGTTTGTCGCGCTTTTGCTCGCGTATGTCGGCAGCCGTTTCGTTTTCGAGGTGCTCATGCACCATCCTGTGATCTGAACACATCATGCGACAAATTTTTCTGCTGATTGTGCTGTTTATCGCCGGGCACTGGTTATCTCGCGCGCTGCGGCGCTCCCAGGAGCGTACCTCGTCGCGTACCCGGCCCCATCCGGCAGACGGTGCCAGGCCTGCGGCGGCGAGTTCCCCCGCCTTGCCGAGCCCATGATTCGCTGTGTCGAGTGCGGCGTGCATGCGCCAAAGAGCGATTCGATTGTCGTGGCAGGGAACACATTTTGCTGTTCCGATCACGCGCAACGTTACGCTGCGCGGCCCGCCAGCCACGAGGCGCAATGAGCACAGGTTTCGACGTTGCGCCCGATGGCTGGAGCGCGGCGGCGCGCAGACTGCCGTCACCTCATGCCGACGAGCGCCCGGATGGTGTGGCGCCGACACTGATCGTCATTCACAACATCAGTCTGCCGCCGGATACGTTTGGCGGCGATGCGATCGCCGAGCTTTTCCAGAATCGCCTCGATTGCTCCGCCCATCCGTATTACGACGCCCACTTGCGGGGTGTTCGGGTGTCGGCGCATTTTGTGATTCATCGTAGCGGCGCGCTGGAGCAATTCGTTTCGTGCAACCAGCGCGCCTGGCATGCCGGCTTGTCGAGTTTTTTCGGGCGCGAGCGCTGTAACGATTTTTCGCTGGGGATCGAACTCGAAGGCAGCGACACATTGCCTTTCGAGCCAGCGCAGTATCAGGTGCTGGCAAAACTCGTTCAGGCACTCATGGTGCGTTATCCGGTCAGCGCGATCGCGGGCCATGCGGATATCGCGCCCGGCCGCAAAACCGATCCGGGGCCGCATTTCGAATGGGTTCGCCTTCAGCGCGATGCCGCACTCGCAGACCACTACTTCCCCTATCTTTCTGCTCCCGGGCCGTTTGCCGCCCGCTAAGGTAGCGTTTCGACCTGCATCAAAGTGTTGCTCGCCGCGTGTTTTTGCGTTGGCCTTATGGCGTCCCGTGCGAATAAAAGTCAAGCCAGGGTGGGCAAATAAAATAATTTGAGATAGTGCGGAGTTCCACTATACTTGGTGCCGTCAGTTCAGTTTTTCACTATATGTTGTGTTGATCAGGCGGCGCATGAAAGCGCCGCCTATCTTTTCAGCGCAACCCGCACAAGCTCCGCGGGGCAATACCCGCAGCATCAAGGAAACAGCATGGCAACGGGTCGCGCAGGCATGAAGCACTCCTCCGCCGGTTCATGCGTTCTCGTTTCCAGCTATTGGGCCTCACCGTTTTCCTCCTGTACTTGTTTGCCCGCGTCCGCAGCGACGTGGTGCCCGTTTTAATTCGCCGTTTTTCCGCACATTTTAAAAATCAGGAGCTTTGCACATGCAAACAACCGATAACGCGACGACCCGTTACGAGGGTGCCTCCATGGGCCATGCCACTGGCGTGCAGATGCCAGACGAGTCTTCGGCTTCCCAGGTCACGTTCGCTGATTACAAGGTGATCCGTCGCAATGGCGGTGTGGTGCTGTTCGAGCCGTCGAAAATCGCTATCGCGGTGACCAAGGCCTTTCTCGCAGTCAATGGCGGTCAGGGCGCGGCATCGGCACGTGTGCGCGAACAGGTTGAGCAGTTGACGCAAAGCGTCGTGCGTGCCTTGCTGCGCAGCCGCCCGAATGGCGGCACGTTCCATATTGAAGATATTCAGGATCAGGTTGAACTCGCGTTGATGCGCGGCGGCGAGCATAACGTCGCCCGTGCTTACGTGCTGTACCGCGAAAAACGCAGCCAGGCACGTGGTCATGAGCCGGAGGCAACTGCTGGAGCACCGGGGCTCAATGTCGTGGATGGCGGCGTGACGCGGCCGCTCGATCTGGGCGCGCTGCGCGGCATCATCGAATCCGCTTGTGCGAATCTGGGCGATGCAGTTTCGGCTGAGCCGATCGTCGCTGAGACGGTGAAAAATTTATACGATGGCGTGCCGATGAGTCAGGTTTACGATTCGGCTATTCTCGCGGCGCGCACGATGATCGAAAAAGACCCGGCTTACAGCCAGGCCACGGCCCGTATCCTGTTGCACACCATCCGCCGCGAAATTCTCGAAGAAGAAGTGACCCAAGGTGAAATGGGCGAGCGCTACGCGGAATATTTTCCCCAGTTCATCAAGCGCGGCGTGCAGGCCGAGTTGCTCGACGAAAAGCTGATGCAGTTCGATCTGAAGCGTCTGGGCGCGGCGCTTGACGCGAACCGCGACCTCCAGTTCGGCTACCTCGGCTTGCAAACACTGTATGACCGCTATTTCCTGCATCACGATGGCGCCCGGATCGAGTTGCCGCAGGCGTTCTTCATGCGTGTGGCGATGGGCCTCGCCTTGAGTGAGATCGACCGCGAAGCACGCGCAATCGAGTTTTATAACGTCCTGTCCAGCTTCGATTTCATGAGCTCGACGCCGACGCTGTTCAATGCAGGCACGCGCCGCTCGCAACTGTCGTCGTGCTATCTGACCACCGTGGCCGATGACCTCGACGGTATTTACGAAGCCCTGAAAGAAAACGCCTTGCTGTCGAAATTCGCCGGCGGCTTAGGCAACGACTGGACCCAGGTTCGTGCGCTCGGCTCACATATCAAGGGCACCAACGGCAAGTCACAAGGCGTGGTGCCGTTCCTGAAAGTAGTCAACGACACGGCCGTGGCGGTCAACCAGGGCGGCAAACGCAAGGGCGCGGTGTGCGCGTATCTGGAAACCTGGCATCTTGATATCGAAGAGTTTCTGGAGCTGCGCAAGAACACCGGGGATGACCGTCGCCGCACGCACGACATGAACACGTCGAACTGGATTCCCGACCTTTTCATGAAGCGCGTGATGGAAGGCGGTGACTGGACGCTGTTTTCGCCGTCTACCTGCCCAGACCTGCATGACAAGTTCGGCGCGGATTTCGAAGCCGCTTATACCGCTTACGAAGACAAGGCCGCGCGCGGCGAAATCAAGCTGTTCAAGAAAATTCCTGCGCCGCAACTGTGGCGCAAGATGCTAGGCATGCTGTTCGAAACCGGCCATCCATGGATCACATTTAAAGACCCTTGCAATATCCGCAGCCCGCAGCAGCATGTTGGCGTGGTCCATTCGTCCAATCTTTGCACTGAAATTACGCTGAACACCAGCGACACCGAAATCGCCGTGTGCAACCTCGGTTCGGTCAATCTGGTTGCTCACCTGGCCACCCAGGCCGACGGTACGCTGGCGCTCGATCACGACAAGCTCAAGCGCACCATCCGCGTAGCGATGCGAATGCTCGACAACGTGATCGACATCAATTACTACGCCGTGGCCAAGGCACGTAATTCGAACCTGAAGCATCGTCCGGTGGGCATGGGCATCATGGGCTTCCAGGACTGCCTGCATCTGCTGCGCACGCCCTATGCCTCGCAAGAAGCCGTTGAGTTTGCCGACCGTTCGATGGAAGCGGTGTGCTACTACGCGTACTACGCCTCGACCGAGCTGGCCGAAGAGCGCGGCCGCTATTCGAGCTACCGGGGCTCGCTGTGGGATCGGGGCATCTTGCCGCAAGACACGCTGAAGCTGCTGGCCGATGCGCGGGGCGGTTACGTCGAAGTCGATTCGAGCGAATCGATGGACTGGAGCGGGCTGCGCTCGCGGATTGCCATGCACGGCATGCGTAACTCGAACTGTGTGGCGATTGCCCCCACGGCTACTATTTCCAACATCATCGGCGTGTCGGCCTGTATCGAACCGACGTTCCAGAACCTGTACGTGAAGTCGAACCTGTCGGGCGAATTCACCGTGGTGAACGATTACCTGGTGCGCGACCTGAAGGCGCGTGGCCTGTGGGATGAGGTCATGGTTGCCGACCTGAAGTACTTCGATGGCACGCTGTCACGGATCGACCGTATTCCTGCCGATCTGCGGGCCATTTACGCGACGGCTTTCGAAGTCGATCCGCGCTGGCTGGTCGAGGCGGCTTCGCGCCGGCAGAAGTGGATCGATCAGGCGCAGTCGCTCAATATTTATATGGGCGGCGCATCGGGTAAAAAGCTCGATGAGGTGTACAAGCTCGCATGGTTGCGTGGCCTGAAGACAACCTACTATCTCCGCACGATGGCGGCGACCCATGTGGAGAAATCGACGGTTGCACATGGCGCGCTGAATGCCGTGCCGTCGGGTAACGACGAAGGTTCTGGCGGTGCGGCGGGTGGCTTTGGTGCGCACGGCGGCATGGCAGGAAGCGGTGGCATGGGTGGCATACAGGCGGCGGCTGAAGCGGAGGGGCCGGTGTGCATGATGCGTCCGGGCGATCCCGGTTTCGACGAATGCGAGGCTTGTCAGTAAGCGGGTTTGCCGGAGTCATCAGACTCTTCGCCCAGGTCCGGTGGCCGTGCAATGCGGCCCCGGCCTTCACGACATACCTGCTGAGCCGTGCACGTCAGGGAGTCATCGAAGGACGCCGTGGATGATCCGGACAAGCCTGGCAATACAGATTGCTAGCGTATAAAACTCACACAGTCGCTACACACTTTTGGCGTAACAGCATCCTTCAGTCACACGCGCAGTTCGTAGTTCTTGCGAGTGCGCATACACAATGTATTGAACAAAGTGTTGTATGAAGGTCGCAACGCGAATCGAAAACAGGAACTTTCATTAGCGAAGACTTTTAACGCTCGTGAAAAGATGGTACAAACCGTTCTAAATTGATGGTGGAATTTATGCTCAACTGGGATGACGAGATTACTGCGGCAACACCTTCAGCCAAAGTGCCAGCCGATGTGCTGCACAGCGCTGAAGCAATGCGGCCCGCTCATCAGGCTCCCTCGGCTCAGGACGTTTTTTCGAACGATATCGCTGTTGCGCCACATGCGCTGGCTGCGGTTAGTGAAGCACGGGTCAACGTCGCCGACAAACGCATCATCAATGGCCAGACTGACGTCAATCAGCTGGTGCCATTCAAATACAAATGGGCGTGGGAAAAATATCTGGCGGGCTGCGCCAATCACTGGATGCCCCAGGAAATCAATATGTCCCGCGACATCGCGCTCTGGAAAGACCCGAACGGTCTGACCGAAGATGAGCGCCGCGTCGTCAAGCGCAACCTGGGTTTCTTCGTGACGGCTGATTCGCTGGCGGCGAACAACATTGTGCTGGGCACTTACCGCCACATCACCGCGCCCGAGTGCCGCCAGTTCCTGCTGCGTCAGGCATTCGAAGAAGCTATTCACACGCACGCGTATCAATATATTGTCGAATCGCTGGGGCTGGATGAAGGCGAGATTTTCAACGCCTACCATGAAGTTGACTCAATCCGCGCGAAAGACGAATTCCTGATTCCGTTCATCCATACGCTGACCGATCCCTCTTTCAAGACTGGCACGCTTGATGCAGACCAGAAGCTGCTTAAATCGCTGATCGTCTTCGCCTGTGTGATGGAAGGCTTGTTCTTCTACGTCGGTTTTACACAAATCCTGGCGCTGGGCCGCCAGAACAAGATGACCGGTGCGGCTGAGCAGTACCAGTACATCTTGCGTGACGAATCGATGCACTGCAATTTCGGCATCGACCTGATCAACCAGATCAAATTGGAAAATCCGCATCTCTGGACGGCTGAGTTCCGTGCGGAAATTCGTGAAATATTCAAACACGCAGTGGATCTCGAATATCGCTACGCCGAAGATACGATGCCGCGCGGGGTGCTCGGCCTGAACGCGTCGATGTTCAAAAGCTACTTGCGCTTCATTTGCAATCGCCGTTGTCAGCAGATCGGCCTCGATCCCCTGTTTCCCAACGAAGAAAACCCGTTTCCGTGGATGAGCGAAATGATTGACCTGAAGAAGGAGCGCAACTTCTTCGAAACGCGCGTCATTGAATATCAGACCGGTGGTGCCCTGAGCTGGGAATAGCCTGGACGGGGTGCCCGTTGATGTTACCGAAAGGGATGCCGGTGTGTACCGGCATACAGATGAGAAACAGGACCGCCTGATGTAAAGCGTGCCCGGTGCCGTGATGGCCCGCCCACCTGACAGGCATTTGCGAGCCCTTAGCCGAATGGGCCAGCTTCCCCTGGAAAAGCCGCGATAGATATGACGGCTTGATCAAGCGATTGTCGGCGCTGCAATGCAGCGCTGGCTGGATTTGGCGCGCGGTGCCTGGTTGCACGGTGCGCCTTGCCGTATTCATTAGCGTAAGCGCGCTGTATCTGCGTGCGCCGATGAATAGCCCGCTTCGTAGTACGCGCCTTGAGAAGGCGTCTGCGAGAAGCGGGTTTTGACGAAGGGTGTAGTTGAACTGACTCTCATCTGAAACCTGAAGGAGCAAATGATGGCACTTGCCAAGAAAAAACCTGCCGCCAAAAAGGCAGCAGTAAAAAAGGTTGCTGTAAAGAAGGCTGCGCCAGCGAAGAAAGTCGCGGCGAAGAACGTCGCCGTGAAGAAGGTTGCAGCAAAGAAAGTCGCGGTGAAAAAAGTCGCTGCCAAAAAAGCGGTACCTGCGAAGAAAGTAGCGGCGAAGAAAGTCGCCGTGAAGAAGGTCGCAGTTAAAAAAGCGGCTCCGGCGAAGAAAGCCGTGGTGAAAAAGGTTGCTGCAAAGAAAGTCGCCGTGAAGAAGGTCGCCGTGAAGAAAGTCGCAGCCAAAAAAGCGGCTCCGGCGAAGAAGGCTGCGGTGAAAAAAGTTGCAGCGAAAAAAGTCGCGGTGAAAAAGGTCGCTGCCAAAAAAGCTGCGCCAGCCAAGAAAGTCGCTGCTAAAAAAGCGCCTGCCAAGAAAGTCGCTGCCAAAAAAGCCGTTGCCAAAAAAGCTGCGCCAGCGAAGAAGGCTGTAGCGAAGAAGGCTGTCGCTCCAGCGAAGAAAGCAGCGGCTCCGGCAAAGAAGGCTGCTCCGGCAAAGAAAGCCGCACCGGCGAAAAAGGCTGCAGCACCTGCAAAGAAGGCCGTAGCAAAGAAAGCCGCGCCTGCAGTTGCAGCGCCTGCTACCTCGGGCGTGTCTGCATCGACGGTAAAGACGACGTTGAATCCGGCTGCTGCATGGCCGTTTCCGACGGGCAGCAGGCCGTAAGCGTTGACGCATGGCTTGGGCGGCAAGTCCTGGACAGCCGCCCCGACCGGGCCAATCGGCTCAGTCACCCTCCCGCCACGGGCTTGGCCTGCGGCGGGATTTTTTTTACGCAGGTTTGGCGCGGATGAATCCCGCCTGGCTACCCGCATCTAGGGCGATATCTTTTCCAGCTCAAGGCCCTTCGTGCGCGGTCCCATCAAGCCAATCGCCAGCATCACGATCACCATCGCCCCGGCGATGAACACGAAAACACCGGAAGTGCCGAAGTGCTTCAGTACCGAAGCGATCAGAAACGCCGTGAAAATCGCTGAAAACCGGCTCCATGAATAAACGAAGCCCACCGCCCGGGCACGAATACGAGTTGGAAAGAGTTCAGCCTGATACGCGTGGAAGCTGTACGACATGATGTTGCTTGCCAGCGTGAGACATACGCCCAGGCTCACCAGCATCACCGCGCTGGCGACCTGGCTGAACCAGAGCCCGCAGACGATATTCACGGCTGCCATCATCACGATGAGTGTTTTACGCTCGAAGCGGTCGCCGATAAAAAGCCCCAGTATCGGACCGAGCGGTGCGGCAAGCGCGATCACGCTTGAGTACATCAGGCTCGTGGTGATCGTAATGCCTTGTTTGACGAGCAGCGTTGGCACCCAGTTGGCAAAGCCGTAGAAGCCGACTGTCTGGAAGATATTGAAGATTGTCATCATCACCGTGCGGCCCCGGTAGGGCGGTACCCACATATCGCGGAAGCTGCCGCGCGGTGCGACGGGGGTGGGTGGGGCCGGCGGTGGCAGCTCGCGTCCGCATTGGCGTTTGTATTCGCGGCTTACCTTGGCTTCAAGCTGGCTCATGACATGCTCGGCTTCCGCGAGGCGCCCTTGTTGCGCGAGCCAGCGCGGGCTTTCCGGCAAGGCACGCCGGATCCACCAGACAAAGAGCGCACCGTGCGCCCCTAGCAAGACCACCCAGCGCCAGCCGTCGAGGCCAAGGAGCGTGCGTGGCACCAGCAAATAAGACAGAAAGGCCACCACGGGCACGGCCATAAAGCCCACGGCTTGCTCGCAGGCGAAGGCGCGGCCGCGAATTTGCCTGGGCACTAGTTCGGAGATATAAGTGCCGATCGTCACGAGTTCGACGCCAATGCCAATGCCGGCAATGAAACGCCAGAAGTTAAGGCCGTTAGCCGTGTGCTGGAAGGCCATCACGACATTGGCTGCGACATACCAGAGCAGTGACCAGGTAAAGACGGTGCGCCGTCCGAACCTGTCGGCGAGAAAGCCACACGCCATCGTGCCAATGAAGAGCCCCGCAAACAACGCGGCGATAAAGCTGGCGATACCCGTCGTTCCAAAGAGGCCGGACGTGGTGGATGTCAACAGACCGCTCTTTACGATGCCGGGCGCGATGTAGCCGGTATAAAGCAGGTCGTACAGCTCGAAGAAAAACCCCAGGCTCAGCAGAATCACCAGGTTCCAGATGCTCCGCGTCGGAGGTAGCCGGTCGAGCCGTGCTGAGATCATCCCGGCATCGCTGGCGTTGGTCGTTGATCCACTGGGCGCAACATCCGCGTTTGCCGGAGGCTGGGGGTCATCGGTGACGGCGTGGCTGGATGGCTTCATGGCGAATTCCTGGGGGGCGGGCGAAGCATGCCGGCGCTAGCCAGGCTGCGCCATCGCACAAGAAAAAAGCGCATGCATCAGATGATGCATGCGCCTTGTTGCCTGCACGATGCCCGGCTGGCGAGTGAGCGGCTAACGGTAACGGGCGAGAGCGGTTGACTAGTGCGTCACGCGAGTCACGCCACCGCTGGAGAGCAGGCGGACACGCTCGCCGGCGCGGAACACTTCGCCTGTTGCGGTTTGCGTGATGGCGCGAATATCGCCGTTATCCAGACGCACGGTGATTTCCAGCCCATTGCGCGTGGCCATGCTGTTCTCAAGGGCATTGCCTGCGACCGCGCCCGCGAGCCCACCGACGATCCCCGTCACAATTGAGCCCCGCCCACCGCCGATGGCGCTGCCTGCGACTGCGCCCAGTGCGCCGCCGCCCAGCACTCCCAGCCCACTGGACTGGCCATTGTTCGAACTGATTTTCACGCCGCGCACGCTCTCGACGGTGCCCATCCGGACGGTTTCTTCACGCATGGCTTGCGATGCCGTATAGACATCGGCAGAGCTGCTGTTCGTGGCACATCCCGACATGACGAGTGAGCCGCCAATCAGGACGGCTGCGATGAGGCGAGTTGATATTTTCATTTCATGTACTCCAGATAAGCGTTTTCAAGCTGCATCGGATGACGGCAGGTCGTAACCGAAGGCCTGCCTGAACCGTTCGTTGATCCCGGTGCGCGAAGGCGCGTAGTTTTGCGGCCCCTGATGCTCGATTTTCAGTGCGCCCATCAGGCTGGCGAGACGTCCGGTAGTCGCCCAGCCGAGCTTGTTCTCGATTCCGTACAACAGGCCGCCACGAAAAGCATCGCCGCAACCGGTTGGATCAAGCACCTGCTGGGCTGTCACCGGCGGAATGTCTTCGATGCCGCCCGCATGATGAATTTGAGCGCCATGCTCACCGAGTGTGATGATCAGCGCATCGACTTTGCTGGCGATTTCTTCGATCGACCAGCCGGTTTTGTTGCTGACCAGTTTGGCTTCGTAATCGTTGACCGCGACGTAAGTGGCAAGTTCAATCATGCGGCGCAGCGTTGCACCGTCGAAGAGCGGCAGCCCCTGGCCTGGATCGAAGATGAAGGGCACGCCTGCAGCCGCGAATTGCTCGGAGTGCTGGACCATGCCGTCATAACCGTCAGGCGCGACGATACCCAGTGTGATGCCCTCTGCTTCATCGGCCCGGTTCAGATGCGATTGCATCATTGCGCCAGGGTGGAATGCGGTGATCTGGTTATTTTCGAGATCGGTGGTAATCATCGCTTGTGCCGAATATGTTTCAGGCAGCACGCGAACGTACGTTTGCGCGAGACCAAGGTCGTCGAGCCGCTCAAGGTAACGGGCGGCATCCACTGCGCCGAGCGTCGCCATGATGCGGGCATCGCCACCCAGCAGATGGAGTGCGTAACCGATATTGCCTGCGCATCCACCGAATTCGCGGCGCATCGTCGGTACGAGAAAACTCACGTTCAGGATATGGACCTGTTCCGGCAGAATATGCTCCCGAAAACGGCCTTCGAAAGTCATGATGTTGTCGTAGGCGAGCGAGCCGCAAATGAGCGTAGCCAAGGCAAGGGTTCCTGTAAGTATGAAAGGCGGGTACTGACGCCTCCAGACGGGGAGTCTGGCAGGCGGTCGTGCTGGTTTGTCACGTCGGGTGGCTAATGGGCAAGGCAATATAGGCAGTGGACCCGCGGGCCAGCGGACGACGGACCGGGCTTATTTCAGTGCGTTGAGCGCGGCGTCGTAATTCGGCTCGTTTTTGATCTCGCTGACGAGTTCCGCGTGTATCACCTTGTCGTTTTCGTCGATGACCACTACGGCGCGTGCCGTGAGGCCTGCTAGCGGACCGCTGGTGACCTCTACGCCGTAGGCCTGGGCGAAGTCGCGGCCACGGAAGGTTGAGGCTGTGACCACGTTTTTCAGGCCTTCAGTCGTGCAAAACCGTGAAGCGGCAAAAGGCAGATCGCCTGAAATCACGATGACGATGGTATTCGTCAGCTTGCTGGCGGCCTCGTTGAACTTGCGCGTCGAGGTGGCACAAGTCGGGGTGTCCAGGCTTGGAACGATGTTGAGCACCTTGCGCTTGCCCGCGAAATCAGAGAGCGAAAGCGGCTTCAGATCCTGGCCGACCAGCGAAAAGGCAGGCGCGTTCTGGCCGTTTGACGGGAAGCTGCCTGCGATTTCGATTGGGCTACCACCCAGCGTAACTTGACTCATGTTGTGCTCCTGACGGAAAGCGCGCCTGCCTGGGGCCGGCGTGCAAGGGCGCGTTACGGATAAAAAATCTGTACGCGGAAATTGGCGGCGATCGCGTTGCCCGTATCGAGATGCACGATCATCGTTTGAGTGACATGGGGCGACAAGCCTGCTGCGACCGGCGTGCCGGGGCTCACATAGTCTTGTGGCCAGAGTATGCGGCGCAGCGCGACGTTGTTGTGTTCGTCCAGCAAGGTGAGTTCAACGGCGGGATAGGCCAGGGTGAGATCGCTGCGGTTGCGCAGCGGCATGCGCAACTCAAGCCGGTGCGGACCGTCGATCTGGCGCAAATCGGAGGGCTCGATGAGCAGGCCGTCGATATCGCGCGGTGGGCTAACGGTACAGCCGAGTTGCGCACAGGCTTGGGCAAACAGCTTTTGTGCTGGCGGCCAGTAAGACATCACGGCTTCACGCTGCCACCACGTCAGTTGCAGTAGCAGGGTGGCGAGTAGTACCAGCGTGAGCAGTATGCCGATGATTCTCCAGCCCATGTGGTGTGGCGCCCGTTTGCGGGGTTCACGCGTGACGGTAAAGTGTTCTTCGGCATAGGAGAGCGGCGAGAGGGGGGCGACTTCGGCCACGCTTTGGCCAAGGTAGGGCTCTCCGGGTTCTTTGGGTTCTTTAAGCTCTTTAGGCTCTTCGGTCTTTTTAGACTCTGCTGGTTTTTCAGGCTTGGCGCTTGTTGAGGGCTGCCTGCTCTGTGCTTCGTCAGGAACAGGTACCGCAACGCTGACTGGCGGTGGTTCTGCCAGAGGCCCAGTGCTGGTTTCATGCGTTGTTTCGGTCAAATCTGAACCGGGTTCCGGAGCGGAGGGAGCGGCGGCTTCAACCGGATGGGACGGTGGTTCTGCCAGAGGCCCAGTGCTGGTTTCATGCGTTGTTTCGGCCAAACCTGGACCGGGTTCCGGAGCGGAGGGAGCGGCGGCTTCAACCGGAGGGGGCGGCGGCTCTGCTGAGACTACGTGCTGGCTGGTCGTGTAATCGGAATCTGACAGCGTCTGAAGCGATGTATCGCCTGGCAGCATCGCAATGCCCGGGATCAGCGGCTGTGTGAGTGGAATCAGGGATGGATCGCCGCGCAGCGCCGGAGGGATTTCCGCATGGGCTTGTGGCGCCCAGGGGTTCCAGCCGCTCTCGCTGAAATCCGGTACAGAAGGCGCTACGGAAGCAGGATCAGCCAGTCCGGCTGTGAGTTCGACGACGGTTTCAGCTGCAACGGGTGTGGCGGTGCTGAGATCGTTGATGTCGGTGATTTCGAACAGGCTGCCCGAGGCATCGAAGGCTTCCTGACAGTGTCCGCAGCGGACCAGCCCGCGGCGCACCGCGAGTTGGGCGGGCTGAAGGCGGAAGACGGTTTCGCAGAAAGGGCAGCGTGTCGCCAGAATCATGTTGAGCGCGAAAGCCCGCAGGCTGGAGAGGTTTGAATGATATGCCGCATTCTAAAGGCTTTCGCGTCGCGTTCCGGTTAGGCATACCCAACCTTCATGTTCGCGCCAGACGGCCATGTCGAGCCATTGGTTATAGACCTGCGCGACGTCCTGGGCTTGCCGCGCGAGAATGCCTGAGAGCGCGATCCGCCCGCCGGGCCTGACTTTCGATGCCAGCATGGAGGCCATGAGCTTAAGCGGGTTCGACAGGATGTTCGCCACGACGATATCGAATTCGCCCGGGGGGCAGTCGTCCGGCAAGCCGTAAGTGACCTCGGCATGGTTGCGTTCGCTATTGCTGCGTGCCGAGGCAACCGCTTGCGGATCAATATCAATGCCCGTCACGGGATGGGCGCCGCATTTTTTCGCCAGAATGGCGAGGATGCCCGAGCCACAACCGTAATCGAGCACCGATTGCCCCGCTTTGACCGACTGTTCAAGCCACTCCATGCAAAGCCGGGTGGTCGGGTGGCTACCTGTGCCAAAGGCAAGGCCTGGATCGAGTTCCAGCACCAGCGCATCAGGTGCGGGGGCCTCGTGCCAGGACGGTACTACCCAGATGCGTTGCCCGATCGGAATCGGCTCGAACTGTGATTGCGTCAGACGCACCCAGTCCTGTTCTTCCACGTCGCGCAAGGTGAAGGGCGGAGCCGGATCGAGCCCCAGCGTATTGGCCGCAGCGGTGAGCAGCACGGCCGGATCATGTTCCTCGGCTAGCAGCGCGATGACCCGCGAGTGCTGCCACGCGGCATGTTCAGGAACCAGGCCGGGCTCGCCGAAGAGCGGCTGTTCATCGGGCGTGTCGGCATCGGCATCTTCGACTGAAACCGACAGCGCGCCCAGATCGAGTAGCGCGTCGGACAAGCCTTCCGCATGTTCGCGCGCCAGCGTGACGAGCAGTTCCCGGTAACTCATCGCTTAAGCCTCTTCTGGCGCGGCTTGCAGCTTGGCTGCGAGCCTGTTTTCGAGATAATGGATGCTCGTGCCGCCTTCGACGAAGTTGGCGTCGAGCATGAGCTCGCGGTGCAGCGGAATATTGGTCAGAATGCCTTCCACAACCATTTCCGAGAGCGCGATGCGCATGCGCTTGATGGCCTGCTCGCGGGTGGCGCCATAGGCGATCAGCTTGCCAATCATCGAGTCGTAATTAGGCGGAACGAAATACCCGTTATACGCGTGCGAATCGACCCGGATACCAGGGCCGCCAGGCATATGCCATGACGTCAGGCGGCCTGGAGAGGGGATGAATTTGAACGGATCTTCAGCATTGATGCGGCATTCGATGGCGTGGCCTTTGAACACGATGTCGCGCTGGCGGAAGGCGAGCTTTTCGCCAGCCGCGATGCGGATCTGTTCCTGCACGATATCAATGCCCGTGATGAGTTCTGTCACCGGGTGTTCAACCTGAACGCGCGTGTTCATTTCGATGAAATAGAACTCGTTGTTCTCGTAGAGAAACTCGAATGTCCCCGCGCCCAGATAGCCCATTTTTTTGCAGGCGTCGGCGCAGCGGTCGCCAATGCGGTCGATCAGGCGGCGCGCGATGCCCGGCGCCGGTGCTTCCTCGATCACTTTCTGGTGACGGCGTTGCATCGAGCAATCGCGCTCGCCAAGCCAGACCGCGTTCTTGAACGAATCGGCCAGCACCTGGATTTCGATGTGCCGCGGGTTTTCCAGGAATTTCTCCATGTACACCTGCGGATTGCCGAAGGCGCGGCCCGCTTCTTCGCGCGTCATGTTGACGGCGTTGACGAGCGCGGCTTCGGTATGCACCACGCGCATACCACGCCCGCCGCCGCCGCCCGCTGCCTTGATGATGACCGGATAGCCGATGGAGCGAGCAATCTTCACGATCTCTTTAGGATCTTCGGGCAGCGCGCCTTCCGAACCTGGCACGCAGGGCACACCGGTTTTGATCATGGTCTGCTTGGCCGAGACCTTGTCACCCATCAGGCGAATCGTCTCGGGGCGCGGGCCGATGAAGACGAAGCCCGATTGTTCGACGCGCTCAGCGAAATCGGCGTTTTCCGACAAAAAGCCATAGCCTGGGTGAATCGCTTCGGCGTCGGTGACTTCGGCTGCGCTGATGAGCGCAGGCATATTCAGATAGCTCAGGTTCGACGGCGCGGGGCCGATACAGACCGCTTCGTCGGCCAGCCGCACGTATTTGGCTTCCTTGTCCGCTTCGGAGTAAACGACAACGGTCTTGACGCCCAGCTCACGGCAGGCGCGCTGAATGCGGAGCGCGATTTCACCGCGATTGGCAATGAGGATTTTTTCAAACATAACGAATTTTCGACTCATCAATGGGCAGCCAGCAGCGGATATTCAAGCCGGAACTGCCTCAGAGGATCGGTTGCGCGCCTCTTGAAATGAAGCGGCACGCGGAGAGACACATGCCCCATGCGTCAGGCGGATGCGACGTACTAGCCGACGACAAACAGCGGCTGGCCATATTCAACCGCCTGGCCGTTTTCGACGAGGATCTCCTTGACGACACCGGACTGGTCCGACTCGATTTCGTTCAGCAGCTTCATGGCTTCGATGATGCAGATGGTCTGGCCTTCCTTGACCGTATCGCCTATCTGGACAAACGGGTCTGCGCCTGGCGAAGGCGCGCGATAGAACGTGCCGACCATCGGCGAAGTCACGACATGCCCTTGCGGCACGGCTTCGGCCGGTGTTGCTGGCGCCGGTGCGGCATTGGCACTGGCATCGCCCATGCCGCTAGCAGTGGGCATGGGCGCGGACATTTGCGGTGCGTAGGAGGTGGATGGCTGCACATAAACAGGCGGTGCATTCTTGACGATACGAACCTTGCCTTCGCCTTCAGTCACTTCAAGTTCTGAAATGCCGGATTCGGAAACGAGGTCGATCAGGGTTTTGAGCTTGCGTAGATCCATAGAACATCCCCTTCTTTCAATGCGTGGTGTGCTGACGAGGTTTCGCGCCAGCACCAGATAAACGAGTGACGTGTAACCGGCTTAGCTACCTGAGCTGGGCAGGCTAGCTGACCGAGGCGCCGCCATCGGCCCTGAGCTGGTCGAGCGCGAATTCCAGCGCGTACAGATAACCCTTCCAGCCAAGGCCGCAAATCACGCCTTCGGCCTGGTCGGATAAATACGAGTGATGGCGAAACGGTTCACGACGATGAACGTTCGACAAATGGACTTCGACAAATGGAATGCCGACGCCCGCGAGCGCATCCCGGAGGGCTACGCTGGTGTGCGTGTAAGCGGCGGGGTTAATCAGGATGAAACGGGTGGTGTCGTGGCGGGCGGCCTGAATGCGATCGACTAACGCGCCTTCATGGTTGCTCTGGAACGTGGCGAGATCGGCCCCGGCATCGTGTGCGCGGTCTGACAGGGCTTGGTCGATTTGCGCTAGCGTCACATGACCATAGACCTCGGGTTCCCGGGTGCCGAGAAGATTGAGATTGGGTCCGTGCAGTACCAGCAAACGCGTCATGGTTGCTTCTGTTTCCGTGGAATTGGGCGCACTTTAGCGCTGTTTAGAGAAATTTGTCTAGTTTTACAGCGGGCTCCGTGGAGCTCGGCCCGCCGCATCGGGCGCACAAACTTCTAGCAATATTGAATAAGTTGCGTCCAATTTATACCGTTCCGAACCTAACTTGGCTTGATGTTGTGACAAAAAACAATATTGTGCTACCAGGGCGGCTATAGCGCATCGAGTGTCTGACGTAGCTCTTTTTGCTGAATTTGCCCCAGTTTTGTTGAACGAATGGTTCCGTTGGCGTCGATTACCACCGTAAATGGCAGGCCGCCCGCTTCGTTGCCAAATGCGCGTGCCAGTTCAGCGCCGCCAAAGCCGGTCACGTATACCGGGTAATCGACCCGGACTTTTTGCAGGAAGGCTTTCACGTTTTGCGCGGAATCCACGCCAAGACCGATGAACTGAATGCCTTTTTTCGCGTATTCGTGGTGAAGCTCGACGAGTTCAGGCATTTCCTCGACGCAGGGGCTGCACCACGACGCCCAGAAATTGACGACCACCGGATGTCCTTTGAACGGGCTGAGCGACTGGCTGACGCCGTCGGGGCTGGTCACGGTGGCGGCCCAGAGCTGCTCGGCGGCGCTTTGCTGTGCGGCTGTGGTTGATGCCTGGTGCGGGTTGTCGTTATTGAGCAAGACGTGGCTGGCGTAGCCGCCTGCGAGCATGGCGAGAGCGGCGACGGCTATGGCAGCCAGAATCCGTTTGGTTTTCATGTGAGCGTTACGGTGGTTACTGGGTGAGCGGGTGGGGCGCCGTGCGCGCCGGCGCCGGGGTGTCTTCGTTGAGCAGGGCCTGCACCACACGGGCATCGGCCCGCGCCTGGCGGCCATGAGCGCTAGCCCGGACTGCGCCGCGCAAATCGTCGGTGGCGTACAGCGCGAGATGGAGGCCGGCCGGTTCGGCGTCGCGCGCCGCATCGGCTGGCCTCCAGAGAAAACTCAAGGTTTCGACGTAACCGCGCCCCGCGAAATGACGGGTTTCCGTCACGTCGTACAGGATCTTGGCATTAAGCAGATAAAGAGCGACTTCCTTGCTGTTGTCGCAAAACGTCTGCAGATGGATGTCGGAATGCTCGCTCGCGGTGCCGCTTAGCACCGCGCCTGTCAGATAAGGATTGAATGGGGCCAGACGTTGCATCCAGTCGAGCGCGATCTTGCGCAGCCAGCGTAGCCGCGCAGGTTGGCTATCGCTCTGGAACAGCGCCTGATATTCGCGGATTTCTGCTTCGATCTGGTCGTTGTCGGGAAGCCATTCGCCGGCCAGCCGCGCGGCCCCGGTTACCTGCCGCGCGGCTTTGCGTTTGGCTGTGGCGTAATCGAGACCGTCTTCGGCGATCATCCGGGCGGCGGCGAGCGCGATTTCTTCGCGTACTCGCTGGGGATCGAAATAGGATTTGCGCACCATCGGGCAATCATACTCGATCGTCCATGGCGCTCCGTTCGATGCCGCTCCGTCCGCGCGTCCGATACTACCGCGTGAGCATGGCCGGGCTTGTCCTGGCTTGTCCTGCATCGCGGTTGTACCGCTGGTTGCGCCGACCCCGTCGGTTACAATATCCGTCTTTGCGCAACAGCCGCCCGCGCGCGCGTTATCCCGCGCGGTTTCTGGTTCCGCAGTTCCTGTCACTTTCGTCACAAACTGCCCGCGTGGCATTCCAGACTTATGCATATCCACATCCTCGGCATCTGCGGCACGTTCATGGGCGGGCTGGCCGTCCTCGCCCGGGGGGCCGGTCACACGGTCACCGGTTGCGATGCAGAGGTGTATCCCCCGATGAGTACCCAGCTTGAGGCGCAAGGAATCCGTCTGATCGAGGGGTATGGCGCGGAACAGCTCGAGCTCAAGCCGGACCTGTTCGTTGTGGGCAATGTGGTGTCACGGGGCAACCCGCTGATGGAAGCCATTCTGGATCGCGGTCTGCCTTACACGTCAGGTCCACAATGGCTCGGTGAGCACGTGCTGAACGGCAAATGGGTGCTGGCCGTGGCGGGCACGCATGGCAAGACCACCACCAGCTCGATGCTGGCGTGGTTGCTGGAAGACGCGGGGCTCAATCCCAGTTTTCTGATTGGCGGCGTGCCGCTGAATTTCGGCGTGTCGGCGCGGCTGACCGATTCCTCTTTCTTCGTGATCGAGGCTGACGAATACGACACGGCTTTCTTTGACAAGCGTTCCAAGTTTGTCCATTACCGGCCACGCACGGTGGTGCTGAACAATCTCGAATTCGATCACGCGGATATTTTTGCGGATCTGGCGGCTATCGAAACCCAGTTTCATCATCTGGTGCGCACGGTGCCGGGTATCGGACGCATTGTGAGTAATGGCCAGGCGTTGGCACTGGAGCGAGTGCTGGGGCGCGGCTGCTGGAGCGAAGTGGAGCGTTTTGGCGTGGCGGGCGGCTGGCAGGCTTTACCAGCCCAGGATGGCGTGCCGGTTGATGAACGTTTCGCGGTGTACTGGCACAGCCTGCGCGCGGGCGAGGTCGAATGGCAGGTGCAAGGCGAACATAACCGCATGAATGCGCTGGCCGCGCTGGCCGCTGCCCGTCATGCCGGTGTGCCGCCAGCCACGGCCGCGCAGTCGCTGGCGTGCTTTCGCAATGTCAAGCGCCGCATGGAAGTGCGCGGCAGCGTCGATGGTGTGACGGTTTATGACGATTTCGCCCATCATCCTAGTGCCATTGCCACGACGATTGCCGGGCTGCGCACGCGGGTGGGCCACGAGCGCACGCGCATTCTCGCGGTGCTGGAGCCGCGCTCCAACACCATGAAGCTCGGCGTCATGAAGGCCCAGTTGCCTGAGAGCCTGGCCGATGCCGATCAGGTTTTCGGTTACGGCGCGCCATCCGGGCGTGACGCGCTTGGCTGGGATCTCGCGCAAGCGCTGGCGCCACTGGGCGACAAGGCGCAGGCCTTTAGCGATCTCGAGACGCTGGTCAAGGCGGTGGCCGCGGCAGCACAGCCTGGCGACCAGATTCTCGTGATGAGCAATGGCGCGTTTGGCGGCGTACACCAGAAACTGCTCGATGCCCTGTCTAGCCGATGCATCGGGCGTGCGCGAGGCGTCGCATGATTCTTTACCTGCATGGCTTTCGTTCGTCGCCTGAATCATTCAAGGCGCGACTGCTGGCCGGGCGCATGGCGGAGCGGGGCCGCTCTGATGAATGGTGCTGTCCGGCGCTGCCGGTCTCGCCGTTAGACGCGATCGCGCTGGCCGAAAAACAGGTCGCGGCAGCGCGGCCTGAGCGCGTGAGCGTGATTGGCAGTTCGCTGGGCGGCTACTTTGCCACTCATCTGGCGCAAAAGCATGGCTGGCCAGCGGTGCTGCTCAACCCCGCCGTCTTGCCGCAACGCGATCTCAGCGCTTATCTGGGCGAGCAGCCGTTATGGCATGGTGGCGGCAGCATCGTCGTCCTGCCACATCATCTGGATGAACTGCGCTCGCTTGAGGTCGCTGCCGTGACCCATCCTGAGCGCTACTTTCTTCTTGCCGCCCAAGGCGACGAAGTGCTGGATTACCGCGAGATGCTCGCGCGCTATCCCGGCGCATCGACCCGGTTGCTGGAAGGCAGCGATCACACCATCAGCGAATTCGAACAGTACGTTGATGAGGTGCTCGCTTTTTGTGATGCCGCTCATCCGGTTTCTGGTTCGAGGCTTGCAGGCCTGACGAAGCCCTCACGTCACGACTAATCCCTTATTGACCGATTCTTAATCCCTTAATCCTTTATCCCTATTAACCACCATCACGACCAGCCGGGCATCGCATTGACGGTTCGATGCGGTCGCGGTTGAGCGTCCGAATGAGAGTATTTGAGTGAACGTTTTTTTCGAGGAATCGGGTAGTTTCAAGGCAGGTAGCGTTCTGTCGCGTCAGGGTGATGCCTTCCAGGTCGAGTTGCCAGGCGGGCGTCGCGCCAAGGTGCGGGCAAAAGACGTGCTGATCGAATTCGACAAGCCCTCCGCTGCGGAACTGATAGAGCAGGCCGACGCGCTGGCGCAGGGGATTGACCTCGATTTTCTGTGGGAATGCGCGCCCGACGAAGAGTTTCCGTTTGCCACGCTGGGCGCTGATTATTTTGGTGCAACGTTTGGGGCGGTAGAGCGCGCTGCGCTGATTTTGCGCCTGCATGGTGCGCCGGTGTATTTTCGCCGCAAGGGGCGCGGCCAGTATCAGCGCGCGCCGCATGAACAGTTGCAGATGGCGCTGGCAGCGCTCGACCGTAAGCGTCAGCAGGCGCTGGTTCAGGCGCAGTACGAAACGCAACTGAAGGCCGGCGAGTTGCCCGAGGCACTGGCTGGCAAAGCGCTGGGACTACTCACCAGGCCCGATAAAAACACGATCGAATACAAGGCGCTCGAAGCCGCCGCCGCGGCGCGCGGCATGTCCATGGCGCGGCTGATGCTGGAATGTGGCGGGATCGCTTCGCCACGCGCGTTGCATGAGGCACGCTTTTTGTCGGAGCAGTTCCCACATGGCACGGCGTTTCCGCCGGTAAGCGTGGGGGCGCTGCCCGACGATCTGCCCGAGGCCGGGGTTGAAGCCTTTTCAATTGATGACATCACGACCACTGAAATCGACGATGCCTTTTCGATCGAACATCTAAACGATGGCCGTGTGCGCATTGGCGTGCATATCGCCGCGCCCGCGCTGGGCATTGAGCGCGGCGACGCGGTTGACGAGATTGCCCGCGCCCGGCTGTCGACCGTTTATATGCCTGGCGACAAGATCACGATGCTGCCCGACGCCGTGGTGGAGGTTTTCACGCTCGCCGAAGGCGGCTTGCGTCCGGCGCTGTCGCTGTATGTGATCGTGAACCGGGAAACCCAGGAGATCGTCGCCAGCGAAACGCGCGTGGAGCGTATTTTCGTCAAGCACAACTTGCGCCTCAACACGCTCGATGAACAGGTGACAGAAGAAACCCTCGCCGCAGGCACCGGCGAGTATCCGCACAAGGACGATATCGCCGTGTTGTGGCCGTTTGCCCAGGCGCTTTTCGAAAAACGCCAGCAGGCACGGGCAGGCTATGGTCTGCGGCGCGAAGTGCAGCGCAATACGGACTTTAATTTCTACGTCGAAGGCGAGCATGTGACGATTACGCCACGGCGGCGCGGCTCACCGCTCGATACCATCGTCGCTGAGCTGGCGATTCTGGCGAATTCCTCATGGGGTGCGCTGTTGCACGATCACGGCGTGCCGGGCATTTACCGTTCGCAGCGGGCTTTTGGTACGCCGGGCGGGCCAAAGCGCACGCGCATGCAGACCAGCGCCGCGCCGCACGAAGGCTTGGGCGTCGAACAATACGCATGGAGCACCTCGCCGCTGCGCCGTTACGTCGATCTGGTGAATCAGTGGCAGTTGCTTGCGTGTGTGCGCCATGGCGTGACGGCCAAGCTCGTCGCCCCGTTCAAGCCCCGGGACGCGGATCTTTTCGCGGTGGTGCAAGGCTTTGACGACACCTATTCGGCGTATGCCGACTATCAGCGCCGCATGGAGTATTTCTGGTGCTTGCGCTGGCTCAAACAGGAAAACAGGAAGCAGGTTGTCGCGGCGGTGGTGAAAGATGATCTCGTGCGCCTCGAAGAAATCCCGCTGTTGCTGCATGTGCCGGGCCTCGGCGTGCATGCGCGTGGCACGCGCGTGCTGCTGGAGGTGATGGCGCTCGACGAGCTGACGGTGGAGGCTTCGGTGCGCCTGCTCAACGTGATTGCCGCGCCGGTTGCCGCCACCGGTGCCGATGCCGCTGGCGGGCAAGATGGCGCTGACGCAGGGATGGACGACGGGGACGACGAAGGTGGTGCAGGCGAGTTGGATAACGCTGACGAATCCGCTGTAAGCGAAGCCGAAGGCGAGGCCGAAGCGCAAACCGGAGAAGAGGCGTGGGCCGCGGACGAAGATGTCGCCACCACTAGCGCTACGACCACTAGCGCTACCGCTACCGCCACACCTTCCCAGCTGGATGCCGACGACGCTGATGCCCCCGTCACGGAGCCTGAAGCATGAACCCGACAACATCCGCGCATTTCGCTCGTTACGCGGTGTTCGGTAACCCCGTCGAACACAGCCAATCGCCGCGCATCCATACGCTTTTTGCGCAGCAAACGGGCGAACCGCTTGAGTACGGCCGGCTGTGCCCGTCCGTAGAGGCTTTCGAGCAGGCGGTGCAGGCCTTTTTCGCGGAAGATGGGCATGGGGCAAATGTCACCGTGCCGTTCAAGCTGCGCGCTTGCGCGCTCGCTGACCAGCTCTCGGCGCGGGCCACAGCGGCGGGCGCGGTCAATACGCTGCGCCGCGATGCTGATGGCATTTATGGCGACAACACGGATGGCGTGGGCCTGGTGCGCGATATCGAGCGCAATCACGGCGTGTCGCTGGCTGGGCGGCGGATCTTGCTGCTGGGCGCGGGCGGTGCGGCGCGCGGCGTGATGCTGCCGTTGCTCGAATGCAAGCCCGCGCAACTCACGATTGCGAACCGCACCGCCGCAACGGCGCAAGCGCTGGCGCGCCAGTTTGCCGCAGCAGCGAGCGCCGCCGGATGTGCATTGCTGGGCGATGGTCCGCAAGGCGTGGGGCGCGAGGTCTACGACGTGATCATCAATGCAACGGCAGGCAGCCTCGAAGGTGCCGTGCCTGAATGCGACGACCGTGTGTTCGGCTCAGGTACGTTTGCCTACGACATGATGTATGGCGCCCAGCCGACCGTCTTCATGCAGCACGCGCGGGCGTTTGGCGCGCGTGCACAAGATGGTCTGGGCATGCTGGTCGAACAGGCTGCCGAAGCCTTTTTCGTCTGGCGCGGCAAGCGGCCCGATAGCGCACCCGTGCTGCAACTACTGCGCGATGAAATGCAGGGGGCCGCTCACCCTGGCCAGGGCGGCTAACCGGCCATCGCCTTGCCGGCCCTGCCACACATCACGCCGATTCCCAGATCAAGAGCGCGACCATGACCGCTACCCGACGCAAGCATCGCCAGCCAGCGCTCATGCGCTGGATTTTGTATGTCGGCGCAGTGCTCGCCAGCGCCTGGCTGGCGACTCAGGCGTATTACTTCGCCCAGATTGGCGTGTGGAACTATGTGAATCCGTCATCTACCGCGTTTATGCGCTCAGACGCATGGCGCCTGGCCGCCGACCATCCGGGCCTGGCGCTGCAGCACACATGGGTGCCGTACGAGCAAATTTCGCGCAATCTGAAACGCGCGATCATCGCTTCCGAAGATGCCAATTTCGCCAGTAACAACGGCTACGAAACCGATGCCATCCTGTCCGCCTGGGAAAAAAACAAGACGCGCGGCAAGATTGTTGCTGGCGGCTCGACCATTACCCAGCAACTGGCGCGAAACCTGTTTTTGTCCCGTGAAAAAAGCTATATCCGCAAAGGGCAGGAACTCATCATCACGTGGATGCTCGAGACGCTGCTGGACAAGGAGCGGATCTTCGAGATCTATCTGAATTCCGTCGAATGGGGCAATGGCGTATATGGCGCGCAAGCCGCGGCGCGCTACTACTACAAGAGTTCGGCGGCACAGCTGAGTGGCTGGCAGGCCGCGCGCCTGGCGGTGATACTGCCCCGGCCGAAATATTTCGATGCGAATCGCAACTCCCCCTGGCTGGCTTCGCGCACGCGGGTGATTGCGCGTCGCATGGGGGCTGCCGAGTTGCCGCAGTCGCCCTGAGTGTCCGGCGCGGCGCGTGGCCACGTCTGGATTAAACGCGGCGACGTGTAAACTACGCGCCTCATTCGTTATTCATTATTCGTTATCCGTCCCCGCCGTTACCGGCTCGCTGCGAGTTTTCTCATGCCCTCTTTTATCCAGACGTTGCGCCAGTCCTGGCAGCAGACGAATTCCCTGTTGTGCGTGGGTCTCGACCCTGATCCGGCTAAATTCCCGGGGGCGCTCGCTCATCGCGCCGATGCCATTTTTGAGTTTTGCCGCGAGATTGTCGATGCAACCGCGCCTTACGCCTCGTCGTTTAAACCACAAATCGCGTATTTCGCGGCGCATCGGGCGGAAGACCAGCTCGAACAGCTGATCGCGCATATCCATCTGCGGCATCCAGGATTGCCGGTGATTCTCGACGCCAAGCGCGGCGATATTGGCAGTACCGCTGAACAATATGCACGCGAAGCCTTTGAACGCTATCGCGCCGACGCCGTGACGGTGAATCCGTACATGGGTTTTGATTCGATCGAGCCGTATCTCGCGCATCCGGGTAAAGGCGTGATCGTGCTCTGCCGGACCTCGAACCCAGGCGGCTCAGACCTGCAGTTTCTCGATGTCGCGGGCCGGCCGCTGTACCAGGCCGTGGCGCAACTGGCGGCTGAAAAATGGAATGCTAGCGGCGAACTGGGGTTGGTGGTGGGGGCGACTTTCCCGCAGGAAATTGAAATCGTGCGCCGCATGGTCGGTGAAATGCCGCTGCTGATTCCAGGCATTGGCGCGCAGGGAGGCGATGTGGAAGCCACCGTGCGGGCCGGACGTTCGGCATTGGGAGCGGGAATGCTGATTAATTCGTCGCGGGCGATTATTTACGCGAGCAAAGGCGATGATTTTGCCGAGGCTGCGGCTCAGGCTGCACAAAAAACCCGCGACCAGATCAATGTTTATCGTTGACGACGGCTCAAGGTTGAGCCATCAGTGTCCCTCTGATCCAGCAGCCTGAGCAGCCCATGTAACGCGTGCAAGGCGGCCTGGTGCCGGACCTGCTGCCGGTCGCCTTTGAAGTGCCGGGTTTCGACCTGTGTGTGCGTGCCATTACTCCAGCCAAACGCAACCGTTCCAACGGGCTTTGTTTCTGTGCCGCCACCTGGCCCCGCGATGCCCGTTACTGACAGCGTGACCTGCGCCTGACTATGACATAGCGCGCCTTCAGCCATGGCTCGTGCGACGGGTTCGCTGACCGCACCGTGAGTGTCGATCAGGCTGACGGGTACGCCGAGCATCTCGTTTTTGGCCTGATTCGAATAGGTCACGAAGCCCCGCTCAAACCAGCCACTGCTGCCCGCGATCCCGGTGATCGCGCTGGCGATCATGCCACCGGTGCAGGACTCCGCGGTGGCAAGCAGCGTCCGGGTTTCATGAAGACGCTCGCCGACGCGTTGCGCGAGTTGATGCAGCAGGGTATCAGCGGACATGGAAGGCTCTGGCAAGTCGCGGCGTGACAAGAAGAAAGAAAAGACGCTCGACGCTCAGGCGGCTGAACCCCGGGTGCATCCTGGGAAACTCAGGCCCACATGCGCCACAGCGCAAGTACCAGCAGCGTGAGGAAGGCCGCCACCAGATCATCGAACATGATGCCAAACCCCCCCTTGAGTTTGCGATCGAAGTAGCGGATTGGCTGTGGCTTTACTGCGTCGAAGAAACGAAATACGAGGAACGCTCCGAGCTGGCCGCTAAACGTGACCGGGGACACCATCAGCAGCACCAGCCAGAACGCGACGATTTCATCCCAGACCACCGGCGAGGGATCATCGACGCCGAGCTTGCGCGCGGTAAAGCCACACAGATAAATACCCGCAACGAAGCCTGCCGCAATCAGCACGCCCCATTCGACGACGGTCAGATAGTGGCTGAACACGACGAATGAAACCCAGCCAAACAACGTGCCAAACGTGCCTGGGGCAAAGGGCGCAAGGCCGCTGCCGAAGCCCAGCGAAACCAGGTGCAGCGGATGCGACAGCATGAAACGCGCCGTCGCGCGGCGCTTGGGCGGGACAGGAGCGGATGAGGGCGCGCTGGCGTGGGTAGAGTCGAGCGAAGGGTCAGTCTGCATGGAAATGGTCGAAGCCTTGCAAGTTCAGCGTGAGCGGTGTGCCCGTGGCATCGGTCCAGCGGACCTTGGCCTGCGCCGTAATTTTGGGAGCGCGTATTGTACCGATCGTATTGGCGTTATTGGCCGGATTGGCTGCTTCATCGGGAGCGATGGCATGGATCGTGCCGATCCGGGTGAGCGGCACGCCGATTTGCTGGGCGAGGGTATCGAGCGTGGCACGTGCCGTGACGGGGGCGGTAAAGCACAGTTCGTAATCGTCGCCGCCCGCGAGCGTCGCCTGGCGTTGCAGCGCGAGCGGCAAACGGCGCAATGCAGCCGAGCGGGGCACGGCATCGACATCAACGGTGGCGCTCAGGTTCGAGCGTGCCAGGATGTGCCGCAGATCGCCCGCGAGCCCATCCGATACATCCAGGGCTGCATGAGCGAGCCCGCGCAATGCGAGGCCGAGTTCGATGCGCGGCTCGGGCCGCTCAAGCGCGCGGCGAAACGTTGCCGCATCGTCGGGCGCAATCTGCCACTCGCCACGTAGCACGGCCAAGCCTGCGCGAGCATCGCCGAGCGTGCCCGAGACCCAGAGATCGTCCCCCGCCGCTGCGCTGTCGCGGCGCAGCGCCTGCTGCCGCGGCACACTGCCGAACACGGTGAGGCAAAGGTTCAGCGGCCCCGCCGTGGTATCGCCGCCGATCAGTTCGCAACCAAAGCGCTCCGCCAGCTCGAACAAGCCATTGCTGAAGGCTTCGAGCCAGCTGGCGCGAGCTTCGGGCAGCGCCAGCGCCAGGGTGAAAGCGAGCGGCCGGGCACCCATCGCGGCCAGATCCGACAGGTTGACGGCGAGCGCTTTGTGTCCCAGCGCGTGCGGCTCGACATCGGCAAGAAAATGCCGCCCTTCAACGAGCATGTCGGTTGAAATGGCGAACGTTTCACCTTTGGGCGGCGCGAGTAACGCGCAATCGTCGCCGATGCCTAGCGTCGCGTGACGGGAGGCTTGGGGGCGGCGGGCAAAAAAACGCTCGATGAGCGAGAACTCGGAAAGCATGGCAGGGGGATGTGGAGAGAGGAAGACGGGCGCAGGGCGGGTGGGCAATGCCGTTGTCTTGTCAGGTCATGGCCGGCATTGGCGAAATTTGAACGGCGCTTGACATGCTTTGATGTGTTTTAACGTGATCCAGCATGGCAGACGCCGATGCTGTCTGATGCTGTTTCGGTACTGTCCGGGCGCTATTCTGGTCACAGCAGTCGCACCTTGATCGGACAAATAGGGCGAGGGATTGCGGCTACAATGGGACCGAACATCTATTCTAATCCGCACTCCCAAGCCCGCCTTATGTCGAATTCGAATTCCTCCAATCCTGTCCACACCAAACTCCGCGAAGCTGCGCTCGATTATCACGAGTTTCCCACTCCCGGGAAAATCGCTATCGCACCGACCAAGCAGATGATTAACCAGCGCGATCTGGCGCTGGCGTATTCACCGGGCGTGGCGTTTGCTTGCGAAGCGATCGTCGAGAATCCGCTGAACGCTGCCCGGTTTACAGCGCGCAGCAATCTGGTCGGTGTGGTGACCAATGGCACGGCGGTGCTCGGGCTGGGCAATATCGGGCCGCTGGCGTCGAAACCCGTGATGGAAGGCAAGGCTGTGCTGTTCAAGAAGTTCGCCGGCATCGACGTGTTCGATATCGAACTCAACGAATCCGATCCGCACAAGCTGGTCGAGGTCATTGCCGCACTTGAGCCCACCTTTGGCGGCATCAATCTGGAAGACATCAAGGCGCCGGACTGCTTCATCGTCGAGCGCGAATGCCGCAAGCGCATGAAGATTCCGGTGTTCCACGATGACCAGCACGGCACGGCGATTGTCGTCGCGGCGGCGGTCACCAATGGCCTGAAAGTGGTGAACAAGGATATCCGCCAGGTGAAGCTGGTTGCGTCTGGTGCGGGCGCTGCGGCGCTGGCGTGCCTCGACTTGCTGGTCGATCTTGGCTTGCCGCTCGAAAACATTCTGGTGACTGATCTGGCGGGCGTGGTGTATCAGGGCCGCACGGAACTGATGGACCCGGACAAGGACCGTTTTGCCCGCCCGACCGAGGCTCGCACGCTGATGGAGGCGATCGAAGGGGCGGATATTTTCCTCGGCCTGTCCGCCGGCGGCGTGCTGAAACCGGAGATGGTCAAGCAGATGGCGGAGCGGCCGCTGATTCTCGCGCTCGCCAATCCCACCCCCGAGATCCTGCCTGAGCTAGCGCTGGCGGTGCGTCCGGATGCGGTGCTGGCCACGGGCCGCACCGATTATCCGAATCAGGTCAACAACGTGTTGTGCTTTCCGTTCATCTTCCGGGGCGCGCTGGATGCGGGCGCGACGACCGTGACACGTGAGATGGAAATTGCCGCTGTGAATGCAATTGCCGAACTGGCGCGCCAGGAGCAAAGCGACATCGTGGCGACGGCGTATGGCATTCAGGATTTATCGTTTGGCCCTGAGTACCTGATTCCGAAGCCCTTCGATCCGCGCCTGATCGTGAAAATCGCGCCTGCGGTGGCCAAGGCCGCAATGGATTCCGGCGTGGCGACCCGTCCGATCGAAGACATGGAAGCCTACGAACAGCATTTGCAGCAGTTCGTGTATCACAGCGGTACGACGATGAAGCCGATTTTCCAGCTTGCACGCAGCGCGGAAGCGGACAAAAAACGTATTGTTTTTGCCGAGGGCGAAGAAGAGCGCGTGCTGCGCGCGGTCCAGATCGTGGTTGACGAAAAACTGGCCAAACCCATTCTGATCGGCCGTCCAGCCGTGATCGAGCAGCGTATCGCGCGTTATGGCCTGCGTTTGACGGCGGGCCAGGATTACAGCGTGGTCGATACCGATCATGACGAACGCTATCGTGATTTCTGGCAGACCTATCACAAACTGATGGCGCGCAAGGGCATCAGCCAGCAGATGGCAAAGCTCGAAATGCGCCGCCGAACCACGCTGATTGGCTCGATGCTGGTCAGAAAAGGCGAAGCGGACGGGATGATTTGCGGCACGATCAGCACCACGCATCGTCATCTGCACTTTATCGATCAAGTGATTGGCAAGCGCGAAGGCTGCAGCGTGTATGCCGCGATGAACGCGCTCGTGTTGCCCGGACGGCAGATTTTCCTGGTTGATACCCACGTGAACGCGGATCCGACACCGGAAGAGCTCGCTGAAATCACGATCATGGCTGCGGAAGAAGTGCGACGTTTTGGCATCGAGCCGAAGATCGCCCTGGTTTCGCATTCGAATTTCGGCACGAGCCACGCGCCCTCCGCGCAAAAAATGCGCGATGTGCTGACGCTGCTGCAAGAGCGTGCACCAGACTTGCAGGTGGACGGCGAAATGCATGGCGACGTGGCGCTCGATGCCAACCTGCGCCGCGAGGTGCTGCCCGAATCGACCCTTGAAGGTGACGCCAACCTGCTTGTGCTGCCCAACATCGACGCCGCGAATATTTCCTACAACCTGCTCAAGACGGCGGCGGGCAACAATATTGCGATTGGCCCGATGCTGCTGGGCGCAGCCAAGCCCGTGCATGTGCTGACCGCTTCGGCAACGGTGCGGCGCATTGTCAACATGACGGCACTGCTGGTGGCGGATGTCGCGGCCACACGCGGTAAGTAACACCCTGACGCGGAGCAAAAAAAAGCGTACCCACGGTGGGTACGCTTGGGGCAAACAGGGGAGTGTTGCCCCCAAAAGGCTGAATGACGCAGCCTCGCATGAAAGTGGATCGGGACCGATGAGAGACGGTAACTCCCATGCTCAGACTTGCGCCATCGAGATTATTTTATCTCAATTGGGATAAAATAATCTGTCATAAATTGTCAAGATTTGGCTGGGTAGTAGAGATGCGGTACCGGGGGAGCCATTTGTGCGGCAGGCCGAGATTGATTCTGTGGGCCATTAGCGATACCCTTACGCTTTTCATGGTCGTCAAATTCGTGATCCGACAAGCGGGAAGCCAGATTCATGACACGCACTGGGTTTCGTCATGGCGTAATGATTGTTGCCTTCGCCATGAGCAGTGCTGGCAGTGGCTACATTGACAGCGCATACGCGCGAGATACCGGTTTTTCGGAGCAGGTTCAAGATACGGTTACAACGGCGCAATTGCCGCGTGCGGCAGTTAAAACGCTCCGGCTGATTGAAGCAGGCGGGCCTTATCCGTATGAGAAGGACGGCATCATATTCGGTAACCGCGAGCGGCTGCTACCGCAACGCCAGCGTGGCTTTTATCACGAGTACACCGTAGCTGCGCGGCGCGCCCGTAACCGGGGTGCAAAGCGTATTGTCTGCGGTGGTCCGTTACGGCAAACCAGCAACTGTTACTACTCCGACGACCACTACGCGAGTTTTAAACGTATTGCTGGATGACATCGGGATGAACGGTATGAGCGATAACATCTACGAGCACAACTCCGGAGTCGCGGCAGACTTTTTCGCGGCTGGCGACGGCAATCTGTTCCGGCGCGTCATGCAGATGCAGATGCGCGGCGCCAGTCATGATGAGGAAGTCCAGAACGAAGCCAGCGCTGTGCTTTCATCGAACGAGGGCCCCATGAGTCTTTTCAAGACCGTACGACCAAACATCGTACAGTCGATACGTGCATTTCGCGTGCAGGACCTGGCTGACGAAGCTCATCGGCTTGGCCAGCATTTTCTTTATGCGCATTGCGCTAATGCCCAAACCAAGCTGGAAGTGCTTGAAACAATTGCGACATCTTTTCTGTTTCCGAAGCATTTCGGCAAAAATTATGATGCGCTGTACGACTGCTTGACAGATCTGGTGCAAAAGGCGGGAACGCAACCGGGTTTTGTCATCGTGCTTGATGCGTTGCCGGTCGCGCAAAAGTTCGACAAGGAAGCGCGTGAAACCCTGCTCGATGTGTTCCGTGAGGCCGCTGAGTTCTGGGCCGAACGCAAGATTGCATTCAGGGTGTTTTACTCATTTGCCTGAGCCTGTCGGCTCGTTGGCCTGCTTATTAGCTTGCTCATTAGCTTGAGATGATGAACAAAGGGCTCGCCAGTTGATTCAACTGGCGAGCCCTTTGTTCTTGGTCGTGCAATCAAGGCATGAGCGAGAGGGCGTCACACCTTTGGCGGCCTATGCCGCACAATCACCAGCCGCCCCAACGGGCCGCCAGCGCAGAGAGTACGGCTATGCCGGCGGTTTCAGTGCGCAGCACACGTGGGCCGAGGCCTACCGCGCTGAAGTTATGTTCGGTGGCGGCGGCTTCTTCCGCTGCTGAGAACCCGCCCTCCGGCCCAACCAGGACGATGATCCTGCCGTGCGGTGCTGTAGTGGGCAGCGCGGCGAAGCTGATGCTGGCGCGTGGCGACAGCAATAGCCGCAACTCTCCTTCGGCGGGCTGCTTGGGCAGCGCGCCCAGCCAGGTGGCGATTTCCCGAACCGGTGCGACTTCAGGCAACCGGTTGCGGCCGCACTGCTCGCATGACGCGCGCACAATTCCTTGCCAGTGTCCATGACGGCGCTGCGCACGTTCTCCAGACAGGCGCACTACGCTGCGCGTCGTGGTGAGCGGAACGAAGGTGGAAACGCCCAGTTCGACCGCTTTCTCGATTAGCCAGTCCATCTTGTCGCCCCCGGCAATCCCTTGAGCTAGCGTCAACTGATAGGGCAGTTCGACTTCGATGTCACGGAAATCATTGATCTTGACGCTTGCTGAGCGGCGTTCGACCTCGATGAGTTCCGCGCTGTATTCGCCACCCTCGCCATTGAAAAGCACGATGGAATCGCCAGCTTGCAGCCGCAGGACCTGGATGTGACGCGTGACGTCATCGGGAAGCTGTATTAGGTCGCCGGGCTGAAAGGGAGTGCCGACGAAGAAACGGGGCATCAAAAAAATACTCATTGGCTCAAGAAATGTGGCGAGCGAGCGCCCAACGGTAACCATCCAGATCTTCGATCTGGGCAAACCGGTCGCCCCAGAATTGATCCTGTGGCTCGCTCAGTGGTTTTGCGCCAGCAGTTAGCGCACGTTCATACACTGCGTCGACATCGTCGACATACAGATAAAACGACTGCGGTGCGATTGCATCCGCGCTTTTTGGGGTTTTCGCTATCGAGCCGAATGCGCCTTCGGGCGCGAACATGACGATCAGCGAATCCTGGTAGGTCATTTCGACATGCATGACGACTCCGTTATCCTGAACGCTATCGCGTACAACAAAGCCAAACGCGGCTTCGAAAAAAGCGATGGCGATGCGCGCATCACGCACGGTCAGGTATGGGGTCAGCCAGGGAACGCCAGCTGGACGGGGAGCGGCCATGGAATTTCTCCGGATTGTTCTAGCACGAGGAATCAGAACAGGGGGCTGCGCCCAGGCGGCCACCTTAATGGACAACCAGCGTGTGATTGTGCCAAAGTGTTACGGCGTTAGCTTTAAGAATTAACTTAAGTTTGAGAGACTAGGTCTAGGCTTTGGCCTAGATTGAATAGGATTTGAGCGAGATCCAGGTATCCGTCTAAATAACGACAAACAAGAAACGGAATTCCTCATATCAATGAACCGAAGAAATTTTCTTGCCCAAACCACCGCGAGTGCCTTGTGGGCGGCAAGTGCCGCACTGACCGGATGTGCCACCACTACGACGGATTTTGCCTCGCGCTTTCCTCATGCCGGTGCCACGCCGGTTCCTGCGCTTAAGCCGGGTGGCGGCGTGGCTATTGTTGCACCTGCTTCAACGGAGCCCAGCAAGATTGATGAAGCCGCGCGTTGGCTGAGCGCACGCGGTTTCGTTCCGCGGGTAATGCCTGCTTGCCGTGACACCCGGCCCGCGCCCTTCGATTTTCTGGCGGGCACGGATGCCGCGCGGCTTGCCGATGTGCACGCTGCATTTGCGGCCCCCGAGATCAATGCCGTGTGGTGTTTGCGCGGTGGTTTTGGCTCGGGCAGGCTGCTCGACAAAATTGATTACGCGTTACTGCGTGCCAACCCCAAGCCTTTTATCGGTTATAGCGATATCACCGCCATGCATGCAGCGATTCAGCGGCACGCGGGGTTTGTCACATTTCACGGGCCGATGCTGTCATCGGATCTGCTGGTTCCCAAGCTTGCGCCGACCGAAGCGGATGTCTTCAACATGATTGAAGGGCGTGTGACGCCGGGGATGTGGTTTGCACCGCCGCCTGAGTTCGCCTTGGCGGCGCTGGCGCCGGGCGTGGCGAGCGGACGCCTGGTAGGCGGCAATCTTTCGCTGCAAGTGAGTCTGCTTGGCACGCCCTATGAAATAGATACAAACGGCGCGATTCTTTTTATCGAGGATGTCGATGAAACACCGGCGCGGATCGACCGCATGCTCAATCACCTGAGGCTGGCCGGCAAGCTGGCTTCCGTGAAAGGCGTGCTGGGAGGGAATTTTTCCGGGTTGGGGGAGCATCCCGAGGACAAGGTAGACCCGACGATGATTTATCCGGTGCTGAGCGCAACGTTTGCACCGCTTGGCATCCCGGTGCTTGCCGGCTGGCCCGCAGGCCATTGCGATCCGAACTTGACACTACCGCTTGGTGCTCAGGTCCAGCTTGATACCACGCGTCGCGCATTGCAGCTTGAACAGGCCGTCGTGATTTGAGCGGATGCATTTGACTGATTTGACGCGGCACATGAGACGCGTTGTCCGGGCGAGCAGGAAGCCTGCGCCATCGTATTGGCATCTGCCTGGTCTTTCTCGCGGTTGTTCATGATCGTGTTGCCGCGCTTCTTCGCGCGTTGTTTACCGCGCCAGATAGCGTCCTGGTGCTTACCTTGATGGCCTTGTCGCCCACGGAAACGCGCCCCTGATCTGCTAGAATAGCGCGCTTTGCAGCCGTTTCCGCTTAAGGCTCTGCCCGTTTCGCGTCTCTTCTGGCGCCGCATCGTGCGTCGGGGTGGCGGGTCGCAGTGCTTTCCGGATTTCGCCCGCATTCTCATGCTTTTGAACTCGTTCTCCGGACTTCAAATGACGACCCCGTCTTCTACCCAGATCCCCGCTTCTACTTCCCTGATGGCCAACGCAATTCGCGTGCTGGCCATGGATGCCGTGCAACAGGCCAATTCCGGTCACCCCGGCATGCCGATGGGCATGGCTGAAATTGGCGTGGCATTGTGGTCGCGGCATCTGCGGCACAACCCCGCTAATCCGCATTGGGTCGACCGCGATCGTTTCGTGCTGTCCAACGGCCATGGCTCGATGCTGCTCTATGCATTGCTGCATCTGACAGGATATAACCTGCCACTCGAAGAGCTGAAAAACTTCCGCCAGTTGCATTCAAAAACACCCGGACATCCGGAATACGGCATCACCCCCGGCGTTGAAACCACCACCGGCCCCCTGGGCCAGGGGCTGGCCAATGCCGTAGGCATGGCACTCGCCGAAGCGCTGCTCGCGGCTGAGTTCAACCAGGCAGATGCCAAAATCGTCGATCACCATACGTATGTGTTTGTCGGCGATGGTTGCCTGATGGAAGGCATTTCGCATGAAGCGTGTTCGTTTGCCGGCACGCTGAAGCTGAACAAGCTGATTGCGTTCTATGACGACAACGGCATTTCGATTGATGGCGAAGTCGTGAACTGGTTCCACGACGACACGCCGAAACGTTTTGAAGCCTACGGCTGGAATGTGATTCGCGCGGTGAATGGTCATGACGTCGACGCTGTCGATGCCGCGATTGCGCAGGCCAAACAGTCGGAGCGGCCCACGCTGATCTGCTGCAAGACCGTGATCGGCGAAGGCGCGCCGACCAAGGCGGGCAGCCACGATGTGCACGGCGCGCCGCTGGGTGAGAAGGAAATTGCCGCAACGCGTGCGGCGCTCGGCTGGACTTGGGGTCCATTCGTGATTCCCGAAACGGTTTATGCGGCCTGGGATGCCAGGGCCGCAGGCGAGCAGAACGAAGCGCAATGGAACAAGGCCTTTGCGCAATACAAGGCGAAGTATCCGCAGCAAGCGGCTGAGTTCGAGCGTCGCAGCGCGGGCAAACTGCCTGCTGATTGGGCCCGGCAGGCGCAGGCACTCATCGCCTCCGCCAATGAACGCGCCGAAACCATCGCCACACGCAAGGCATCGCAACAAACCATCGAAGGCCTGGCGGCCGTGCTGCCCGAGTTGTTGGGCGGCTCGGCTGACCTGACGGGCTCCAATCTCACGAACTGGAAGGCTTCGAAGTCCGTACATGCGGCTCCGGACGGCGCGAGCGGCATCCAGTGGGGCAATTACATCCATTACGGCGTGCGCGAGTTCGGCATGAGCGCCGCGCTCAACGGCATCGCGTTGCATGGCGGCTACAAGGCGTTCGGCGGCACGTTCCTGACATTCTCCGATTACAGCCGCAATGCGTTGCGGGTGGCTGCGCTGATGAAAGCGCCTGCCATTTTTGTGTTTACGCACGATTCGATTGGCCTGGGCGAAGACGGCCCCACGCACCAGCCGGTCGAACACGTTTCCAGCTTGCGCCTGATTCCGCATCTGGATGTCTGGCGTCCGGCGGATACGGTTGAAACCGCGGTGGCATGGACCCAGTCGGTCGAGCGCCATGGCCCGTCGTGCCTGATTTTCAGCCGTCAAAATCTGGCGTTTTCGGCTCGCTCCGAGGCGCAGATTGCGAACATCGCCAGGGGCGGCTATGTGCTGCGTGACTGGAACGACGAGATCGTCGCACGCAAGATCATTCTGATCGCCACGGGGTCCGAGGTCGAACTGGCGCTCAACGCGGTTGAAGCGCTTGCCCGTGAAGGCATTGCGGCGCGCGTGGTGTCGATGCCCTCCACCACGGTCTATGACCGGCAAGATGCCGAATACCGCGAACGCGTGCTACCCAAAGGGGTGCGCCGGGTTGCCATCGAAGCCGGCGTGACCGATTTCTGGCGCAAGTACGTGGGTCTCGAAGGCGGCGTAGTCGGGCTCGACACGTTTGGCGAATCGGCTCCGGCTGGCGTGCTGTTCAAGTATTTCGGCTTTACCGTCGAGCACGTCGTTGCCGCGGCCAAGGCTGCGCTGGACTAACTCATGCTGTGCCCTGCCGGGGCGCAGCGGCTGCCTGTCTGCATCCAGTCAAGGCAAAAGCGAAAGCATTTTTTTAGCCATCAGGAGATAAACCATGACGATTCGTGTCGCAATCAACGGCTACGGCCGGATTGGCCGCAACATACTGCGTGCCCTGTACGAAAACGGTAAAAAGCACGATATCGAGATCGTTGCGATCAATGATCTGGGCGATGCGAAAACCAACGCTCATCTGACGCAATACGACACTGCGCACGGCAAGTTTCCCGGCGAAGTGTCGGTGGATGGCGATTACCTTGTGGTGGATGGCGACAAGATCCGCGTGCTGGCAATGCGTAATCCGGCTGAGCTGCCTTGGGCCGAGTTGCGCGTTGATGTCGTGATGGAGTGCACAGGCTTTTTCACCACGAAAGAAAAAGCGGGCGCGCATATCAAGGCGGGAGCGAAAAAGGTCATCATTTCGGCGCCAGGCGGCAAGGATGTCGATGCGACGATCGTCTATGGCGTGAACCATCACACGCTTAAAAGCACACACACGGTGATCTCGAACGCCTCATGCACGACCAACTGTCTCGCGCCGCTGGTCAAGCCGCTCAACGACAAAATCGGTCTGGAAAACGGTCTGATGACCACCATTCACGCGTACACCAACGATCAGGTGTTGACCGATGTCTATCACGAAGATTTACGCCGGGCCCGTTCGGCCACGCATAGCCAGATTCCGACCAAAACGGGTGCCGCTTCCGCCGTCGGCCTGGTGCTGCCTGAGCTGAATGGCAAGCTGGATGGCTACGCGATTCGCGTGCCGACGATCAATGTTTCGATTGTCGACCTGTCGTTCATCGCCAAACGCGATACGACCGTGGACGAAGTCAACGCGATCATGAAGGACGCGTCAGAAGGGGCCTTGAAGGGCATTCTGGGTTACAACACCGCGCCGCTGGTTTCGATCGATTTCAACCATAACCCGGCTTCGTCGACGTTCGATGCTACGCTGACCAAAGTGTCGGGCCGTCTCGTGAAGGTGTCGAGCTGGTACGACAACGAATGGGGTTTCTCGAACCGCATGCTGGATACGGCTGTCGCGCTGGCTCATGCGGCTTGACGCTGTTTGATACTGTTTGAGGCGGCATCCCCGAACCCGATGTAGCGCCGGGTGCCGCAAGAAGCCAAAGAAAATTCCCGCTTGGGGCAGGTCATGCCAGGCGGGAATTTTTTGTTTGATGCGCGCTGTGTTTGCTTCGGTTTTTTATGTGTTCATGTGTTTACTTGCGGTGCGGGCAGTTTTCTTTCGTGCAGGCGCCGTAGAGCGCAAGCGCATGCTCCTGGAGTTTGAAGCCGCGCTCCTTGGCGATGGCCTGTTGGCGGGTTTCGATTTCGATGTCGAAAAATTCTTCGACACGGCCGCAATCGAGGCACACCAGGTGATCATGGTGCGACCCTTCGTTGAGTTCGAAAACCGCCTTCCCGGATTCGAAGTTGCTGCGTGACAGCAAACCCGCTTGTTCGAACTGTGTCAGCACGCGGTAAACCGTGGCGAGACCGATATCGAGCTCTTCATGCAGCAAGTTGCGATAGACGTCTTCGGCAGTCAGATGGCGTACCGGAGAGTGTTGAAAGATTTCCAGAATCTTGAGGCGGGGTAGGGTCGCTTTGAGGCCGATATTCTTGAGATCGGTTGGATTGGTCATGACAAGAGATCCCTAGAGTACAATTCAGGGCTCTAATAGTAATGGCTTTTGGCGGGTCCTGGCCATCATTGTCCATTGGCCAGGCTTTTGGGCAGAACTTCGACAAAACTCGCGCGGCTTGTTCGCAGGCCCGCACGGTGAGTGACATGATTCCAAAATTTCGATCGGTTTGCTGGGGGCGTAGTGCCCTGATTGCGGTGGTTGTTGCCTTGGCCGGCTGCGGAAGCTATGACAGCATCACGCAGCGCATCGCCCAAAGCATTACGCCTTATCGAATTACCGTGGTTCAAGGTAACTTCGTCTCAAGAGAGGCCGTCGCGCAAATGCAGGTCGGCATGACGCGTGCGCAAGTGCGCCAGGTGCTGGGCACGCCGCTCCTGACCGATATGTTCCATGCGGATCGCTGGGACTACGTCTTCTATTTCAAGCGTGGCTCGACCTCGATCGTGCAGCAACGTGACTTCGTCGTGAATTTCTCCGGCGATCTCGTGACTGGCTGGAGCGGGGGCGAAGATCTGCCATCCAATCTCGAATTGCTTGCTGAAATCGATGGTGACCGGCGCGGCAAGAAAGCGGCAGCGGTCAAAACGGTGGCCAATCCTCCGGCCATGCCCGAACCCACGGTGCCTGATGTTGCCCGCTCTCCTGCGGACGAAGCCGCGGATGCCGCCAACGTGCCCGATACCGATGCCAACGCCCAGGCGGCTCAGGCTGCCAACCGTCTCACGAGCGCGGCGCCAGCCCCAACACGCGATTCCCGGCCGGCGGTGCGCTCCAGTACGCCAACGTTGAGCGGTGGCGTACCTCAAGGGGCGACAGCGCCAGGTGCACCGCAGTTGCAATTCCATCGTCCGCCGCCGCCTAACGTCAAGGGTGTGCCATCTGATCCCGTGGGGCCAACTGGCGGTCTTCAGGGCGCGCCCGCTGAACCTGTGGGGCCGACTGGCGACTGATCCATACCGATACCGGGTTATTTTTAGTGCAATGACGGGCCGTATGGCCCGTCGTTTTTTCTAGTGGCTGATAGCGGCAGCGCTATAACCTCGTCTCTTTTTTGCGTGATCCTCATGAAAATCGCCATTACAGGCGCCTCTGGCCGAATGGGCCGGATGCTCATCGAAACCGTTCTCAACGATAGCAGCGTGACACTCTCGGGTGCGCTTGAACGGAGTGGTTCGCCCCAGCTTGGGCAAGATGCCGGGGCCTTGCTCGGCCGGCACACCGGGGTGCTGCTGAGCGACGATATCGAGCGGGTTTGCGCGCAGTCGGATTGCCTGATCGACTTCACGCGCCCCGAGGCCACGTTGCTGTATGTACAGGCCGCGGTGCGCCATGGCGTGAAACTCGTCATCGGTACAACCGGTTTCGATGACGCACAAAAAGCCCAGTTACACGCGGCTGCTGAACAAACCGGCATTGTCTTCGCGCCGAACATGAGTGTGGGCGTCAATGTCACCCTGAAACTACTCGATTTCGCCGCGCGCCAGTTTGCCCAGGGCTATGACATCGAAATCATCGAGGCCCATCACCGGCACAAGGTCGATGCGCCCTCGGGCACCGCGCTGAAGATGGGCGAGGTCGTGGCCGAGGCGCTCGGACGCAATCTTGCCGAATGCGCGGTGTATGGCCGCGAAGGCGTGACGGGCGAGCGCGATCCTTCGACCATCGGTTTTTCCACGATTCGCGGGGGCGATATCGTTGGCGATCACACGGTGCTTTTTGCCGGCACAGGCGAGCGCATCGAGATCACGCACAAATCGTCGAGCCGTCTGTCGTATGCGCAAGGCGCACTGCGCGCAGCCCGGTTTTTGGCGCATCGTGCGAGCGGCATGTTCGATATGCAAGACGTGCTGGGCTTACGTTAAAGACTCGTTCCGGGGTTTTCGTTTTTTTCGTTTTTTCCGCTTTTTCCGTTTGTCGTTGGTTCAATACGGAGGGCTTCGATGGCAAGCACAGGTGTCATCCATTATCTGCAAACCGGCGATGCCGTCACACACGGCGTGGCTTATGTCCTGCTTGCCATGTCGGTGGCGAGCTGGTGTTTTCTCCTGGTCAAGGGCTGGATGCTAGGCCATGCGAAGCGTCAGTCAGCACAGGCTGTCGCGTTGTTCTGGCAGGCTGCGAACCTCTCCGAGGGCATCGCCGCGTTACGCCAGGCTGACCGCGAACGGGTCTTTCTGCCGCTGGCGCAAGCCGCGCTCGATACCACTGAAGCCGTGCCTGATGGCGTGTTGCTGGCGCGGGTCGAGCGTAACGAAAGAGTGCTGCGTGCGTTGCGTCAGGCGCTCAGCGCCTCGCAACGGCGGCTGGAGTTTGGCCAGGTGCTGCTCGCGTCGGTGGGGAGTACCGCGCCCTTCGTCGGCTTGCTGGGCACTGTCTGGGGCATTTATCACGCGCTCGGCAGCATTGCTGCGAGCGGCCAGGCGATGATCGAAAACGTTGCGGGGCCGGTGGGTGAGGCGCTGATCATGACCGCCTTTGGCCTGGTCGTGGCGATTCCAGCCGTGCTTGCATACAACGTGCTCGGGCGGCTTGCCCGGCAACTGGGCGAGGAGCTGGATGCCTTTGCCCATGATCTGCATGTGTACGTCTGCGCCCAGCCGGACTGAAGTACCGCAACCCTGAAGCGCTGCATAGCGGAGGACAACATGGCCTTTGGCGGATTCGAGAAAAAACCGGCCCAGGCGCCGATGGCAGAGATCAACATGACGCCGCTGATCGACGTGATGCTGGTGCTGCTGGTGATTTTTATCATCACCGCACCGCTTTTCACGCACGCGATCCGGCTGGAGTTGCCCCGGGTGGCCGCGGCGCCCGCACCGCAAACGCCTCGCATGATTACCCTGTCGCTTGATGCCGCTAACCGGATTTACTGGGATGGCACGGCTATCACGGCGGAGCAGATGCGTACCGATTTTGCCGCGGCGGCTCGCAGCGACCCTCCCCCTGAGATTCAGCTACGCGCTGAACGCTCGACCCGCTATGAAGTGATTGCCCAGGTGATGGGCGCGGCGCAGCAAGCGGGGCTTGCGCGGATCGGTTTTGTGACCGATCCGTCCGCGGCCGGCAACGCGCATTAGCCCACTGCATTGGGCGGCGCATGGCTTTTGTCACACGCCGTTGATCCAGGATTTTTCAGGGCGCTTTGCCGCCACCGGCACGGCGCTTGCCGCTTTTCCCAGCCGCTGTTCACGCACGTGAGGGTATGCCAGCGGGCGCGGCCGACCGGTATAATCCGCGTTTTCCCTCCGCAGCGGTCCTTTAGGGGATGGCTTCCTGTCTAGCAGCGCACCCCGTCCGGTGCGAGCGCACCGAACCCAGCGATTCATCACATCATGCAAGAAAAATACGTTCCCTCCGACGTCGAAGCCGCAGTGCAAGGGCAATGGCGTGCCAGTGACGCCTACAAGACCACAGAAACCTCCAGCAAGCCCAAGTTCTTCTGCGTGTCGATGCTGCCGTATCCGTCGGGCAAGCTGCACATGGGGCACGTGCGCAACTACACGATCAACGATGTGATGTACCGCTATCTGCGCATGAACGGCTACAACACGCTGATGCCGATGGGCTGGGACGCTTTCGGCATGCCCGCCGAAAACGCCGCGATGGCCAATGGCGTGCCGCCAGCCAGGTGGACTTACGACAACATCGCGTACATGAAGGCCCAGATGCAGTCGATGGGGCTGGCCATTGACTGGTCACGTGAAATCGCCACTTGCAATCCGTCGTATTACAAGTGGAACCAGTGGTTCTTTCTGAAGATGCTCGAAAAAGGCATCGCTTACAAAAAAACCGGCACGGTGAACTGGGACCCCGTCGACCAGACTGTGCTCGCCAACGAACAGGTGATCGACGGACGCGGCTGGCGTTCCGGCGCGCTGATCGAAAAGCGCGAAATCCCGATGTATTACCTGCGTATCACGCAGTACGCCGATGAGCTGCTCAATGACCTCGAGGGTCTGGGCTGGCCTGAGCGCGTCAAGATCATGCAGCAGAACTGGATCGGCAAGAGCTTCGGCGTGAACTTCGGTTTTCCGTATGAGATCGACGGCGAAAAAAAGCTGTTGCGTGTGTTCACCACGCGTGTCGATACGATCATGGGCGTCACGTTTTGCGCGATTGCCGCCGAGCATCCGCTGGCCACGCGCCTCGCGCGGGAGCAGCCCGCGCTCGCGGCGTTTATCGAAGAATGCAAGCGTGGCGGCGTGGCTGAGGCCGATGTCGCCACGATGGAAAAAAAGGGCATGGCGACCGGCTTCTCTGTCACGCATCCGCTGACCCAGGAGCCGGTTGAAGTCTGGATCGGCAACTATGTGTTGATGAGTTATGGCGAGGGTGCGGTGATGGGCGTGCCCGCGCACGATGAACGCGATTTCGCTTTCGTCAGAAAGTACGGCTTGCCGGTGAAGCAGGTCGTGGCACGCGAAGGGGCGACGTTTTCCGCTGATGCCTGGCAGGAGTGGTACGGCGACAAAAACGGTGTGTGCATCAATAGCGGCAAGTACGATGGCATGACGTTCGACGCCGCCGTCGAGGCGATCAGCGCTGATCTGAAGGCGCTGGGCGTGGGCGAGCGTCAGGTCACCTGGCGGTTGCGCGATTGGGGTATTTCGCGCCAGCGCTACTGGGGCACACCGATTCCCATCATTCATTGCCCGAGTTGTGGCGATGTTCCCGTGCCAGAAAAAGATCTGCCCGTGGTGCTGCCGGAAGATCTCGTGCCGGATGGCACCGGCAATCCGCTGGCGAAATCCGCGGCCTTCATCAATTGCACCTGCCCAGCGTGCGGCGCGGCGGCCAGGCGCGAAACCGACACGATGGATACGTTCGTCGATTCATCGTGGTACTTCTCGCGCTATGCCGCACCGGATGCCTCGTCCATGGTCGATGCCCGCACCGATTACTGGATGCCGATGGATCAGTACATCGGCGGTATTGAACACGCGATTCTGCACCTGCTGTACTCGCGTTTCTGGACCAAGGTGATGCGCGACATGGGGCTGGTCAGCTTCGGCGAACCCGCGAAAAACCTGTTGACGCAAGGCATGGTGCTGAACGAAACCTGCTACCGCGAAAACGACGCGGGCAAGAAAACCTGGTACAACCCACTCGATGTCACGCTCACGCATGATGACAAGGGCCGTCCGGTCGGCGCGACGCTCAATGCCGACGGCCAGCCGGTCGTTTTGGGCGGCATCGAGAAAATGTCGAAATCGAAGAACAACGGCGTCGATCCGCAGTTGCTGATCGACCAGTACGGCGCGGATACCGCGCGTCTCTTTACGATGTTCGCCGCGCCGCCTGAGCAGCAACTCGAATGGTCGGGCGCCGGCGTGGAAGGCGCGAGCCGCTTCTTGCGCCGCGTCTGGGCGTTTGGTTACACGCATCAAGCGGCATTGCGCGCCGTGGGCGGTTTTGCCGCGGCAACGGCGAGCGCTAGCGACAAGACCTTGCGCCGCGACATTCACGCGGTGCTCAGGCAGGCGGATTTCGATTATCAGCGCCTGCAGTACAACACGGTCGTGTCGGCGACGATGAAGATGCTCAATGCACTCGAAAGCGCGAAAGACGCGCAGCCCGCCGTGCTGCGCGAGACCTACGGCATTTTGCTGCGCGTGCTGTATCCGGTGGTGCCCCATATGACCTGTGAGTTGTGGCAGGCGCTGGGTTACGCCGAGGCCCTGGGCCCACTGCTCGACGCGCCCTGGCCGAAGGTTGACGCCGCCGCGCTGGAGCAGGCTGAGATCGAGCTGGTACTGCAAGTCAATGGCCGCGTGCGCGGCGCGCTGACGATGGCGAAAGACGCTTCGCGCGAAGCCATCGAACAGGCGGCGCTGGCGCACGAGATGTACGTGAAGTTCAGTGAAGGCCGGACAGCGAAGAAGATCATCATCGTGCCGGGCCGTCTCGTGAATGTGGTGGTTTAACCGTGGCATCCACGACGGACCAGGAGACAAAGTGACTCGCAGATCGTTTTTGACGCTTGCCGGTAGTGCGCTGTTGCTGACGGCGTGTGGTTTTACCTTGCGCGGCCAGCAGGACTACGTGTTCAAGCGGCTGGCGATTACCGGTGCGGCACCCTCCGTGGTAGCGCGTTTGACGCGGATCGTGGAGGGCGGCAGCGACACCGTCGTCGTCACGGTGCCGGCGAATGCCGACGCCGTGCTGCGCGTGGCCGAATCGCGTGGCAATAGCGTGCTGACGCTGAATTCGCTCGGCGTGGTTGAGGAGTATCAACTGAACTACACGCTCAACTACACGCTGTTTGGCCCGGATGGCAGGGTGCTGATTCAGCCGAGCTCAATCGCGCTGAACCGTGCGATTACCTACAACGATCAATACACGCAGGCGAAAAGCGCGGAAACCGAAATTCTCTTTTCTGACATGCAAAACGATGCGGTTGACCAGTTGATCCGGCGTCTGGCGGTAGTGCGTTCGTTGCATCCCGCAGCGGGTGAGGAAGTGCCTTCGGCTGCACCTCGCGCGCCGTTGCCGCCGCCACCGCTGTGAAGGGGGCTTAAGCGCGATGAATGCGACGAGGAAGGCTCGGCCCATGAAGGCAAGGCATCATGCAATTACGCGCTGACGCGCTCGACGCGCATCTGGCGAAAGGGCTCGCGGGGCTCTACGTCGTTTACGGCGACGAACATTTGCTGGCGCAGGAAGCCTGCGATCGCATTCGCATGGCGGCACGCACGGCGGGGTTTACCGAGCGCACGGTCTTTACGGTTGAACGAGGTTTCGACTGGAGTTCGCTGCTGGGTGCGAGCCAGTCGATGTCGCTCTTTGGCGAGCGGCAACTGGTCGATCTGCGGATACCGTCGGGCAAGCCCGGCAAGGACGGCGCAGAAGCGTTGAAGACCCTTGCCGCCGCAGCGAATCCCGATGTGCTGATGCTTGTGACGCTGCCCCGGCTGGATGCGGCAACGCAAAAGTCGCTCTGGTTTTCCGCCCTGGCCGCAGCGGGTGTCGCGCTGAAGATTGATCCGGTCGAGCGGGCTCAACTGCCGAACTGGATTGGCCAGCGCATGGCGCAGCAGAACCAGCGCATGGCGCCTGGTGACGACGGACGGCGCTCGCTGCAATTTATTGCGGAGCGCGTCGAAGGCAATTTGCTGGCCGCGCACCAGGAAATCCAGAAACTGGGTCTGCTCTATCCCGCTGGCGTGCTGACGTTTGCCCAGATTCACGATGCGGTGCTCAACGTGGCGCGCTACGACGTGTTCAAGCTCAATGAGGCGATGCTGGCGGGCGATGTCGGCCGTCTTGCACGCATGCTGGATGGCCTGAAGGGCGAAGGCGAGGCGGCGGTGCTGGTGCTGTGGGCGGTGGTGGAAGAACTGCGGATGCTGTTGCGGGTCAAGCGTGGGGTGACGGCGGGCAAGCCGCTGGCCGTGTTGCTGCGTGAAAACCGGGTATGGGGGCCGCGCGAGCGGCTGGTGGGGCCCGCATTGGCGCGTGTCACGGAAGCCTCGCTAGAACAGGGGCTGGCATTCGCAGCACGGCTGGACCGGCAAGTGAAGGGGCTATCGGGCGCCATGCCGGGCTTGGGTCTGCTGCGCCACGCGTTGCCGCCTGACCCCTGGAGCGGGCTGTTCGAACTGGCGATGACCGTGGCCGCGCCTGGGAAGGGTGCTTCGCCTCTCAACCCGCGTCATCCCGTGCACGCATGATTCATTCGCTTTCTACGCCAGGACGGGCCAGCTAGCGCGTCCTGGCTCTTTGCCTTGCCGCTCGCCATTGCGGCGTCACGGCGCCACGGCGCCACGGCGCGCTCCAACCCGACATACAATCGCTAGTTCACCCGGAGCCAATCACAGGCTCCGGCGCGCACGACAGACCCTCCCCACCTGGCCGTTGCAGACATCTATTCCGTGACGGCACGAGAATCGCCATGAATATCGACGAGTACATGACTGATCTGGGCCGCCGCGCCCGTCGCGCTTCGCGTGCGATGGCGCGTGCCTCAACGGCCACAAAAAATGCCGCGCTCGAAGCCGTGGCGCATGCCATCGAACGCGATGCCGCGCCGCTCAAGGCTGCGAATGCCCGCGATGTTGCCCAGGCCCGCGACAAAGGCCTCGACGCCGCCTTTATCGACCGCCTCACGCTGTCAGACAAAGCGTTGCAAACGATGGTCGAAGGCTTGCGCCAGGTCGCGGCGCTGCCTGACCCCAGCGGAGAAATCAGCAATCTGAAATATCGGCCTAGCGGTATTCAGGTCGGTCAGATGCGCGTGCCGCTTGGCGTGATTGGGATCATTTACGAATCACGTCCCAATGTCACGGTCGATGCCGCCGCGCTCTGCCTGAAGTCGGGCAATGCGGCCATTTTGCGTGGCGGTTCGGAGGCGCTCGAATGCAATACCGCGCTGGCCCGGCTGATCGCCGAAGGGCTCGCGGCCGCCGGTTTGCCACAAGATGCGGTTCAGGTGGTGGGCACCGCCGATCGTGCCGCGGTCGGCCGGCTCATCACGATGACGGAATACATCGACGTGATCGTGCCGCGCGGCGGCAAGAGCCTGATCGCCCGGCTGATCGAGGAAGCGCGGGTGCCGATGATCAAACATCTCGATGGCGTGTGTCATGTGTATGTCGATGACCGCGCCGATCTCACCAAGGCCCTGAGTGTGTGCGATAACGCCAAAACCCACCGTTACGGCACCTGCAACACGATGGAAACCTTGCTGGTGGCGCAGCCCATTGCACGCGAAGTGTTGCCGCTGCTGGGGCGCATCTATCGTGAGAAAGCGGTCGAGTTGCGTGTGGATGCAGCCTCGCGCGAGGTGCTGCAGGCCGCGGGTATCGCTCCGCTGACGGAGGCCACCGAGGCCGACTGGCACACCGAATATCTCGCACCGGTACTTGCCATCAAGGTCGTCGATGGCCTGGATGCAGCGATCGAACATATCAACACCTACGGCTCCGCCCACACCGACGCCATCGTCACCGAAGATCACGACCGGGCCATGCGCTTTTTGCGCGAAGTGGATTCGGCCAGCGTGATGGTCAATGCCTCCACGCGTTTTGCCGATGGTTTCGAATACGGTTTGGGTGCGGAAATCGGCATCTCTAACGACAAGCTTCATGCACGCGGCCCGGTTGGGCTGGAAGGCTTGACCTCGCTGAAATACGTCGTGCTGGGGCACGGCGAGGCGCGCCAGTAATGTTGCGGCTCGCTGCCCGTTGCGCCGAATCGCGTTGAAGCGGTGCTGCTTGCTACTTGCTGCTTATGGCTCATTTGCATCGCTCATCAGTGGCGATGCTTCAATCAGGAATCTCAAGGATCACGCCGATGCTCTGGGTAAAAACTATTCATATCGTTTTGATCACCGGCTGGTTCGCCGGCCTGTTCTACTTGCCGCGCATCTTCGTCAATCTGGCGCTGGAGACGCATCCCGCCGCCATCGCGCGTTTGCTGGTGATGGCACGCAAGCTGTACAAGTTCATGACGCTTCTGGCCGTGCCCGCATTGTTATGCGGCTTCTGGCTATGGTTGGGCGTGGGCATCGGACGCGGGCAAGGCTGGATTCACGCGAAGCTCGGCGTGGTGATCTTGCTGGTGCTCTATCACGTGATTTGCGGCAGGTTGCTGGTGCGGTTCGAGCGTCATGAAAACCGCTTTCCAGCCGTGTTTTACCGCTATTTCAATGAGCTGCCGGTGTTCGCCATGCTGGCGGCCGTGGCGCTGGTTGTGCTCAAGCCGTTTTAAGCGGTGGCCGCGTCGTGCGGCGCGGGGGGATCGTCGATCCGCCGCCGCCGTAACACGTCCCTGGTCTGCGCCAGTTTATCGAGCTGCTCTGGCCTGAGGCGCAGCGCCACACCTACCGCCAGGATATCGCCGATCGCCAGATGCGAAACACGCGAGGTCATGGGCGAAAAGATATCCGCATCTTCATCCACGTTTGCAAAGAGCCCGACCGTCGCCAGCCGCGCGAGTGGCGAATGGCCGTGCGTGATGGCGATGACTTTCGCGCCTGCCGCCAGCGCAGCCTGCGCGGCCTCGATGATGTCGCGTGTGCGTCCGGTATTCGAAATGGCGACCACGACATCACCCTTTGCCAGTAACGCAGCGGACATCAGGAATGTGTGTGGATCGGCATAGGCCACGCTGGGCATGCCGAGGCGAAAAAACTTGTGTTGCACGTCAAGCGCGACGATGCCTGAGCCGCCTGCGCCATAGAACTCGATCCGGCGAGCTTGCGCGAGCAGGGTGAGGGCGGCTTCGACACTGGCCGAAGACAGATTGTTGCGGACCTGGATCAGCGCGCCAATGGTGCGGTCGAGCACCTTGGCCGCAACGCCGGGAGCGGGTTCATCGGCGCGGACGTCACGAAAGACGGTGGGGACCTCCGCGACGATCGCCTGGGCCAGGCGAATCTTGAACTCACGAAAGCCGGAAAACCCCAGCGCATGGCAAAAGCGGGCGATAGTCGGCTGGCTCACGCCTGCGCGCGTGGCGAGTTCGGTCATCGACAGATCGAGCACTTCACGCGGGACGTCGGTGAGGTAATCGGCCAGCTTGCGCTCGGAAGGGCGCAACTGGCTGTACATCGTTTTGATCTGGGACAGCAGCATCAGGGAACTCGCTCAATGCCGGGGAATCCATCGACTATAGCGGATTCATCCCGTGCGAGTCGCAAAAATAAGTACAAAAACTACATTTTTTGGCGAAAAGGTATTCCGGGTTGGCATCGTGTTTTGCAAAGTCCTTTTGGAATAAGGATTATTTGGGGGTTGTTGTTTTTGTGTGCTGGATGATTCGGCATTGCGAATAGGTAGTTTTTCTACTAACATCATCCCGCCATACGTTCCATAGTCTCTGCGATACCCCCACGATACCCATCTGGCACAACGCATTCCTGCGTTTGCTGCCAGCGATGAAGGAGCTTCGATGGTTTCCCCGCATCCTCAACTCATCAAGGTCACGCAACGTGTGACCGAACGCAGCCGGCCGACCCGCCAGGCTTATCTGGCTCGCATCGCGCAGGCGCAGGGCAAGTTTCCGGCTCGTGGTGCGCTGTCCTGCGCGAACCTGGCGCATGGTTTCGCGGGTCTTGAGGGCCGCGACAAGCTGGTGATCAAAGCGATCCGCGAACCGAACATCGGCATCGTGTCGTCCTACAACGAGATGCTCTCGGCCCACGCACCCTATAAAAATTATCCTGACCTGATCAAGCAAGCCGCCCGCGAAAATGGTGGCGTGGCGCAGTTTGCCGGTGGCGTTCCCGCGATGTGCGATGGGGTGACGCAAGGTAACGCAGGCATGGAGCTCTCGCTGTTTTCGCGCGATGTGATTGCGATGAGTACTGCCGTGGCGCTGACCCACAACATGTTCGATGCGGCGCTGTGCCTGGGCATTTGCGACAAGATCGTGCCGGGGCTGTTAATCGGCGCGTTGCAGTTTGGCCACCTGCCGACGATCTTCGTGCCCGCTGGCCCGATGTCGAGTGGCCTGTCGAATGATGAAAAAGCGAAGATTCGCCAGCAGTTTGCGACTGGCCAGGTGGGCCGCGATGCCTTGCTTGAAGCCGAAGCCGCTGCCTATCACGGGCAGGGCACCTGTACCTTCTACGGCACGGCCAACAGCAACCAGATGCTGATGGAAGTCATGGGCCTGCATCTGCCCGGCGCAGCTTTTGTGCATCCGCATACGCCGTTGCGTGATGCCTTGACCGCAGCCGCTGCCCGCCGCGTGCTTGATTTGACGGTGGAGCGCGGCCAGTACATGCCCATTGGTCACGTGATCGATGAGAAAGCGATCGTCAACGGCATCGTGGCGTTGCTGGCCACAGGCGGCTCAACCAATCACACGCTGCATCTGGTAGCGATTGCGCGGGCAGCGGGGATCGTGATCGACTGGGATGATTTCGATGCGCTGTCGCAAGCCGTGCCGTTGCTGGCGAAGATTTATCCCAATGGCAAAGCCGACGTGAACCACTATCACGCCGCAGGTGGCATGGCGTTTTTGCTGCGCAACCTGCTTGAAGGCGGTTTCTTGCACGAGGATGTGAACACCGTCGCAGGCAAGGGGCTCGCGCATTACACTCAGGAACCCAAACTGCTCGATGGCGTGCTGACCTGGGTACCTGGCGTCGAGGTCAGTCAGGACCGGAGCGTATTGCGCAGCGTACATGAGCCATTTCAGGCCGATGGCGGCCTGCGCCTGATGCAGGGCAAGCTGGGCCGGGGGGTCATCAAGGTGTCATCGGTCGCGCCGCAGCATCGCGTGGTGAAAGCCCCCGCGATCGTCTTTGATTCGCAGGAGGCGGTGCAGGCCGCTTTCGATAATGATCAGTTACAAGGTGATTTCGTGGCCGTGGTGCGCTTTCAGGGCGCGCGCGCCAACGGGATGCCTGAGCTGCATCGCCTGACGCCGCTACTGGGTGTGCTGCAAGACCAGGGCCATCATGTGGCGCTGGTGACCGATGGCCGGATGTCCGGCGCCTCCGGCAAAGTCCCGGCGGTGATCCACGTTTCGCCCGAAGTGCTCTTGCAAGGACCGCTGGGCAAGGTGCAAAGCGGCGACATGATCGTGATCGACGCTGAAGCCGGTGTGCTCGATGTGGAGATCGACGCGGCGGTGTGGGCGGCCCGCCCCGTGGCACAACCCGAGCATCAGGCGGATAACGAGGCCGGTTTTGGCCGCGAACTCTTTGGCGTGTTTCGTGCCGCGGCCGCGCCTGCGGAGCTGGGGGCTTCGGTCTTCGGGCCGATGGGCTACGCTCGTGCGGCTCATGACACAGACCATGCCTGATCTTCACGTAACCCTGACACAGCAACAAGGAGCCTGATTATGACGACGAAACAGGTAAGCGATATCGTGCGCCTCGGCCCGGTGATTCCGGTACTCGCGTTTGATTCTGCGGAGCAGGGCGAAAACGTTTCGCGCGCGCTCTACGCGGGCGGGGTCAAGGTGCTGGAAATCACGTTGCGCACCGAGGCAGGCCTGAAAGCGATCGAGCGCGCCAGCCAGTTGGCGCCCGACATCGTGGTGGGCGTGGGTACCCTCATCCAGCCACGGCAATGCGCGTTGGCGAAGAAGGCCGGCGCGCAGTTTGGCGTATCGCCGGGTTTGACGAAGGAGATGCATCAGGCGGCCCTTGACGCAGGCTTGCCCTTGCTGCCCGGTGTGATGACGCCCACTGACATCATCACAGCGCTGGAGTTGGGTTATGAAATCGTCAAGTTCTTTCCCGCTCAGCCCGCTGGAGGTGTGCCGATGTTGCAGGCGTTTCATGGACCGTTTCCCGCACTGAAATTCTGTCCGACGGGGGGCATTACCGCCGAGCTTGCACCGCATTTTCTCTCACTGCCGAATGTGGTTTGCGTGGGGGGATCATGGCTTACGCCGAAAGCGATGGTTGCCGCGGAGAATTGGGACGAAATTACGCGCTTGGCGCGAGCGGCTACTGAATTGGCTGCGCCTGGACATTAACGCTGACGGATATTTTTTAGTTTTCTGATTTTTCTGGATTTGATTGCCTCGTTGTACGGGTTGTCGCGTGAATCGCGGTGGCTCGGGCAACGAGGTTTTTTATTGGCCGTGCGGGGGGTGATTTAAGAGGAAGTTGTTATTGAAGTGTTGTTTGTTTGAGTGGCTTATGCTTTTTGATTATCTCTATAATTTTCATGGCCTGATTTAAGTGAAATCCCTGATTGATCGTGCTCACCTGAAAAATAGAAATTAAAGCCTTCTGTAAATGCGGCATTTTGCTTGCCACATAATTCTATGGGTGGCGTATGAAATATATGAAGTGGGGGGCGGCGTTTGCTGTTGTTGCCGTGGTTTCGGTATTTGTTGTGTGGAAATTTCTCAAAAATGATGAGGATATTTCTCAAATGTCAAAAGCCGAAATAAAGCCGGCAGGAAGCCTGGCTATTCCTGTCGCCGCATCGGCGGCGAATAAAGACCCGGATCATTTTATTACTCAGGACGATGTGCCATTTCCACCGGTAATGGATCATCGTGGTTTGCTGGTCGATGGCCAGTATTTCAAGCCCCGTCCTGATGTGGCGAGTTACATTGAAAAAGAATATCCGGATATTCCAACCCGGAAAGCCATGCTGCAATTTGCTGCGGCGTTTGAGGCGAGTATTGCATTAGGTGGAACAGAGGATGGGGCGAAAAAGGCTGCTATATCGGAGCTGGATGCACTTGAATGTGTTTTAAAAAAAATACCCGATCTTAAGGAAAATGGAAGATTAATAAAGGAGTTGGAGGCGAGGATGCTTAATTCACCAGAAAAATTTATGGCTTATGGTCGTGCTCTAGATAATTCTGGAGGGTTGGTTTACAGGGATAGAAAGGAGTCGACATGCGTGCTATGAAATATGTCTATTTTTGGAAGTTTGCAGTATTTTTTTGTGCTATTTTTGTATTTGGTAATTCAGTATTTGCGAGCGGAAAAATATCTTGTGAAAAGAAGCTTGTTATTGCTTATGCGAATGGAATTATGAATACTCAATCTGATAGAGTTCGCGGAAAAAGTGCTTTAAGCAGTATGATTGGTTTGTCTAATAAAGGAGCTCCCGTAGAATACGTATTGTCCGAAAACCCCACAGAAGGATTTTTAAGTGACTTGGCGCGAGTGCTAAAGCAGAAGACAACGGAAATCCCCGGCCTGAGCTGGGATTTGCTGGTGCGTTATATATTGCAAACAAATCCATCGGTTCCGCCAGCCATTGCCAAATCAATCGATGCAATAATTGATGCAATCAGAAAAGAAAAAACCGCTGCTCTGAAAAAGCAATTCGAAGCTGAAAACAATTACATAGATAAAAACGTAAGCCAGCACGTCGCCATGTACAAAAAACTGATCATGGACGAAGGCAAATCCGTGCTGATCGTCGGCCACTCGCAGGGCAACCTCTACGCCAACGCTGGCCACAAGCAGTTCTATGCGCAAACGCATCTGAAAAACCGCAGCCTCGGTGTCGTAGGCGTGGCATCCCCGGCCAACTACGTCGCGGGTGGCGGCGAATACATCACCTCCACCAGCGACATGGTCATCAGCATGCTGCGGCTGTTCGTCAGCCCATACACGCTGCCGGGCAACATCGACTTGCCGTTCAAGGTGACTGAGCCGATGGGCCACAGCTTCGTGGGCGTCTACGTCGATCCGGAATCCCATTCCTACACCTCGATCAAAAAGATGACGCAAACCGGCCTGGACCGGCTAGGCCATCCGAACAAGGCGGGTGCGATCCTCGCCCGCTACCGGGCGGTGTCATGGAAGATGGCGGCCCTGCAGCCGGGCATGGAGGCCTCGTGCAACAGCCAGGTGGCAGATGGCATCTGGCCGCTGTCCTGGGTCAACACGGCGCGGACGTTCTACCTGAAAGCGCCTTACGACGCGGCGAAATCGTATGTGTTCGTCGATGCAGAGGGGCGGAGCATCGATCAGGCGGGGCTGGACCCCTATCTTCCAGAGGGGATGAGTGGCTGGCTGGCCCTCCAGAACAGCGGCGCTTTCGACCGGAGCTTGACGTGGATTGGCCCAGCCGAGCTTTACAAGGAAGGACTTTGCAGTGTCAGCGAGGGCCCGCCCGACACCAGCAAGTTCAGTTTGCTGGATTACTTCAACTCGCCGGACAAGGAGGCGTTGGCCGCTGGGGGTATCACGCTGAGCGGGTTGCCGACGACCTTGCCGTTTGTCTCGTTGCGTGCGGATGTCTGTACCAAAGAGGCGATCACGATGTAGTGGTTTCTGCCAGCGCCACAGCCGAAAGCGATGGTCATGGCGCTGGCTAGTCCAGTCGCAAGTTGTTATTAAAGTGTTATTTGTTTGAGTAACTTATGTTTTTTGATTATCTCTATAATTTTTACGGCCTGATTTAAGTGGAATCCCTGATTGATCGTGCTCGCCTGAAAAATAGAAATTAAAGCCTTCTGTAAATGCGGCATTTTGCTTGCCACATAATTTTATGGGTGGCGTATGAAATATATGAAGTGGGGGGCGGCGTTTGCTGTTGTTGCCGTGGTTTCGGTATTTGTTGTGTGGAAATTTCTCAAAAACGATGAGGATATTTCTCAAATATCAAGGGCTGAAATAAAGCTGGCAGGAAGCCTGGCTATTCCTGTCGCCGCATCGGCGGCGAATAAAGACCCGGATCATTTTATTACTCAGGACGATGTGCCATTTCCACCGGTAATGGATCATCGTGGTTTGCTGGTCGATGGCCAGTATTTCAAGCCCCGTCCTGATGTGGCGAGTTACATTGAAAAAGAATATCCGGATATTCCAACCCGGAAAGCCATGCTGCAATTTGCTGCGGCGTTTGAGGCGAGTATTGCATTAGGTGGAACAGAGGATGGGGCGAAAAAGGCTGCTATTGCAGAATACGATGCACTTAACTGTGTTTATGGAAAAATTAAGGAAATAAAGAAGCGTGATCCCTTGGTTAAGGAGCTTGAGGCAAGAATGCTTGATTCGCCAGAAAAACTTATGGCTTATGGTAATTCTCTCGATAATTCTGCGGGGCTGTTTTATACAATCAAAAAGGAGTCATCATGTGCCTTATAAGAAATTTACGATTATTTATAACAATATTGATTTTTATTGGGGCTGAATTTTTTTGTGGGCCAGTGTTTTCGGCTGTTGGTGGGGATTGTAAGAAAAAATTGGTAATTTCATATGCAAATGGAATTATGAATAATAGATCGGATCGGCTTAATGGTCAGAATTCTTTGATGGCGATGATCGGGGAAAGTTATAACGAATCTCCGGTGGAATATACATTATCAGAAAACCCCACAGAAGGATTTTTAAGTGACTTGGCTCGAGTGCTAAAGCAGAAGACGACGGAAATCCCCGGCCTGAGCTGGGATTTGCTGGTGCGTTATATATTGCAAACAAATCCATCGGTTCCGCCAGCCATTGCCAAATCAATCGATGCAATAATTGATGCGATCAGAAAAGAAAAAACCGCTGCTCTGAAAAAGCAATTCGAAGCTGAAAACAATTACATAGATAAAAATGTAAGCCAGCACGTCGCCATGTACAAAAAACTGATCATGGACGAAGGCAAATCCGTGCTGATCGTCGGCCACTCGCAGGGCAACCTCTACGCCAACGCTGGCCACAAGCAGTTCTATGCGCAAACGCATCTGAAAAACCGCAGCCTCGGTGTCGTAGGCGTGGCATCTCCGGCCAACTACGTCGCGGGTGGCGGCGAATACATCACCTCCACCACCGATATGGTCATCAGCATGCTGCGGCTGTTCGTCAGCCCATACACGCTGCCGGGCAACATCGACCTGCCGTTCAAGGTGACTGAGCCGATGGGCCACAGCTTCGTGGGCGTCTACGTCGATCCGGAATCCCATTCCTACACCTCCATCAAAAAGATGACGCAAACCGGCCTGGACCGGCTAGGCCATCCGAACAAGGCGGGTGCGATCCTCGCCCGCTACCGGGCGGTGTCATGGAAGATGGCGGCCCTGCAGCCGGGCATGGAGGCCTCGTGCAACAGCCAGGTGGCAGATGGCATCTGGCCGCTGTCCTGGGTCAACACGGCGCGGACGTTCTACCTGAAAGCGCCTTACGACGCGGCGAAATCGTATGTGTTCGTCGATGCAGAGGGGCGGAGCATCGATCAGGCGGGGCTGGACCCCTATCTTCCAGAGGGGATGAGTGGCTGGCTGGCCCTCCAGAACAGTGGCGCTTTCGACCGGAGCTTGACGTGGATTGGCCCAGCCGGGCTTTACAAGGAAGGGCTTTGCAGTGTCAGCGAGGGCTCGCCCGACACCAGCAAGTTCAGCCTGCTGGATTACTTCAACTCGCCGGACAAGGAGGCGTTGGCCGCTGGGGGAATCACGTTGAGCTGGTTGCCGACGACTTTGCCGTTTGTCTCGTTGCGTGCGGATGTCTGTACCAAAAAGGCGATCACGATGTAGTGGTTTCTGCCAGCGCCACAGCCGAAAGCGATGGTCATGGCGCTGGCTAGTCCAGTTGCAAGTTGTTATTGAAGTGTTATTTGTTTGAGTGACTTATGTTTTTTGCTTATCTCTATAATTTTTACGGCCTGATTTAAGTGGAATCCCTGATTGATCGTGCTCGCCTGAAAAATAGAAATTAAAGCCTTCTGTAAATGCGGCATTTTGCTTGCCACATAATTTTATGGGTGGCGTATGAAATATATGAGGTGGGGGGCGGCGTTTGCTGTTGTTGCCGTAGTTTCGGTATTTGTTGTGTGGAAATTTCTCAAAAATGATGAGGATATTTCTCAAATGTCAAAAGCTGAAATAAAGCCGGCAGGAAGCCAGGCTATTCCTGTCGCCGCATCGGCGGCGAATAAAGACCCGGATCATTTTATTACTCAGGACGATGTGCCATTTCCACCGGTAATGGATCATCGTGGTTTGCTGGTCGATGGCCAGTATTTCAAGCCCCGTCCTGATGTGGCGAGTTACATTGAAAAAGAATATCCGGATATTCCAACCCGGAAAGCCATGCTGCAGTTTGCTGCGGCGTTTGAGGCGAGTATTGCGCTGGGCGGGACGGAGGATGGGGCGACAAAAGCAGCAATATCTGAAATAGATGCTCTCGATTGTGTTGTAGAGAGAATTTCAGATGTGAAAAGACGTCGTGCTTTAGTTAAAGAGCTTGAGGCGAGAATGCTTAATTCACCGGAGCGAATGATTGCTTATGGAAATATGTTGGATAATTCTGGGGGATTGGTTCATATGAAGAGGAAGGAGTCGTCATGTGTGTCATGAGGAATGTGAAAATAATTGCTATTGTTATAGTGTTGATGTTTTTTAAAAATTCTGCATTCGCAAATGAGAATAATTGTAAAAAGAAGATTGTTATTTCATATGCTACTGGAATTATGAATAACATATCGAATAGGGTTGAGGGGCGGGAGGCATTAATTGCGATGATTGGTCCGTATTATAATGGTGCTCCAGTTGAGTATATGTTGTCCGACAACCCCACAGAAGGCTTCTTAAAAGATCTGGTCCGTGTATTAAAACAAAAGCTGGCAGAAGATCCTGGGCTGAGCTGGGATTTGTTTGTGCGCTATTTATTAAAAACAGACTCCGCGATTTCGCCGGCAGTTGCCCAGTCGATTGAAGACGAAATTGAAAGAATCAGAAAAGAAAAAACCGGCGTTTTGAAGCAGCAATTCGAAGCCGAAAACAACTACATAGATAAAAGCGTAAACAAACACGTCGCCCTGTACAAAAAACTGGTCATGAACGAAGGCAAATCCGTGCTGATCGTCGGCCACTCGCAGGGCAACCTCTACGCCAACGCTGGCCACAAGCAGTTCTATGCGCAAACGCATCTGAAAAACCGCAGCCTCGGCGTCGTAGGCGTGGCATCTCCGGCCAACTACGTCGCGGGTGGCGGCGAATACATCACCTCCACCACCGATATGGTCATCAGCATGCTGCGGCTGTTCGTCAGCCCGAAGACTCTGCCGGGAAACATTGACCTGCCGTTCAAGGTAACCCAGCCGATGGGCCACAGCTTCGTGGGCGTCTACGTCGATCCGGAATCCCATTCCTACACCTCGATCAAAAAGATGACGCAAACCGGCCTGGACCGGCTAGGCCATCCGAACAAGGCGGGTGCGATCCTCGCCCGCTACCGGGCGGTGTCATGGAAGATGGCGGCCCTGCAGCCGGGCATGGAGGCCTCGTGCAACAGCCAGGTGGCAGATGGCATCTGGCCGCTGTCCTGGGTCAACACGGCGCGGACGTTCTACCTGAAAGCACCTTACGACGCGGCGAAATCGTATGTGTTCGTCGATGCAGAGGGGCGGAGCATCGATCAGGCGGCGCTGGACCCCTATCTTCCAGAGGGGATGAGTGGCTGGCTGGCCCTCCAGAACAGCGGCGCTTTCGACCGGAGCTTGACGTGGATTGGCCCAGCCGGGCTCTACAAGGAAGGACTTTGCAGTGTCAGCGAGGGCCCGCCCGACACCAGCAAGTTCAGTTTGCTGGATTACTTCAACTCGCCGGACAAGGAGGCGTTGGCCGCTGGGGGAATCACGCTGAACTGGTTGCCGACGACCTTGCCGTTTGTCTCGTTGCGTGCGGATGTCTGTACCAAAAAGGCGATCACGATGTAGTGGTAAAAGGTTTCCGGCCTGCGCCATCGTGGCAAAAACCATGGGGCCAGGCTAGGCCAATCTCGCTTGCCGGGACAGAAACAGAAAAATCAAAGCAGCAAAATGATCCCCCCTGAGCCTTCCAACTCTCCACCTCAAAGTTCAATAAAAACAAACGGTTCCACGCTCGCCAATAACAAGATAGTAATGAAGAGGCAGTAGAATCCAGCGTTTGTCCGGGGCGGGATGGGTTAACCGGTTTGCGGGAGACCGCTCGTATCCCCCTGAATGCTCCGGTGCAAAAAGCCAGCCAGTCAAAGAAGAACAGAAGAACAGAAGAACACGAGCGCATTTCCCCTATTCGCAAGCTAACGACATAGCGCAGCGACACCGCTGCAGGGAGACAACACATGGAGACGGTTCACGGCGACATGCTGCTGATTTACGCGGTAATCGCAGTTGCTGCGCTGATCTTGATGATTACGCGCTACAAGGTGTATCCGTTTCTGGTTCTGATCATCGTGTCGCTGCTGTTGGGTCTGGCGGTCGGTATGCCGATGAATACCATCGTCAAATCGTTCGAAACCGGCAATGGCAATACGCTGGGCCATATCGCCATTGTTGTGGGGCTGGGGACGATGCTCGGCAAGATGATGGCCGAATCGGGCGGGGCCGAACGTATTGCGACGTCACTTATCGGCTGGTTTGGCGAGAAGCATATTCACTGGGCGATGATGTGCGTGGCGATCATCGTGGGCTTGCCGGTGTTCTTCGAAGTGGGCTTCGTGCTGCTGATTCCGATTGCGTTCAACGTCGCGCGGCGCACCGGCAAATCACTGTTGCTCATCGGCTTGCCGATGGTGGCTGGGTTGTCCGTGGTGCATGGCCTGATCCCGCCGCATCCCGCTGCGCTGCTGGCGGTCCAGGCCTATCACGCCGATATTGGCAAAACCATTGCGTATGGCCTGGTCGTGGGGGTGCCGACGGCGATTGTCGCGGGGCCGCTCTTTGCCTTGCTGATGTACCGCCACATCCGTTTGCCAGAGAACAATCCGCTGGCGGCGCAGTTCATCGCCCCAGAAGCCAGCGCTGACAACCCTTCGCGCGCATTGCCGGGTTTCGGCGTGACGCTTTTCACGATCCTGTTGCCTGTGCTGCTGATGCTGTTAGGCAGTTGGGCTGACCTGCTGTTCGCGCCGCATACCCTGGCCAATGATTTGCTGCATTTCATGGGCACGTCCGATGTCGCGCTGCTGGTCGCCGTGCTGGTGAGCTTCTGGACTTTTGGCGCCCGGCGAGGGTTTAACCGCGAGCAGATTCAGAAGTTTTGCGCTGACTGTCTGGCGCCGATTGCCGGTATCACGTTGATTGTCGGGGCGGGCGGCGGTTTTGGCCGTGTGTTGATGGATAGCGGTATTTCGCAGCAGATCGTTCAGACGGCGACTTCGGCGCATGTTTCACCGCTCATGCTGGGCTGGTTCGTGGCGGCGTTGATCCGGCTGGCGACAGGCTCGGCGACGGTGGCCATGACCACGGCATGCGGCATCGTCGCGCCGATCGCTGCGGCGGGCGCGGTTCAGGTCAAACCGGAACTGCTGGTGCTGGCGACCGGCTGCGGCTCGCTGATTTTCTCGCACGTCAACGATGGCGGCTTCTGGCTGATCAAGGAGTATTTCGGCATGACGGTGGGGCAGACGTTCAAGACGTGGTCGCTGTGCGAAACCATTATTTCGGTGCTGGGCCTCGCGTTGACGTTCGCGCTGGCAGCGGTGCTGTGAGGAGAAGGGGACGGCTGATGATTCTGATCGTGATGGGAGTCTCGGGGGCGGGCAAGACGCTGATTGGCGAATTGCTGGCGCAACAGTTGCATTGCAGCTTTACCGATGGCGATGCGTTTCATAGCGCGGCCAACAAGGCGAAGATGCATCACGGCATTCCGCTGACGGACGAAGACCGCTGGCCGTGGCTCGACGCGATTCGCGCGGCGATCAAGGAAAAACAAGGGGCGGGCGAGACGGCGGTGTTCACCTGCTCAGCGCTCAAGCGGGCTTACCGCGAGCGCTTGCGCGGCGGCGATAACGATGTCTGTTTTATTTATTTGCAGGGAACGCAGGCGTTGCTGCACGAGCGTTTGCAGACGCGCACCGGACATTTCTTTGATCCCTCGCTGCTGCAAAGCCAGCTCGATACGCTCGAAGTGCCGGGGGCAGAGGAGGCGATTACGGTGAATATTGCAGGTACGCCGCACGAGATCGTGCGCGAGGCACTGACGCAGCTTCAAGCGCGTGGTGAATACGCGGCATAACGAGATGTAGCGGGTTGCGCCCCGGTTCGGGCGCAACCCGCCGTGCCCTGCCTTGTATTTGTCTTTGTCTTAGGCGATCCGTTGGGCCAGTTCAGCCGCCATGCCGGTGTACGAGCCTGGCGTCATCGCCAGCAGACGGGCCTTGGCTTCTTCGGGAATTTCCAGTCCTGCGATAAACGTATGCAGTGCCTCGCGCGTAATTCCTTTGCCGCGCGTCAGTTCCTTCAACTGCTCATACGGGTTTTCGATGCCATAGCGCCGCATCACGGTTTGTACCGGCTCGGCGAGCACTTCCCAGCAGCGTTCCAGATCGTCGTTGAGCCGCGCCGCATTGACTTCCAGCTTGTCGAGCCCGCGCATCAGCGCGTCATAAGCCAGCAGCGAATAGCCCAGCGCCACACCCATATTGCGCAACACCGTCGAATCCGTCAGGTCGCGCTGCCAGCGCGAGAGCGGCAGTTTGTCGGCCAGATGGCGCAGCGTGGCGTTCGCCAGCCCGAGGTTGCCTTCGGAGTTCTCGAAATCAATCGGATTGACCTTGTGCGGCATGGTCGATGAACCAATTTCACCGGCTTTAGTTTTCTGCGTGAAATAACCCAGCGAAATGTAGCCCCAGATGTCGCGGTCGAGATCGAGCAGGATCGTATTCGCCCGTGAGATCGCATCGAACAGCTCGGCCATGTAATCGTGCGGTTCGATCTGGATGGTGTACGGATTGAACGTGAGTTTCAGCCGGGTTTCCACGACCTCGCGGGAAAATGCTTCCCAGTCGAACTCCGGATAGGCCGACAAATGCGCGTTGAAATTGCCGACCGCGCCATTCATCTTGCCTAGCAGCTCGACCCGGGCGATGCGCTCGATGGCGCGTTCAAGGCGCGCGGCGACATTGGCGATTTCCTTGCCGAGCGTGGTGGGGCTGGCGGGCTGGCCGTGCGTGCGTGACAGCAACGGCTGCTGCGCATGCGTGTGGGCGAGGGCCACGAGGCGCTGCCGCACCGCGCGCAACGCAGGCAGGATCACGTGCTCGCGGGCACCGGCCAGCATCATGCCGTGCGAGGTGTTGTTGATGTCTTCCGAGGTGCAGGCGAAGTGGATGAACTCGCTGGCGCGTTCTAACTCAGCCTGGCCTTTCACCGATTCTTTCAGCCAGTATTCGACGGCTTTCACATCGTGATTCGTGACGCGTTCGATCTCCTTGATGCGCGCCGCGTCGTGCGCGGTGAAGCGCTCAGCCAGTTGCAGCAGGAACTGTTCGGCCTGGTCCGAAAAGCGTGGCACTTCGGCAAAGCCCGCACGCGAGAGCGCGATCAGCCAGTGAATCTCGACCGTCACCCGTTGCCGCATAAACGCAGCCTCTGAGAGCCATTCCCGCAAGGCCTCGGTTTTGGTGGCGTAACGGCCATCGAGCGGGGATAACGCGGTCAGCGCGAACAGGGTATCGGGATGGGTATCGGACATAGTGGCAGTGCAGCAAGAGGAGGACAGGAGACGCGGAAAACCAGAACAAGACCGCATGAAGGCGCGGATTTTACCATCGCGCCGTCGCAGGCCGCAGGCGGTGGGGTAGGGGTAGGAATGCTCGTGAGGGGCCGGGGACGGTTAATTCATCCGGATAATTCAACCGGATGACTCATCCGGTTGAATTAACGGCGCGCCAGCAGCCGATCCCATGCCCCGTTAGAATGCGGGCCTATCTTTCTTTTGCCACTGTCGTTGGAGCCGTATGGAACTGAAATGGCTCGAAGACTTCGTTTCGCTTGCGGAAACCCGCAGTTTCAGCCGCTCGGCCGAGTTGCGTCATGTTACGCAGCCCGCGTTCTCGCGCCGGATTCAGGCGCTCGAAGCCTGGCTGGGCACGGAGCTGATTGACCGCTCGGTGTATCCGACGCGTCTGACGCCCGCCGGACGCGTGTTCTACGAGCAGGCGCTGGCGATGCTGTCGCAGTTTCACGAGGCGCGCGCGCTGCTGCGCGGTCATACGGCGACGCCTGCTGCCACCATCGAATTCGCTGTGCCGCACACGTTGTCGCTGACGTATTTTCCGCGCTGGCTGCAACGCGTCGAAGCGCAGATGGGCCCGGTGCATACGCGCTTGCGTGCGCTCAATGTGCACGATGCGGTGCTGTCGCTGGTGGAGGGCGGCTGCGATCTGGTGATGGGGTATCACCATCCGAGCCATCCCGTGGCGCTCGATCCAGCGCGCTACGCCATGCTGACGCTGGGGCTCGAACCGATCAGCCCGTTTTCCGCGCCGAACCGCGCGGGCCATCCGCGCCATAAGCTGCCGGGCTTGCCCGAGGCCCCGGTTCCCTATCTGTCCTACACGCCGAACGCCTATCTGGGGCGCATGACCGAGGTCATTATCGCCAACGCGCCTGGGCGGCTGGCGCTCGACCGCGTCTACGAAACCGATATGGCCGAAGGCCTCAAGGCGATGGCGATGGCCGGTCACGGCATCGCCTTTTTGCCCCATAGCGCGGCCGAGGAAGCGGTGGCTGAAGGCCGTTTGCTGCGCCTGGACCGGGCTGCGCGTGGGGTGAGCGAAGGCCTGTACACGCTGACGATGGAAATTCGCCTGTACCGCGACCTGCTTCCGGGCCATGGTGACGAGTCGCGCCAAGCGCTGGTGCAGCAATTATGGGATGTCGTGAGCCAGGAACTGGCTTCTGGCAGCAGCGCGACACCGTCGTCAAAAGATAAGTAATGGATCAATCAGGACGCATTATGCGCAAAATGCATAATCGAATAATCAAACGGCATTGGATTTTGCCTGGACGTTTTTCGACAATGTCGCCATTCCTGCTTTTCTGTTTTTTTATTGTCCCGCCCTTCGTTTGACCTCTCGCCGGAGTTTTTTTCATGTCTGCATCAACGCCACACACGCAGTCCGCATCCGCGCTGCAATCTATTCCGTCGTATCTGAACAGCGATGCGCTGGGCCCCTGGGGTAACTATCTGCGCCAGGTGGACCGTGTCGCACCCTATCTCGGCTCGCTGTCACGCTGGCTTGAAACGCTCAAGCGGCCCAAGCGGATTCTGATCGTCGATGTGCCTATCGAGCTCGATAACGGCACGGTGGCGCATTTCGAAGGCTATCGCGTCCAGCACAACGTCTCGCGCGGTCCGGGCAAGGGCGGTGTGCGGTATCACCAGGATGTGACGCTGTCGGAAGTGATGGCGCTGTCGGCGTGGATGTCGGTCAAGAACGCCGCGGTCAACGTGCCTTACGGCGGTGCGAAGGGCGGGATCCGGGTTGATCCGCGCACACTGTCGCGTGGCGAACTGGAGCGTATTACGCGCCGCTATACCAGCGAGATCGGCATCATCATCGGGCCCAACACCGATATCCCTGCACCGGACGTGAACACGAACGAGCAGATCATGGCGTGGATGATGGACACGTACTCGATGAACCAGGGCCAGACAGCAACCGGCGTGGTGACGGGCAAGCCGATCGCGCTGGGCGGCTCGCTGGGCCGTCGTGAGGCGACGGGGCGTGGCGTGTTCGTGGTGGGTTGCGAAGCCGCGCGACGGATTGGCTTCGACATCGAAGGCGCGCGTATCGCGGTGCAGGGCTTTGGCAATGTCGGCGGGATTGCCGCGCGGCTATACCAGGAAGCGGGAGCGAAGGTTGTCGCGGTGCAGGATCACACCGGCACGATATTCCGTGAGTCTGGCATCGACGCGGTGGCGCTGGCTGATCACGTGGCGCAAACAGGTGGCGTGGGCGGCTTCACAGGCGCCGAGCCGATCAAGAACGAAGAGTTCTGGACGGTCGAATCCGACATCCTGATTCCCGCCGCGCTGGAAAATCAGATCACTGAACACAACGCGCCGAAGATCAAGACGAAGATCGTGGTGGAAGGCGCCAATGGCCCGACCACGACCGCTGCCGATGACATCCTGCACGACAAGGGCATCCTCGTGATTCCTGATGTGGTGGCCAATGCCGGTGGTGTCACGGTGTCGTATTTCGAATGGGTGCAGGATTTCTCGAGCTTCTTCTGGACTGAAGATGAGATCAACCAGCGTCTGGAACGCGTGATGCGCGAGGCTTTTGCGGCGGTTTGGCAAGTGTCGAGCGAGCAGAATGTTTCGGTGCGCACGGCGGCGTTTATTGTCGCGTGCAAGCGGATCTTGCAGGCGCGCGAAATGCGGGGTCTCTACCCTTAAGCTTCGGCGCTAAATTAGCGACAGGTAGTACAGGTAGCAAGTTAAACGGGCGGCATCCTGACGGATGCCGCCCGTTTTTGCCTGTATGCCTGCGCTCAGGGAGAAGGAGACTTTGTTGTGTCCGCCGCGTATATAGGAAGCGCCGCGCAATGGATATACAGGCTGACCATACTTTCGCCAAAATTACTTTGATATAAACTGGCGGCGATTCTTGCCAAGGAGATCACCAGATGAAAGTTAAAAAAGCGGTATTGCTGTTGACTACACTCGGTTTTTTCACAATGGGGATACAACAGGCGCAAGCGCAGGAAACCGGCACGCTCAAGAAAATCAAGGATACGGGTGTGATTTCGCTGGGTCACCGTGAATCATCGATTCCATTTTCGTATTACGACGAGAAACAAAACGTGGTGGGTTATTCGCAAGAGTTTGCGATGAAGGTTGTGGATGCCGTCAAGCAAAAACTGAATATGCCCAATCTGAAAGTCAAACTGACTCCCATTACTTCGCAAAACCGTATTCCACTGGTGCAAAACGGCACGGTCGATCTCGAATGCGGCTCGACCACCAATAACCCCGAACGGCAACAACAGGCGGCTTTTTCGAACACGATTTTCGTGATCGGCACGCGCCTGATGACCAAAAAAGATTCGGGTATCAAGGACTGGGCCGACCTGAAAGGCAAAACCGTTGTGACGACGGCGGGCACCACGTCCGAGCGCCTGCTGCGCAAGATGAACCAGGACAAGGGTATGGGCATGAGCATCATCAGCGCCAAGGATCACGGGGAATCATTCCTCACGCTGTCCACGGGCCGGGCGGTGGCGTTCATGATGGACGATGCGCTGCTGGCAGGCGAGCGGGCCAAGTCGAACAAGCCGGGCGATTTCATCATCGTGGGCGAGCCCCAGTCGCATGAAGCGTATGGCTGCATGATGCGCAAGGGCGACCCTGACTTCAAAAAGGTGGTGGACGACGCTATTGCGAAAGTCGAAACCTCGGGTGAAGCATCAAAAATCTACAAAAAATGGTTTGAATCGCCTATTCCGCCCAAGGGTCTCAATCTGAATTTCCCGGAAAGCGATGACATAAAGGCGCTGTATAAAAATCCGAATGACAAGGCGATTGATTAATTGCTGAACCAAAATGGCCGTGATTAACCAGCCCAGCTTTGCCGGTGCATGTGATCAACACGGTGAACAGGGTTAATCCGGCGTTAAGTGAAACGGGAGGGGCATCACGCTTCTTCCGTTTCTTTTTGCTGGAGTCTTCGCCATGTCATATCACTGGAACTGGGGCATTTTTCTAAGTCCGGTTTCCACCGGCGAGCCGACGACGTATCTCGGCTGGCTGATGTCCGGTTTTTGGGTAACGATTACCGTGTCGCTCTCGGCATGGGTTATTGCATTGATTGTCGGATCGTTTTTCGGTGTATTGCGCACGCTACCCAACAAGTGGCTCGCCGGAATCGGAACGCTTTATGTCGCGGTTTTTCGCAATATTCCGCTAATCGTCCAGTTTTTTATCTGGTATCTCGTGATACCCGAACTTTTACCTGTATCCGCGGGCAACTGGTTCAAGCAGTTGCCACCCAGCGCCCAGTTCTTCTCGTCGTCCATCATTTGTCTGGGGTTGTTTACCGCTGCGCGCGTCTGCGAGCAGGTGCGCTCAGGCATCAATGCGCTGCCCCGTGGCCAGCGCGCTGCCGGTCTGGCGATGGGTTTCACGCAATGGCAAACGTATCGCTATGTGCTGTTGCCCGTGGCGTACCGGATCATCGTGCCGCCGCTGACCTCCGAGTTTCTGAATATCTTCAAGAATTCGGCGGTGGCCTCGACGATCGGTTTGCTCGATCTCTCCGCGCAAGCGCGGCAACTCGTCGATTACACCGCGCAAACTTATGAATCGTTTATCGCGGTGACGCTGGCTTATGTGCTGATCAACCTCGTCGTGATGCAACTGATGCGCTGGGTCGAACACAAGAGCCGGCTGCCCGGCTATATCGGAGGCAAGTGATGCATCATTTCGACTGGAGTGGTATTCCGGGCGCACTGCCAACGCTTTGGACCGGCGCGGTTGTCACCTTCAAGATCACGTTGCTGGCGATTGTCGTGGGCATTGTCTGGGGCACTGTGCTGGCCATTTTCCGTCTGTCGCCGTTCAAGCCGCTGGCATGGTTCGCGCAAATCTACGTGACGGTGTTTCGTTCGATTCCACTGGTGATGGTGTTGCTGTGGTTTTTTCTGATCGTGCCGCAAGTGCTGCAAAACGTGCTGGACCTGTCGCCCAATCTCGACATCCGGCTCGCCTCCGCGATGATCGCGTTCTCGATGTTCGAGGCGGCGTATTACTCGGAAATCATTCGCGCAGGGATTCAGGCGGTGCCGCGCGGGCAGGTCCACGCCGCCTCCGCGCTGGGCATGAACTACGCGCAGGCAATGCGTCTCGTGGTGCTGCCGCAGGCGTTTCGCGCGATGGTGCCGTTGTTGCTGACCCAGGCGATCGTGCTGTTTCAGGATACGTCGCTGGTCTACGTGATTAGCCTGGCGGATTTTTTCCGCACGGCCACCAATATTGGCGACCGCGATGGCACTCATGTGGAAATGATTCTGTTCGCGGGCGCATGCTATTTCGTGGTGTGCGTGATTGCGTCGGGCCTTGTCAAAGCTCTTCAGAAAAAGGTCGCAAGATGATCTCTCTAAAAAACGTTTCAAAATGGTATGGCCCGTTCCAGGTGCTGACCGATTGCACGACCGAAGTCAAAAAGGGTGAAGTCGTCGTGGTGTGCGGCCCGTCGGGCTCGGGCAAGTCGACGCTGATCAAGACAGTGAATGGTCTTGAGCCGTTCCAGAAAGGCGAAATCGTGATCGACGGCCAGTCAGTCGGCGATAAAAAAACCAATCTGTCGAAGTTGCGGGCGCGGGTCGGCATGGTGTTTCAGCACTTTGAACTGTTCCCGCATTTGTCGATCACCGAAAATTTGACGCTGGCGCAAATCAAGGTGTTGGGCCGCTCGAAAGAAGAAGCCGTGGCCAAGGGCATGAAGCTGCTGGATCGCGTGGGTTTGCGGGCGCAGGCCGACAAGTATCCCGGACAGTTGTCGGGGGGCCAGCAGCAGCGGGTGGCGATTGCCCGTGCGCTGTCGATGGATCCGATTGCGATGCTGTTCGACGAACCCACGTCGGCGCTCGATCCGGAGATGATCAACGAAGTGCTCGATGTAATGGTCGAGCTGGCGCACGAAGGCATGACCATGATGTGCGTCACGCACGAAATGGGCTTTGCGAAGAAGGTCGCGCATCGCGTGGTGTTCATGGATCGCGGCTTGATCGTCGAGGACGTGGCGAAAGAAGAATTCTTCGCTAATCCGAAGTCCGATCGTGCCAAGGAGTTTCTGGCGAAAATCCTGCATTAGGTTTTGGCCTTTTAGCCTTTTAGCCTTTTAGGCAGCATCTGGAGCGAGAAAAGCCGCTAGCGCCTGTCAGGCGCTAGCGGCTTTTTACTGGCTGGAGAGGAGTTCGGCCGAGCCGTTCAGGGTTCGATCGCCGCGATGCTATTGCAGGCGCTGGCCACCGTGGCTGACGCGGTAGGGTCCAGTGCCGGGTTGCGGGCTTTTTCGAGCACAGCGGGCGGCACCGGAATATTGACCTGGGCGATGACTTCGCCGTGCTGGAACATCAACAGGTCGCCAGGCGCGAAGGCGCTCCAGACCTCGTCATCGGTGAGCGGCTGGGTGGCGATGACCGCGACGCGGTCTTCGGGCGTGGTGTACTTGGCGAAATCAATCGAGACGTCGGTGTCCACCAGATGCGCGGTGGAAAACGGCCAGCGGCGCACCAGATAGTGCAGGTGGGTCGAGCAATGCGCGAACAGCGCCTGGCCGTTGGACAGCAGAAAATTGAACACACCAAACTGGGTGATTTCACGCGTGAGGGTTTCGAGCGTGGCGAAGAGGGCCTCGAGCGGTGGCTGCTGCATGCCGGGAAAGGCTGCGCGCAGCCCCTCTAGCAGCGCGCAAAACGCGCGTTCGCTATCGGTATTACCCACTGGCTGATACACGCCGGTGAGCGCGGGCTGGTAGTTTTGCAAATCGCCGTTGTGGGCGAAGATCCAGTGACGGCCCCATAGCTCACGCATGAACGGATGGCTGTTTTCGAGCCGGATGTGTCCTTGCGTGGCCTTGCGGATATGGGCGATGGTGTTTTTCGACTTGATCGGATAGCGCTTGACCATCTCTGCGATGGGCGAGGTGGCCGAGGGCTGATGATCAACGAAAAGGCGGCATGCCTTGTCCTCGAAGAAGGCGATGCCCCAGCCGTCGGCATGATGATCGGTGACGCCGCCACGTGCGGCGAAGCCAGTGAATGAGAACGTGACGTCCGTTGGCGCGGCGCAGTTCATTCCGAGAAGTTGGCACATGATGCAAAAAAACGTGAGGCTGGGGGTGGCGCGGGTGGCCGGGATGCGCGTGCGATGAGTTGTGACGAGCCGCTACAATGCTGGTCTGGCAAGCATACACTGGGCATTGCGCGGCACGCAGCAAATTGAGTGCCAGGCCTGTTGCCCCGTTGCAGTTTATCCACGCGGCCCCGGGCCAGTCAGGTTTGCCCGCCTCTTCGTTTTTCGTTTTCGTCTGCTTTCGTCTGCTTTCGTCTGCTTGTCCCGGCCCCGGCCTGTTATTGCGCTTGATTCAGCTTGATTCATTTCATCGTTTCCCCGCCTGCTGGCGCATCGTCTTTCCTCTCCCTGCCATGACCCTTGCCCATCCAGCTTTGAATACCCTGACATTCACCCGTCCTGACGACTGGCATCTCCACGTGCGCGATGGTGCGATGCTTGCTGCTGTGTTGCCGCATACGGCGCGCCAGTTTGGCCGCGCGATCATCATGCCGAACCTGAAGCCGCCGGTGACCATCACTGCCGAGGCCGTGGCCTACCGCGAGCGGATTCTGGCGGCGCTGCCGCCGGGCGTGCGCTTTGAGCCGCTGATGACGCTGTATCTGACCGACAACACGCCCGCCGATGAGATTCACCGCGCTCGCGCCAGCGGTGTCGTGCATGGCGTGAAGCTCTATCCCGCAGGCGCGACGACCAATTCGGATGCGGGCGTGACGGATCTGATGAAGTGCGCGAAGACGCTCGAAGCGATGCAGGAAACGGGTATGCCGTTACTGGTGCACGGCGAAGTGACTGATAGCGCGATCGACCTGTTTGATCGGGAGAAGGTGTTTATCGAACGTGTGATGGAGCCGCTGCGGCGCGCGTTTCCGGCGCTGAAAATCGTGTTCGAACACATCACGACGAAAGATGCCGCCCATTACGTGCGCGATGCCGCCGCGGCGCCTGGTCTGCTTGGCGCGACGATCACCGCGCATCATCTGCTGTACAACCGCAATGCGATGTTCCAGGGTGGTATTCGTCCGCATTATTACTGCCTGCCGGTGCTTAAACGCGAGACGCATCGCCTGGCGCTGGTCGAGGCCGCGACCTCGGGCAATCCGCGTTTTTTCCTCGGCACCGATAGTGCGCCGCATGCCAAAGGTCTGAAGCAGCAGGCCTGCGGTTGTGCGGGCTGCTATACGGCGCTGCATGCGCTTGAACTCTATGCCGAAGCCTTCGATCAGGCCGGTGCGCTGGAGCGCCTTGAAGGCTTCGCCAGTTTCTTCGGTGCGGATTTTTACGGTTTGCCGCGCAGCACCGAGCAGGTCACGTTGCACCGTGAGCCATGGATCTTGCCGGAAGAGTTCGTGGCCGGGGAGGTCGCGGTGGTGCCACTGCGTGGCGGCGAAGCGATCGGCTGGCGCTTGCGCTAGGGGCGGCGTTGAGGGTGGACGAGTTTATGCAGCGAGTGTCGCCGGTGTTCGACGCGCTCGACTGGTCGAAGCCATGGTTCGCCCCGCTGGCGTTACGTGGCGAGCGCTGGCAGCAGGCGGCGCGGGCGGGTGAGCGCGCCTGGCTGGCGGCGCTGAATGCCGACGCCGATCTTGTCGGCCAGCGCACGGGATACGGGCGTCCTCTGGCGTTTATCGCGCAGCATGAGCTGCCCGCGCAGATGTCTTATGAGGCACATATCGCGGCTACCGGATGCGTGCCGACGCGTCATAACCTGCATGATTTTTTCAACGCGCTGGTCTGGTTTCAGTTCCCGCAGATCAAGGCGGTGCTGAACGCGCGCCAGGCAGAGGCCATCGACGCTCAAGGCATCGGCCCGACGCGTGGCAGCAAGCGCGATGCGCTGACGCTCTTCGACGAAAACGCGGCGCTGTTCGTCTGTAGCGATCCGGCGTTGGGCCAGGCGTTACGCGCGTTCGACTGGCCCACCTTGCTGCTCGCCTGCCGTGCATCCTGGGGGCAGCGCTGCGAAGTGCGCTGCTTCGGCCATGCCTTGCTGGAAAAACTGGTGTCGCCGTATAAGGCTTGCACAGCGCATGCATGGGTTGTCGCTGCGCCTGCGGCGTATTTTTCCTGGCCACTGCGGCAACGCGAGGCCTGGCTGGACGAGACCGTGAGCCAGGCGCTGAAGGCATTGCCCGAACTCAGCAGCCGCTTGTTCGCGCCTCTGCCGGTGCTGGGTATTCCCGGCTGGTGGCCCGATAACGAAAATCCCGCGTTTTATGACGACCTCGCCGTGTTCCGTCGGGGACGCCATCGGGATGTCGCAGGCAGCGATGTTAGAATCGCCCGCAGCAAAGCAGGTCAGGCAGTCGCGGCTGCGCTGGTTTCGGCTGGCGCGGGCGAGGAAAGTCCGGACTCCACAGGGCAGGGTGATGGCTAACAGCCATCCGTGGCGACACGCGGAACAGGGCAACAGAAAGCAAACCGCCGATGGCCTGGCGCAAGCCAGGATCAGGTAAGGGTGAAACGGTGCGGTAAGAGCGCACCGCGGCTGCGGCAACGTAGTCCGGCACGGTAACCTCCACCCGGAGCAATTCCAAGTAGGCAGGCGCGCATCTTCGAGATGCAGGATGGGGCCCCCATCTCGTCTGCGGGTAGGAAGCTTGAGCGCGTCAGTAATGGCGCGCCTAGAGGAATGGCTGCCACGTGCATCGTGCGTTCGCGCGCGGTGCATGCACAGAATCCGGCTTATCGGCCTGCTTTGCCTCCTCATGGAAATGCCGGCGTCACATGTGTGACGCCGGCATTTTTTTATTCGCCAAAATTGAAATGGGCCAAAGGCCAAAGGCGGCGCGCCCGTGCCTGGCTTAAGTGCGATGAGCACTCAAATCGTCCAGAAACATGACGGAAAGCCGATTGTGCTTCGCCTCAACACCCAGGTTGGCGCTGTTTCCGTTGGTTCATGCTTTTAACCAGGCGTGCGGGCTTCGAAGCCGGACGATACTCATGGCCTCCTTCAGGAACTCGTCTGCTTCAATGTCTGTTCTGATACCGAGCATGACGGACGCAAATGTCCCATCTTTGTAAACCATTACAGCGTGTGCCTTCGGCATCCGGCCACTTTTGAATTCATTCAGGAGCTTTCGATAGGCATCCAGAGAAGCGCTTGATGAGAGCAGTTTTTCGTCAGGATGCCACGCGTCAATGTTGCCGCCCCACCACCGGATATCGGATCCTTTGATGTGCGCAACCACCGTGCGCTGGTTTGCCCCGGTTCGACCTGCGCGCTCAAGCGCCACGCCTAATGATTCGGCAACGTGCAGACCTCGCTTCATTTCAGCTGCGCCTTGAGCATCGGACTTGCGCGGCAAGGAGGCCGTCCAGTTCACGGGTGATCATGGGGGCCAGGTTGAAAAGCGGTGTGACGATCATGACTGGTGAGGAGATGAGCGGGTTGTGCCGTACCCGCTCAGGAATGAATGCCCGGCCGAAGCGGCCTTGTTTTAAAGCGCAACGATATCGAACGAATGCGTCAGCTCAGCGGTTTTGGCCAGCATGATTGACGCCGAGCAGTATTTGTCATGCGAGAGGTTGATCGCTCGTTCGACTGTTGCCGGATTCAGGTTCTTGCCGGTTACCGTGAAGTGGAAATGGATTTTCGTGAAGACCTTGGGATCTTCGCTGGCCCGTTCGGCCTTGAGGGTCACCGTGCAGTCGGCAATCTCCTGGCGGCTCTTTTTCAGGATCATCACGACGTCATAGGCCGTGCAGCCTCCCGTGCCAAGCAAGACCATTTCCATGGGGCGCGGCGCGAGATTGCGGCCGCCGCCTTCCGGCGCTCCGTCCATCGATACCAGATGTCCGCTGCCTGTCTCAGCGATGAACGCCATTCCGTCTTGCCCCATCCAGCTTACTTTGCATTCCATATTTGACTCCAGCCTGCCCGGCTTAAATTCGAGACGGCATTGTAGCCCGCCGATGACGGTCTTGCTCTGGGTCCAACTCAAGCCCTGATTGGCCTGATCGTGCCGCGATAATGTCAATGATTAATGCATAAGGCATAGGATAAATTAGGCATCTTGTTCTAGCTGTAATGCGAAGATAAATAATATGAATAATGTAGTGTGCTGATTTAAAAAGAAAATTTAAATATAAAAAAGCAGTTAAATATTTCGTGAGACAGGTTTTGATTATGCTCTGCAAACATTCTTGCGTTAAAACAGGTCGCTTCATATAATCAAAAATATTGATTGCCGCAGCGTGGCATTCACCTCATGTCTCCTCCACCTCCTCCATGGGTGGATTAAACCCGAACAGATGTTCGGGTTTTTTTTCGTCCGGGCATCGTCGCGTCATCGAAACCCTCAGCGGCTTATTGACTGCCCCTGTTCTGGAGGTTTAATCGGGACCAGCGGCTGGGGCTTGATCGGAACGTAAATCACCGCGCCTGACACTGGCGCCACTTCCCTGAACAGCGTGTGATAGTCGAGGCCCTCTCCGAGTTCAAGACTGTCGAGGCCTAACCGGTTGATCCGGTAAGGCGTGAGATACGAAATGATGGCGCGGCCCTGTGAATCGGTACGGGTCGAGAGCTGGCCATCGACACTGGCATCGGGGTAGCCCGGGGCATCGACGATGGCGATGGTGTCGCCAAGGTTTTGCCCGAACACCACGCCGTTTTTGTAGCCGACGACGCTTCCGGAGACGCCCAGACTCACCTTGCGATATCCCTTGCCTTGCCCGTATCCCGCATCCATGCGTGCGGCATCGGCCTGATAGGAAGCGCTTGCGTTGCCTTCGGTTCCGGCTGCTTTCGATTGCTGCTGGTTCAACGTGTAATTCAGCCGGTAGTCGCGCAGCGCCGAACCGGAGAACTGGTTGCCCCACGTTAGCGCGCCGTCGTCGTCGCGGGTGACGGTTGCCGCGTAACGCATGGTCTGGTTAGGCTTCTTGAGGGCCAGCGGGATCGACAGGTTGACCTGAAACGAGACGCTGTTTGTGCCTGCCCTGCGCTTTAATCCGACTTGCGTATCGACATCGAACCGGTCACCGTACCAGGTGCCGCCTAGCTGGAACGACTGCATCCGGGCCTGTTTGCCACCAAAGCTGTTGTCGCTCAGCGTGGCGTACACGTTGCCGGTATCGCCGACGTTTTGCTGCATATCCAGACGGATACGCGTGCGTGGGCTGGGGTCGGCCACCCACGATTGAATGTCGCCGCCGTCAAACAGGCCATCGGAATCTTCTCCAAACAGGTCGCGGTAGGTATCGATATCGACGCGCCGTTGCAGCACGTCTTCGAGCGAGCGGAAATGGCCGCCCACATAGCGGCGAAAGTCGAGGTTGATCCCGGTTCCGGTTGAGGCGAACGATTTGGCGTAACGCACGCGAATGCGGTTGCCGTTAGGCGTATCGGTCAGCATCGCGGCTTTCACGTTGGAGCGGGTGACGTCGAGCGAGAGCGCGCCTGCCGCCGCCAGGTCCCAGCCTACGCCCGCTGCCAGGCTGCGATAGCCGCGCGCGTTGAGCACACCGGCGAAAGTGCTGATCCGGTAGGGCAAGCCCATGCCCACGGTGGCTTGCACAAATTCGGGCTGGGTAAAGTCGGGGCGCAGGGAGGTGCGGCGATAGCGGCCGAAGTTGATCGCGTATTTCACCACCTTGTTATGCACGAGCAGCGGCATGGCGATGTACGGAACGATCGACGTGTGTTCCGTGCCGTCGGCTTCGCGCACGGTGACGTTGAGGTCGCCGCTGCTCGATGGTGGCCGGACATCGTAGAGCGCGAACGTACCTGGCGCGACGACCGCGTGATAGAACAGCAGGCCGTGCTGGCGCACGGAAACTTCGGCCGTGCTTTTCGCAATCCCGCGCACTACCGGGGTGAATGCCGCGAGGTAATCGGGCAGCAGGTTGTCTTCCGACATCAGCTGGACTCCCGCAAATGGCATGCTGTCGAACAGCAGGCTGTCGGTGCTGCCCTCGCCGATGAGCAGCTTGCTGCGCCACGGCACGATGTCGCGTTGCAAATAAGTCGCTATGCGTTCCCAGGAGGGTTTGCCGGTGGTTTCGCGCGAGTAGGTGTGATTCGTGCGAAAGCGCCATGGGCCCAGGTTTGCTCCGAGGTCGAAAGCGCCGTAAAGCGTTGCATGACGTTGAGCATCGGAGAAATTGTTACCGGTGTTTTGCGCGCCATTGAGCTGGTAATCGAAGCGCACGGCCGGAATGCCGTAGGCCAGGCGCCACGCGGGCACGTTCCCCCGCGAGCGGCTCATCAATGATGAATCGACCCGCACGGTGAGCTGCTGGCGCAGCTTGTCATAGTGCAACTGTGCGGCGTCTTCATCGTCATCGTCGTCGTCATCATCATCGGCTGGCTTGACGGTTTGCTCCTTAGGCAAGCGCTGGGGAATCATGCAGTAAGGGTTTTGAGTGTCGTCTTCCTGGACAAAACGGGTGATGGGCGTGACGCCCCATGACAGCCAGTCGGCGATCTCCGCGCAAGGGTGGCCGTGCTCATTGATCCGCAGCCACGAATAACCATGCCAGTGTCCGTTGACATAGACCGCAACCTTGATGGTCGGGTCCGCTGCCGCCCCCGGATCGGTGTCCTCGGCAGGAGCGGGATCGTCGCTGTCGCTGGCTTCACCTGAAAGCGCACGCTGGATCGCTAGCTCAATGATGTTGTCTGGGACGGCGTGATTCGAGTCGGCATTGGCTTCGGCTTCAACGTCGGCCTCGGCATCGTCAGCTACATCGGCCTTAGCCCGTGCCTGACCCTGTGAGGGGGACGAGGCGCCAGCTTCGGCGATATCCCAATTTTGAGCGGTACTCGCTTCGCGCTTACCGTAATCGGTCAACGCGCGCTGGACAGCTACGTTGAATTCGGCATCGCCATCCTCGGACGAGGGGGGCGATTCGCCGGCGTAACTCACGACGGGTGCAAGCAGCAACATGCTCCAGACGGAGTAGATCGAACCTTTACGAACCAAAACTTCTACGCTCACGACAAACAGGAACAGGGGGCTTATGCCCCCTGTTCCTGCAACACAAAAAACTTGAAACAGAAACTACATCTGCTGCTTAACCACGCAGAGCAGCTGCATCACCTTGAGCGGCGCTCAGGTCATCCATTTTCTGACGCAGCCGATCCTGCTTTTCCGACAGTTTCGATTGAGCTTTCTGGACCTTGCGTGAATCACCGCGAGCTTGTGCTTCGCGCAGTTTTTCTTCTGCTTGACGTACGTCGTTTTGTGCCTTGGCTACGTCACGTTGTTTGTCTTGGACTTTGCGGTTTGCGCGTTCTGCCTGACCTGCGTTCGTGCAATTGGCCTTGACTTGTGCCAGTGCGCCTTCGAGCGAAGCAACGCGGTTGGTGTTGCCGAACTGCTTGGCTGCCTGGATTTGCGCCTGGATGGCGTTAGCGCGTGTCGCGCAGTCTTGTGTACCGCCAGCGAATGCGCTGGTTGCGCTCAACAGAACAAACGGAACGATTGCGGCGAATAGAGTTTTTTTCATGTTAGATACCTTTCTTTGCTGGTTGCAAGCGGATCTGTGTTCCGCTCAGTCATTACTATGACGATTTTGTTTTCCGGCCACCATCGAACATATTCGAGAGTGAAGCCTGATGATTCGAATGTCCATCGTACTCAATGATCTCGCTGCTCGTTGCCGGCGCCGCATGAGGCGCTAGCAACTTCACGACGCGCGCGCTTTGCGCGACGATGGCTGCTTGTGCGGGCGTGCCCCGCAGGGCCTGCATTTCGAGTACCAGACAGGCCTGGTCGAGGTCCGCATCGGCCAGTGTGCAACTGACGACACCACGAATGCGATGGGATAGATCAGCGACGTCGCGCCATGCGCCGGCCGCGACGGCTTTGCTTAACGCGGCGCTGTCGTCTTGCAGGCTCTCAGCTAAACCAGGGGTCGCAAAGGGCTGCGGAACGGATGCGGCGGATACATTGTCTTGCCAATGCCCGCCCACCCGTCCTGGAAACCAGTGCGCGAGCACATGACTGATCTGTGCCAGATCAAGTGGCTTCACGAGAACATCGTCCATTCCAGCCGCCAGGCACGAGTCACGCGCTTCGGAAAGCGCATTCGCGGTGTAGCCGATTATCGGGCAGCGGGTTTTGCCCTGGGCCGCCTCGTCGGCACGGATGCGTTGCGTCAGCTCGACCCCTGAGGTGCCGGGCATGTTGCAATCGGTCATGACCAGATCGACGCCTTCGGCGATCCGCTGCAGGGCGTCTTGCGCGTTGCTGGCTGCAATAGGGTGATAGCCAAGCCAGCCAAGCTGGTCGGACAGAATGCGCAAATTGACCGGATGATCATCCACCGCGAGGATGCGCAGCGGGGCGCTGGCGAAAATCAGTTGCGTGTGAGCCTGGGCCTCGCCGCTGGCGGCTGGACACGGCACGCTAACGGTGACCTCGGTGCCGTGTCCGGGCTCGCTGGTGAGCGTGATCTGGCCATCCATCAGCAACACCAGGCGTTTGACGATGCCGAGCCCCAATCCAGTGCCGATATGGGCCGCGGGCGATGAGGCCTGGTGAAAAGGCTCGAAGATCAGGGGTAGCTCAGCGGCGGCGATGCCCGGGCCCGTGTCGCTGATCGTGATGACCAGCACCGCGGGCTGAGTGCTGTCCTCAGGATGGGGCGCAAGCTGGACGTCAAGCGTGACACTGCCCTGACTGGTGAACTTGATTGCGTTTGACAGCAGATTGGCCACGATTTGCCGCAACCGTGTGGGATCGAGCCATGCCCATTCCGGGACTTCCGGCGCCATGCTGTGCCGCAAATGCAAGCCCTTTGCCTGCGCGGCCTGCGTGAAGAGCGTAGTGGTATCGGCCAGCAGCGCATGCAGGTTAATCGCACGGGGCGCGAGCGTGAGCTCGCCCGCTTCGATCTTGCTCAAATCGAGCAGGCCACCCACCAGATCCAGAAGACTGCGCGCGGAGGCTTCGGCCAGCGCTAGCGGCTGGGCATCTGCAATGCCCGCGCGGGCGCGCCGGTGCGCCATTTCCAGCAGACCGATCACCGCGTTCATGGGCGTGCGGATTTCGTGGCTCATGACAGCCAGAAAATCGGTTTTCTCCGCGCTGGCACGTTCGGCGACGTCGCGCGCGATACGCAGTTCGCTCTCGAGCTGTTTGCGGCGGCGAATCTGGTATTGCAGCAAGCTATTCCAGCCGATGATCAGCGCCAGGGCGCAGAACACCCACGGCAGCCAGCGAAACACCGAGCGGCGCAAGCTGTCCCAGGTGCCCGTGGGGTAGTTGATATTGACCAGCCATTTCGAGGCGAGCATCGCGCGCTCGGAGGGCGCCATGGCGAGCAGCGATTTGTTCAGGATGCCGAGCAATTCAGGCATCCCGGTGCTGACGCCAAAGCGGGCTTGATCAGGGCCATCGAGTGCCGTGGCGGCGATGTGCAGACGGCCATCGAAATAACGTTCAATGGCGTAACTGGCGCTGGCCATGCTGAGCAGCGCGGCATCCGCATGGTCGCGGGCGACGAGATCGAGCGCATCGGTTGCCGTGCGTATCGGGATCAGCTTGATATCGGGGTAGAGCGTGCGGATCAGGTCGGTCATGCCATGCCCATGCATCAGCGCCAGCCGTTTGCCGCGAAGGCTACCGAGCCCTCTGATCGAGGTTGCGGCAGGCTGCGTGACGATGGCCCACGCCATCGGCTGGACTGCCGTGGTGAACGACATAAAAGTATGGCGGGCGGCAGTGGGAATCAGCGTCGTCACGAGATCGGTACGACGTGCGCGCAGGTCGTTTTCGACCTCGTTCACCGTATCGCGCGGGACCACTTCAAAGCGCAGCCCGATGCGGCGGCTGATCAGTTTGAGCAGGTCGGCGTACATGCCGACGAACTCGCCGGACGAATCAATGAAGGTATACGGCGCATTGGCGGCATCGATTCCGACGCGCACTACCGGATGGGTTTCGATCCAGCGGCGCTCGGCATCGGTCAGCGGCAGCTTGCCGTTTTCCATGTCCTGCGCCGCGCCTGCAGCCCAGCGGCGCAGGAGGCTGAGGCGCATCCATTGCGGAATCACATCGAGCCCGGCATCCAGCACGCGCGCCAGCGCCGGGCGGTCGCGGTTGACGACCAGCGCAAAGCGGACTTCGGCGGGTTCCGTGCGTGCCACGCGCAGGTTCAGAAAGACCCCTTGTTCGATGTAATAGGTCGCGGCGACCAGATCGCCCACGTAGTAATCGGCGTGGCCCAGCGAAACGGCTTCGAGCGCCTTGTAGAGCGATGGCACATGCGTGAGCGAGGGGTGTTGCGGCGAAAGGAGCTGAGTGCCCTGCTGCACGCCACGGCCTTCCAGCGCGCCATAGCTGGTGGGGGCAGGCCCCGCGCGGCGCACTACGGCCAGCGGTGCGCGCAGATAGGTCGCGCTGGCGAGCGTGCTGCTCTCGGCCGGAGCCAACGGCCCCAGCAGGCTGAGGATGTCGATCTCATGCGAGCTCAAGGCCGCGAACGCTTCAGCGCGGTTGGCAAACCAGCGAACCTGCACCTGGGTTTGAAGTGCATTGCCCAGCAAGAGCAAGTATTCGGCGGTAATGCCTTCGACGGTTTCATTGCCTGAACGGAACTGGAACGGCGCGTAGTCCTCGCCCCACATGCCGACGATCAGCGGGCCATGACGTTGCAACCAGGCGGCATCGCCGGGTGTGAGACTGGTTGGAAAGCGGGTGGTGGCGCCTTGGCCCGCGGGATGCAGCAAGCCGGCGCTAGCCTGCGCCGGGCTAAGGGGCAGGAGCAGTAGATGAAGGCAGATCAGGCAAGCCCGGATGAGGGCCGTGGCCGATGCGCGGGGAGCAATGCGGGGGGCGATGTGGGCGATAGGTGCGATAGGTTCGACTGAACGGAACGCCTGGCGCCCGCTAGACAATACCGGTTTCATACGCGTAGCAGATCAGGTCGGCATTGTTCGTGATCCCGAGTTTTTGCATCGCGTGTTGTTTATGGGTGGCAACCGTGCTTTTGGCCCGGTTGAGATTGCCCGCGATTTCATCGAGTGTCTGGCCCTGAGCGAAAAGACGCACGACGTCCATCTCGCGCTGGCTCAGCGAAGAAGTCATGCTGTCGCCATGGGCCGATGGCTGTGCGGCCAGCCAGCCGCGCACGCTAGGGGAGCAGTAGGGCAACGCATGGCCGGCTTCGATGGCACGCAAGGCGGAGAGGATTTCGCCGCGCTCGTCGTTCTTGCTGACGATGCCGTGCACGCCGAGTTTGACCAGCTGGTTGCAGAGCGCGGGGTTGGACAGCATCGTGAACACCACCAGCCGGAGCTGGGGAAATTGCCGCAGCACACGCTCGATCAGGGCGAGGCCATCCCCGCTGGGCACGCCCTGGGTCATGGAGTAATCAGTCACGGCAATATCGCAATTTTGCGTACGCAGGGCATCCAGCAATTGCTCACCGGTCCGGACCTTGAACACGATCTGATAAATGCGTGCTTCCGTAAGCGTTGATTCGAGCGCATCCATGATTACGGGATGGTCGTCGGCCAAGCCGATCCGCTTCATGTTTTGTCCTGAAATAAAAGGGAGCGTTTGATTCTAACGGAGAGCGGTTGTCCAGTTCCGTCGAAAATTCGTAGAAAAGACAGGGAAAGGACGGAGATGTCGGTAAATTTGTAGGAGATGCGCGCAAATTTGCGATGGCGCCGGGGCGGGCAGACGCCGGCCCGAATGCAGGAGGAAGGGGGGCGCAATAACTTGTTCCGGAGGGTGTCAAGTGTCCGGCCGCGCAAATTTTGCCATCGGACAAAAAATTCCTTTATAATTCAGGGCTTTTCGCCGCATATGCCCGCGGGGGGAAGAACAGGGAGAGCCTGCACGGCGCCTCGACGCGCCAAAAGCTAAGCAGGACAAGACTGGGCAAAGCAATTTTATTGGATCGATCATGAAGACGTTTTCCGCAAAAGCCCATGAGGTGACGCGCGAATGGTACGTGATTGACGCGACGGACAAGGTCCTCGGGCGTGTCGCCAGCGAAGTGGCACACCGTCTTCGCGGCAAGCACAAGCCAGAGTTCACTCCGCACGTCGACACCGGTGATTTCATCATCGTTATCAACGCCGGCAAGCTGAGGGTCACGGGCAACAAGGCCACAGACAAGAAGTACTACCGCCACTCGGGCTATCCGGGCGGCATTTACGAAACGACATTCGGCAAGATGCAGGAACGCTTCCCGGGCCGCGCGCTCGAGAAAGCGGTCAAGGGCATGCTGCCGAAGGGCCCGCTCGGTTACGCGATGATCAAGAAGCTGAAGGTCTACGCTGAAGCAACGCATCCGCATTCGGCGCAACAGCCGAAAGCGCTCGAGATCTAAGGGGAGCCCATATGATCGGTAACTGGAATTACGGCACGGGCCGCCGCAAGAGCGCGGTCGCTCGGGTTTTCATCAAGGCTGGCAAGGGCGATATCGTTGTCAACGGCAAGCCTATCGCTGACTATTTTTCACGCGAAACTTCGCTGATGATCGTGCGCCAGCCGCTCGAACTCACGAATCACGCGGCTACGTTCGACATCAAGGTCAACGTGTCGGGTGGCGGCGAAACAGGTCAGGCAGGTGCTGTGCGCCACGGCATCACCCGCGCGCTGATGGACTACGATGCAACGCTGAAGCCGGCTCTGTCACACGCTGGTTTCGTGACGCGTGATGCACGTGAAGTGGAACGCAAGAAAGTGGGTTTCCACAAGGCACGCCGCCGCAAGCAATTCTCGAAGCGTTAAGCGTTCGGGGTTTGCGAGGTTTGTCCTGGTTTGCGATGTTTGTATTGCGCAGGCCATGCCACACCAAAAAGCCGTCAGTGTTTTTGCGCTGGCGGCTTTTTTCGTGGGCGCTACGGGCTGGCGAACGCCGGGAGGCTCAATGCCGCAGGAAGCCGCAGCCACGCGGATTTATCCTGTCGCAACTATAAATAGGGCAGATAGCATCCGACGATCTCGGCTCATGCCGGCAGGATGAACAGCGCGAAGGTTTTGATTTCTGGCATGTTTTTTCCCTGGCTCATCCCGGCGCGACATTGCACCTGGCCGATGAGCGCTTATCTGCTTATCCAGCCATCTGGCACCTAAAAGTCATTGAATTTATTGCTTTCAGCACGATTTTGGGATCAGCCCTACAATGGCGCACATAGGCTTTTTTGGAGATTTGGAATGAACGCTGTCGCTGATATCCCCGTGTCCCCTGCATCCCCCGTGACCGGCATGCCCACGCCCATCGTGTTTACCGATGCCGCCGCGGAGAAGGTCAAGCAACTGATCGACGAAGAAGACAATCCCAATCTGAAGCTGCGTGTGTTTGTCCAGGGCGGTGGCTGCTCGGGCTTCCAGTATGGTTTCACCTTCGACGAAGAAACGAACGAAGACGATACCGTGATGGAAAAGATTGGCGTGCAATTGCTGATCGATTCGATGAGCTATCAGTATCTGGTGGGCGCGGAGATTGACTATAAAGATGACCTCAATGGCGCGCAGTTCGTGATTAAAAATCCGAATGCGACAAGCAACTGCAGTTGCGGTTCGTCGTTCTCGGTGTGAGGGTGACGCGGTTGGCGGCAAGGCACAAGACGCACGAAATTTGAAATGAACGGCCCGGGGCGCAGTTGACTGCGCCCCGGGCCGTTTTTTTGCGTGGATGACAGGGGCGATGGCATCGTTGATGCCGAATTTATTTTGATTAATTGATTTTTATATTAAATCTGGGTGGGAAGAGACGTTGCGCAAACGAGTTTATTTCCCTGAAAACGTCCCTTCCTCAACGCGTCCTGGCGCCGTCCTAACGCGGATAAATCGCCCCCAGCACGCGCTCACCCGCCGCGCCCGTCACAGATGGAAGATTTCCCGGCGCGCGGGCCAGGCAGCGCTGTGCCAGCCACGCGAACGCCATCGGCTCAACCTGCTGCGGCGGTACACCCAGCGCCTCGGTGGTCAGCACCGGCACGCCACTCGCCCCGCTTTCTTCCAGTGCAGTTTGCAAGGCCTTTAGCAGCACAGGATTGCGCGCGCCCCCACCACAGACATAAACCGCCCGGCTCTCCGGCGCGTGGCGTTCGATCTCCCGCGCCACGGTCACAGCGGTGAGCGCGGTCAGCGTTGCCTGGACATCCTCCGGGCTGATACCCGGATGCGATGCGAGCCGCGCATCGAGCCAGGCGGGACTAAACAGGTCGCGCCCGGTGCTTTTAGGCGGCTGCTGGGCGAAAAACGGCTCTTCCAGCAGGGCATGCAAGAGCGGCCGGTGGGTTTGTCCACGGGCGGCGAACTGGCCGTTTTCATCGAAGGGCCGGCCCAGGTGGCGCTGCGCCCAGGCATCGAGGAAGACATTGCCGGGCCCACAGTCGAAGCCGCGCACATGCCCTTGCGCACCGAGAATCGTGATGTTGCTGATGCCGCCCAGGTTGCACACCACCCGGGTTTCGTTGGAGACGCCGAAGATCGTTGCGTGAAATGCCGGAACCAGCGGCGCGCCCTGGCCGCCTGCGGCGAGATCGCGGCTGCGGAAATCGGCGACGACATCGATCTGCGTCATTTCCGCCAGCAACGCCGGGTTGTTGATCTGCCGCGTATAGCCCTTATCGGGGCGATGGCGCACGGTCTGGCCATGGACGCCGATGGCGCGTACATCGGCGGCTGACAGGCCGCTGCCGCGCAGCAACTCGTGGCAGCAGACCATGTAACGCGTGGCAAGTGCATTGGCTGCCAGCGCTTCGCGTTCGATTTCGTTGTCGCCGGGTTGCTGCAGCGCGAAGAGCGCCTCGCGCAAGCCTGCCGAAAACCCCTCGAACGCTTCTCCCCGCACCACCGGTGGCTTGTCCGGGAAGAACTCGACGGCGATGCCATCGACGCCATCCATGCTGGTGCCCGACATCAAGCCAAAATACACGTTGCTTGCACTTGCGGTATTGCGTGTCACGGTGAGATCCCTGTTTTCGGTCGATGCGCGATTATCAGCGGAACTGCGCGTCAGCGTAAGGCCTAACCCGGGCCGATGAGGTGAGCGCGGGCCGCATTGGGCATGGTTCGGCTGCAAGCCACGCACTTATCTATGGGACAATCTTTTCTTTTTGCGATCCAATCCAGCATGAGCTTCGAGCCGACCTCTACGTCCACCCCCCAGGCGTCCACGCCTCAGGCCAGCCCCCTTCTTCCGCTCACCGATGAGGTCCGCCACGCGTTGGCCGTCACCCGGCGTGGCGCGGACGAACTGCTGGTAGAAGACGAATTCGCACAAAAACTCGCCAGAAGCGCGGCCTCGGGCACGCCGTTGCGCATCAAGCTTGGCCTTGATCCGACCGCACCGGATATCCATCTCGGCCACACCGTGGTGCTCAACAAGATGCGCCAGTTGCAAGACCTCGGTCATACGGTGATTTTTCTGATTGGCGACTTTACCTCCCTGATTGGCGATCCCTCAGGCCGCAATGCCACGCGTCCGCCGCTCACGCGTGAGCAGATCGAAACGAATGCGAAAACCTATTTCGATCAGGCCGCCCTGGTGCTGGACCGCGATAAAACGGAGATTCGTTACAACAGTGAATGGTCGCTGCCGTTGGGCGCCGACGGCCTGATCAAGCTTGCTTCGCGCTACACCGTGGCACGCATTCTTGAACGTGAAGATTTCACCCGGCGCTTTCAGGGTGGCGTGCCGATCTCGATTCACGAGTTTCTCTATCCACTGATGCAAGGTTACGATTCGGTCGCGCTGAATGCCGATCTCGAACTCGGTGGCACCGACCAGAAATTCAACCTGCTGGTGGGCCGCGAACTGCAAAAGCAGTACGGTCAGGCGCAGCAGTGCATCCTGACGATGCCCTTGCTCGAAGGGCTCGATGGCGTCGAGAAAATGTCGAAGTCGAAACACAATTACATCGGCATCAGCGAAAAGCCGGCCGATATGTTCGGCAAGCTGATGAGCATCTCTGACGTGCTGATGTGGCGTTACTTCGAGTTGCTGTCGTTCCGCTCGCTGGAGCAGATTGAGGGCTTTCGCCGCGAGGCCGAAACAGGCCGCAATCCGCGTGACTTCAAGGTGATGCTGGCGCAAGAAATCGTGACGCGGTTTCATTCGGCGGCGGAGGCGCAACGGGCGCTGGACGACTTCAACCATCGCGCCAAAGGCGGAGTGCCGGACGAGATCGCCGCGGTGACGCTCAGCGGTGCACCGCTGGCGCTTGGGCAGTTGCTCAAGCAAGCGGGGCTGGTGCCCTCCACCAGCGAGGCGCTGCGGAATATCGAGCAGGGCGGGGTGAAGGTGGATGGCGCGGTGGTGTCCGATAAAGGCCTGAAGCTCGACGCGGGCGAATACGTGGTGCAGGTCGGCAAGCGCCGCTTTGCCCGCATTACGCTGAACTGAGCAGCCACATGATCGCGCTGCTACAGCGGGTGCGCCATGCCGAGGTGCGCGTGGGCGAGCGGGTCACCGGGGCGATTGGCCGGGGGTTGCTGGTGTTTCTCTGTGCCGAGCGCGAGGACACTGATGCAGCTGTCGAGCGTTTGCTTGCGCGTCTGCTGGGCTACCGGGTGTTTAGCGATGCGGCGGACAAGATGAACCTGTCTGTGCAGAATCTGGATGGCGCGGGGCAGGCGGGCGGTTTGCTGCTGGTGCCGCAGTTCACGCTGGCGGCGGATACTCGCAGCGGCACGCGTCCCAGCTTTACGCCTGCGGCGCCTCCGGACGAAGGCCGCCGCCTGTTCGATGCTTTCGTCGCGGCGGCGCGGATGAAGCATCCGCTGGTTGAAACCGGCGAGTTCGGCGCGGATATGCAAGTGTCGCTGCTCAACGATGGTCCGGTGACGTTCTGGTTGCAAACGCAGGCCTGATGCGCGGGTTCTTGCCGTTTTTTCATTTTTTCGTTCTTGAGCGTTTCTTCTTATGGCCACCCAGATTCTTTTTATCCGCCACGGCGAAACCGCGTGGAACCGCATCAAGCGCATCCAGGGCCATATGGATATTCCGCTCGCTGAAAGCGGAATCGACCAGGCGAGGCGTCTGGCGCAACGGCTGGCGGCAGAAGTAAAAGAAGGGGCGCGGCTGGATGCGGTTTATTCGAGTGACCTGCTGCGCGCCCAGCAAACCGCGCAGCCCATCGGCGCCGCGCTCGGTTTGCCGCTGCAGTTGAGCGAAGGCTTGCGCGAGCGTTCATACGGCGCGTTTCAGGGATACGACAGTGCGCAGATCGCCGAGCGCTTTCCCAATGAATACGCTCATTGGCAAAGCCGCGATGCCGGTTTCGCGCCCCCCCAGGGCGAGTCGCAGCGCGCGTTTTATCATCGCGTGCTGCAGGCCCTTGCGCCGCTGGTCGCCGCGCATCCGGGCGGGCGCATTGCCTGTGTCACGCATGGCGGGGTGCTGGATTGCGTGTACCGGCTAGCGCAGCGTTTGTCACTCGATGCGCCACGCAACTATGCCTTGCTGAACACCAGCCTTAACGTGGTGGACGTGGTGGATCTCGAAGGCGAGGTGGCAACGGTGGTGTCGTGGGCGGATGTGGCGCATCTGGCGGATCTGGCCGAAGGCAGCCAGGACGATACGCTCAAGGACGTGCTGCGGCAGGCGCCGGAGGCGGGGCGCTAGGCGTTTGATGTCTCCATCATTTCGTTGCGCCTTGCCTTTCTACCCTAAACGACTTGATTTAATAACGGGCGAACCTAAAACGTACGCGTCATGGACATGTACATGGGGGTGGTAAATGGCAACGGCAACAGAGCGGATCGTGGTTCAGGTGACGGCGGTTCAGAAGCAGGAGATTACGAGTACCGCAAAGCGGCTCGGGCTTAACGTGAGCGAGTTGATGCGTCAGGCGGCGCAGGGCTTCATGCCGCACGAGGACGAACAGGATTTGTACGCGCTGATCGCGCGCGTGAATGCCTCCACGAACGAAGCGAACAATGCACTAGACGACATGCTTGCCTTCGTCGCGGAGTCGAACAAGCGAATTGCAGCGATGATGGCAAGCACTAATGGGCGTCACAGACAAGGTGTGGGACGCGCTCACGACCGTTATCAAGATGAATGACAAGGTGGTATCGCTGGCTGGCACGGTCAAGGATCAGCAGGCGAAGATTGAGGGTTTGACGGAGCGGGTGATTCGGCTCGAAGCGACGTTGGAACTCATGATTCGCACAGGCGGCGAAGCAAAAAAACTACCGCGTTAATCGACACCATGCCGACGAAGCCCCTCGCTGAACGGATCTTGGGCGCTGAAGCACGGGCGCCGAAGTGGCCTCAGCAATAACGTACCGGAGAAGCAGCATGACTCACGCTTCAAAATGCACAAAAGAACTGACTGGAGAACTCTTCAGGCGAAGCGGCGATGCCGTGGCTGTTAAGCGTATTGGTGACCAATTTGGATTTGAGGGGTACAACGCGCGCAAGGGACATTGTCATAAAAACGTCGAACAGTGGGTAAAAGAACATCCACTCGATCAGCCGGTGCATGGTTGGCTGGTTAACCAAAGCCAGTTGGAAGAACACGGCTTCGTTGCTTTTTACGCACACTCGCTGATCCGAGCAGCAGATAACGGTTTGGTAGACGTGACGCTAGGCGCAAGTGACTTCGACTATCGATTCCTGCCCGATGAGCGTCCGGACAATGAGTTCATGGAGCTAACGAAATTGCCTATGCCGTTGCAACACATAGACAATCAAGCCCGCTTTGATGCATACAATGCCAGCTGTCAATACCAACACCAGCTGGGGCACCCTTCAGCGAGTTCAACAACCTTGTGAAACCGCCTTTCAGGGCGTACCGCTACTCCACAGGTCGGGCACGGGGTTTGCCCCATCCGCGGCCGGTGCGGCAAGGCCGAAGTGGCGGTACGTCAGCAAGGTGGCGATGCGGCCGCGCGGCGTGCGTTGCAAGAAGCCTTGCTGGATCAGATAGGGCTCAAGCACATCTTCGATCGTGTCGCGCTCTTCGCCGATCGCGGCGGCCAGATTGTCCACCCCGACCGGCCCGCCATCGAACTTGTGCAGGATCGCTTCGAGCAGCTTGCGGTCCATCAGGTCAAAGCCTACAGCGTCGACATCGAGCATCTTGAGGGCGGCATCGGCCACCTGCGCCGTGATCTTGCCATCGGCTTTGACTTCCGCGAAATCCCGCACCCGGCGCAAGAGCCGGTTGGCAATACGAGGTGTACCGCGCGAGCGTTTGGCGATTTCGAAGGCGCCATCCGGGTGAATGTGCGCGTTGAGCAACGACGCCGAGCGGATGACGATGCGCGTGAGTTCTTCGGCGCTATAAAACTCAAGACGCGCCACGATACCGAAGCGGTCGCGTAGCGGATTGGTCAGCATCCCGGCGCGGGTGGTGGCCCCCACTAGCGTGAAGGGTTGCAGATCGAGCTTGACGCTACGTGCAGCGGGCCCTTCGCCGATCATGATGTCGATTTGGTAATCCTCCAGCGCGGGATACAGGATTTCTTCGACGACCGGCGAGAGCCGATGAATTTCGTCGATGAAAAGGACATCGTTGGCTTCGAGATTGGTGAGCAGCGCGGCCAGGTCGCCTGCGCGCTCCAGCACGGGGCCGGAGGTCTGGCGCAGATTGACCCCCATTTCGCGCGCGATGATATGGGCCAGCGTGGTTTTGCCCAGCCCAGGCGGGCCGAACAGCAGCACGTGATCGAGCGACTCCGAACGCCGCCGTGCGGCTTCGATAAAAATTTCCAGTTGGCCGCGCACTTTTTCCTGGCCGACATATTCGTCGAGCTGGCGCGGGCGCAAGGCGCGCTCGAACGCTTCTTCGTTGGGCGACACGGGCGTGGCCGCGATGATGCGTTCAGCGGAGAGTTTATCGGTTTCGATCATGGGCGCATTGTACTCGTGCGAAATAGGGTTTCCCGGCGCTGGCTCAGACGGTTCCTGGGGCTTTCCTAGGCTTTGGATAGCGCCTTGAGCGCCAGTTTGATGCCGTCCGATACCCCGGTTCCGGCGGGAACGTTTTTCACTGCGGCGAGCGCTTCTTTCTCGGAGTAACCCAGGGCCAGCAACGCGTTCAGGATATCGGTGGTGTGCGCCGGAGCGCTCACGCTGCCCGCTGCTGCACCCAGATCCGCGCCGAGCTTGCCTTTGAGTTCGAGCAGCAGCCGCTCCGCTGTTTTCTTGCCGATACCCGGCACGCGGGTCAGACGCGCGGCGTCTTGCAGCGTCACTGTTTGCGCCAGTTCGTGCACGCTCATGCCCGAGAGCACCGCTAGCGCCATGCGTGCGCCGATGCCGCTGATCTTCAGCAACTCGCGGAAGGTCGCGCGCTCGGGCGCGCTGCCAAAACCGTAGAGCAGATGGGCATCCTCGCGCACGATCATTTGCGTCAGCAGCGTGACTTTCTCGCCGGTTGCGGGGAGGTTGTAGAAGGTGCTCATGGGCACGTCGATTTCATAGCCCAGCCCGTTGCAGTCGATGAGCAGGTGCGGCGGATTTTTTTCCAGCAAGATGCCGGCAATACGACCAATCATGGCGCTTCAACCGTGGTGAAGGTGGGATTAAGGATAAACGTGTGCGTGTGCCTGTGCCTGTGCTTGCGCCTTGTCGTGTGAGATACGGCGCGCGGATTCTGGATTGCCCTGTGCCTATTGTGCGGTGGGTGCCGTCTCAGGCCCGAACGCATAGCCGCTCACGGTCCGGCCGCCGCAGACCTAGCCAATCAAGCGGCCACGGCGCACGCGCAGCCCTTTTTTGGCCAGCGCTGGAGCGATGCCGCCCAGCGTGCTGAGTGTGCTGCCACCGTGGGCGTGGCAGATCGCCATGCCGAGCGCGTCGGCGGCATCGGTACCGGGCGTGCCCGACAGGCACAGCAGACGCGCCACCATTTGCTGCATTTGCTCTTTGCTGGCGCGGCCATAGCCTACCACCGCCTGTTTGAGCTGAAGTGCGGTGTATTCGGCTACCGGCACGCCATGAGCCACCAGCGCGCAGATCGCCGCGCCCCGTGCCTGGCCCAGCAGCAGCGTCGATTGCGGATTGACGTTGACGAAGACTTTTTCGATGGCGGACTGATCGGGGGCATGCTGGCGGGCTAGCGTTGCAATGCCGTCGAAGATCGTACCGAGCCGCGATGGCAAATCAGCGTCGGCGGTCTTGATGACGCCGCTGGTGACATAGGTGAGCTGCTGGCCGGTTTGGTCGATGATGCCAAAGCCTGTCACACGCAAACCGGGGTCGATGCCGAGAATTCTCATGAGGGGTGAGGCGAACAGGAATGGCTGTGATGCTACAACGAAAGGCCGGCGCGAAGGGGCTGCACGATGTGCCCGGATTCGCCTGCAGGCCGGCGCATGATCTGAGCGGTACAGGGCAAAAGCCCGCTGGGTAAGCCAGCGGGCCCAAAGACACGCATGAGACACGCATGAGGCATGGGCCCGCCTCAGGCCGCTGCCCAGTGGTGAGTTAATGGCGAAAGTGACGCACGCCGGTGAGCACCATGGCGATATTGTGTTCGTCTGCGGCGGCGATGACCTCGTCGTCGCGCATTGAGCCGCCTGGGTGAATCACGCAGCTCGCACCCGCGGCGACCACGACATCGAGGCCGTCACGAAACGGGAAAAAAGCGTCCGAGGCCACCGCTGAGCCCGTCAGCGACAAACCGGCGTTTTGCGCCTTGATGCAGGCGATCCGCGCCGAATCGATGCGGCTCATCTGGCCGGCCCCGACGCCGAGCGTCATGCCGTTGCCGCAAAACACAATCGCATTCGACTTGACGAATTTGGCCACGCGCCAAGCGAACAGCAGGTTGTCCATTTCGCCGGGAGTGGGATGGCGCCTGGTGACGACGCGCAGCTCGTGCGGCTGCACGTTCCTCGCATCGGGCGATTGCACCAGCAGCCCGCCGCCGACACGTTTCAGGTCGAACGTGTTGTGCGCCGCGCCGAGCGGGATTTCGAGCACACGCACGTTCTGTTTGGCGCTGAACACCTGGAGCGCGGCAGCGCTGAACGATGGCGCGATCAGCACTTCGACGAACTGTCTGGCCACCGCTTGCGCCGTGGCTTCGTCGACTTCACGGTTAAACGCGATGATGCCGCCGAAAGCCGAGGTGGGATCCGTCTGCAACGCTTTCGCGTAAGCGTCTGCGGCAGATTCGCCGAGCGCCACGCCACACGGATTAGCGTGCTTGATGATGACGCAGGCGGGCGCCTCGAAGGTTTTCACGCATTCCCAGGCGGCATCGGAGTCAGCGATGTTGTTGTACGACAGCGCCTTGCCCTGCAACTGGCGATAGTTGGCCAGCGCGCCTTCGGGCACGCTCAGGTCGCGGTAAAACGCCGCGCTTTGATGCGGGTTCTCGCCATAGCGCAGGTCTTGCACCTTGTCGAAGGCGAGGTTGAGCGTCGCAGGGTAGGGCTGGCGCGAGGCGTGCTGCAACTCGTCGGTCAGGCTGCTCAGGTAGTTCGTGATCGCGCCGTCGTACTGCGCGGTGTGCGCGAATACCTTGGTTGCCAGGCGGAAGTTGCTTGCGTAGCTCAGGGTATTGCCGTTGGCGCGCATCTCGTCGAGCACAGTAGCGTAATCCGCCGGGTCCACCACCACGGTGACATCGCGGTGATTCTTGGCCGCCGAGCGCAGCATCGTCGGGCCGCCGATGTCGATGTTTTCGATGGCGTCTTCGAGCGAGCAGGTGGTTTGCGCCACCGTCTGCACGAATGGATACAGGTTCACGACCAGCAAGTCGATGGTGGGAATGTCATGCTGTTCGAGCGCCGCCATGTGCGCGGGTAGATCGCGCCGCGCCAGAATGCCGCCGTGCACTTTGGGATGCAGGGTCTTGACTCGCCCATCGAGCATTTCCGGAAAGCCGGTGTAATCGGCAACTTCGGTGACGGGCAAGCCCGCTTCGGCTAGCAGTTTGGCAGTGCCGCCGGTGGACAGCAGCCTGACGCCAAGCGCCGAAAGCGCGCGGGCGAAATCGACGATGCCGGATTTATCGGAAACGGAGATGAGCGCTTGCTGGATCATGATCTGAAAGAAAACCGGTGAAGGACAGGGACGGGAGAACGAAAAACAAAAAAACGAAAGCCGTACTCACAGCGGAGTGACCGCGGTCGCAGCGGCAAGCCAGGCAAGCAGCGCTAAATACCGCTGACTATCGCTGACTATCGCTGACTACCGCTCACTATCGCCAATCGCTGTTGCTACAACAGGCCGTGCTGTTGCAGTTTCTTGCGCAGCGTGTTGCGATTGATGCCGAGGTATTCGGCGGCGAGCGACTGGTTGCCGCCCGCTTGCTCGAGTACGACTTCGAGCATGGGTTTTTCGACGCAGGCGATGACCATGTCATAGACATCGTGCGGATTTGAGCCGTCGAGATCCTGAAAATAAACGTCGAGGCTATCGCGGACAGATTGTTCGATGATGTGCTTGCTCATGCTGCCAGGTGGTCGGTGTGGGCTGGTTCGCGCTCGGGCTGTGCGGTTTCGCCGGTGTCGCCGGTGTCGCTTTCGTCGAGATACGTCAGGCGCTCGGAGAGGGCCTTTTGTGCTTCGAAGAACGCGTTGACGGCGAGCAGTTGCGCGCGAGTGGTGTCCAGTGTGTTCATGTGATGGCGGAACACGCTGGCACCAGAAAGGCCGCGAGTGTACCAGCCGATGTGCTTGCGTGCGGTGCGTACCCCGGTAAATTCGCCATAGAACGCGTAATGATCTTCGAGATGCTCGTTCATCACTTGCTGAATTTCGTCGATGAGCGGTGGCAGCAGCAGCTCGCCGGTTTGCAGAAAATGGGCGATCTCACGAAAGAGCCAGGGGCGGCCCTGGGCGGCACGGCCAATCATGATGGCGTCGGCGCCGGTGGCGGCGAGCACGGCATGGGCCTTGTGCGGCGAGATGATGTCGCCATTGGCGACCACCGGAATGCGCACGGCGGCCTTGACGGCGGCGATGGTGTCGTATTCGGCGTCGCCGCGATACAGATCGGCGCGGGTGCGGCCATGCACGGTCAGCATGGCGATGCCGGATTGTTCGGCGAGGCGGGCGATGGCGAGCGCATTGCGATGCTCGCGGTCCCAGCCGGTGCGGATCTTGAGTGTGACCGGCACCGCATCCGTGCCGCGCCCAACCGCATCGACCACCGCGCTGACAATGCGCTGCACCAGCGGCTCGTTTTGCAGCAGCGCCGAGCCCGCGGCCACGTTGCAGACCTTTTTGGCCGGACAGCCCATATTGATGTCGATGACCTGCGCACCGTTGGCGACGTTGTAGCGCGCGGCGTCGGCCATCATCTGCGGGTCGGCTCCGGCGATCTGCACCGCGATGGGTTCGACTTCACCCATGTGATTGGCGCGGCGCATGGTTTTTTCGCTTTTCCACAATTGCGCATTCGACGCGACCATTTCCGAGACCGCATAGCCCGCGCCCAACCGTTTGCACAGTTGGCGAAAAGGCCTGTCGGTGACACCCGCCATCGGGGCCACGAACAGGTTATTGGGCAATGTGTGAGAACCAAGGGTGAACATGGGACGGAAAAGGGTCAGTGCCGGGCCAGTGCCGTAAGCCTCCACGGCGAGATGCGGGGGTACGCGCAGAATGGAGGCACAAGAAATAAGAGAAAAGAGAAGCGCGTATTTTACCGTCAATCGCAGCCTATCCATTTCAAATGGGCTGGGCGGATGGAATGAAATTTCCGCTGAAGCACCGTGCGTGTGCTCCAGGCGGGTATCAGGCAAGGCGCTGTTGCCTCACTCAGATCAGCGGCGCTGGCCGAACATCATCTGCCGCGCGAGCGCTGCCTTGAGTGGCGGTGCCAGGTCGAGCGCGCTGAGCGCCAGACCGCGCACGGCGCCGAACGCGGGCGCATCCACCGTAAACAGACGCGCCAGGGCGTCGGTCGCGCGAATCGTTAGGCGCCGGTCGCGTGCACGGCGCTGGGCGAACAGGGCGAGCGCGAGTGGCGTCGCGCCATGCTGCGCCAGGGCGTCGGCTAGAGCGTAGGCATCGCGCAGCCCGAGATTGAGCCCTTGACCTGCCACCGGATGCAGCGTTTGCGCGGCATTGCCAATGGCGGCGATGCGGCCCTGAACGGGGGTTTCGAGCGCACTCAGGCCCAGCGGAAATGCCGCGCGTGACTGGATGCGGGTGAAGCGGCCCATGTAGCCGCCGAAGGCGCGGCCCAGTTCGGCGAGGAAGGCTCCATCGGGCAGTGCCGCGCGGTGCGCGGCTTGCTCCGGTGTGCAGCACCAGACCAGGGCGAAATCGGCCTCGCCTGCGCCGCCCAGCGGCAGCAGCGCAAGTGGGCCTTCGGCGGTGAAGCGCTCCCAGGCGACATGGGCTCGCGGTTGCGCCACGCTGACGATGCCGACCAGCGCGGTTTGTGCATAGTCGCGCCGTACCTCGGGGCGTGTGCGGCGAGGGCTTTGAGCATCGAACAGGCCGCCTTCGGCATTGACCAGAATGCGGGTGCTTAAGTCGTGCGCGGGCCCCGTATCGGTCTCTTTCATTGTGGGGCTGAGCGTCAGATGGACTGCATCGGGCGTGGCTTCGGGCGCGTGCGCGGAGGTCGACTGAAACCACTGCACAGGCGTGCCGCTGACCGTTTGCGCCAGCGCCTGGACAATTGAGCCATAACGCAGCACATAGCCCAGCGCGGGCAGGCCGTGTTCGGTGTGGTCGATCAGTGTGCGGCCGAAATGGCCGCGTTGCGAAACGTGGATGCGGTTGATCGCCGTGGCGTCGGCGGGCCAGCACAGGGTTTCGAGCAGGGTCCGGCTGCCGTGCGAGATCGCAATCGCGCGCGGGTCGCCTTGGGCGCTGGCGGGATCGCGCGCGTCCACCAGTGCCACGGACAGTGCACGGGTCGCGCTGCGACGCGTGAGCCATGCCGCGAGTGCCAGGCCAACCGGGCCCGCGCCGACGATGGTGACGTCGAATTGACATGGGGTGGTTTGGGCGGTGGCAGTGGGTGTGGCCGTGGGTGTGGCCGTGGCGCGGGCTGGAACGGAAGGCGGCGTAGACAAGGGCGATGAGGTCATGAGTGAGTGGGGGAATCAGCCCGCCGCATTGCCAGCGGTCGCGTGCGGGGGACGGGCGTCCGGAACGTGCTGGGCGCTTCGGGCGTCTTGCATGAGCGCTTCGATGGCATCGGCCTCGACGGGCACATCGCGCGTGAGCAGCTCGCATCCGGTGGCGGTGACGATCACGTCGTCTTCGATGCGGATGCCGATGTTCCAGTATTGCGGCGGTATGTCGTCGGCGGCGGGGATGTAGAGGCCGGGTTCGATCGTGAGCGCCATGGATTCAGCCAGCGTGCGGGCGCGCGGGGCGGCGCTGGCCGTGTTTGTGGCGTTCGTGGCATTCGTGACATTCGTGGTGTGCGTAGCGTTGGCCGTGTCCGTGACAGCCGCGGTTTGCGCAGTTTGCAGCGTTCTGGCTGCATCAGTCAGATCGCCCTTGCCAGCCTCGCGTTCGAAATAATCGCCGCAATCGTGCACATCCATGCCGATCCAGTGGCTCGTGCGATGCATGTAAAAGCGCAGATAGGCGCGTTCGGCGATGACGTCGGCGGCGCTGGCGTACCGCTCGCGGCTGAGGATGCCGGTATCCAGCAACCCCTGCGCCAGCACCTGAAGCGCCGCCTGATGCGGCGCCTCGAAACTGGCGCCCGCGCGCGTGGCCGCGATGGCCGCCTGCTGCGCGGCCAGCACGATGTCGTAAAGCTCGCGCTGCGCCGGAGAAAACCGGCCATTGGCCGGGAACGTGCGGGTGATATCGGCGGCGTAGCCGTCGAGTTCGCAGGCCGCGTCGATCAGGATCAGGTCACCGTCCTGGATCACGGTATCGCCCGCCGGATAGTGCAGCACGCAAGCGTTGGCTCCGGCCGCGACAATCGAGCCATACGCGGGTGCCTGGGCCCCCTGCTGGCGGAAGGTGTAGAGCAATTCGGCTTCGAGCGCATATTCCCGCAGGCCAGGGCGGCAAGCCGCCATCGCGCGGCGATGGGCCAGTGCCGAAATCTGCCCGGCACGACGCATCAGCGCGCATTCGTGCGCATCCTTGTGCAGCCGCATTTCGTCGAGCAGTGGCAGCAGGTCGTACGCCGCCGTGGGCGCGGTGACCCCGCTGCGACCCCGTGCGCGCACCGCATCGAGCCAGCCGCGCACGGCGGTATCGAGTTCGGCCGAGGTGCCTAGCGCGTAATACAGCGCGGGCTGGTTCGAGAGCCGTTGCGGCAAGTAGGTATCGCGCTCGTCGAAGGCGAAGGCCGCATCGACGCCCAGCACCGCGGGCGCGCGTTCCGGGCCGCAGCGCAGGCCTTCCCAGGTTTCGCGCTGGGCGTTGCGTTCGCGGCAAAAGAGCAAGCAGGCTGGCGCGCCAGGTGCGGCGCTGGCGTCGAGCACGAGCAGGGCTTCAGGCTCGCTGAAGCCTGTCAGGTAATAAAAATAGCTGTCATGCCGGTAGGGATAGTCGATGTCGCGGTTGCGCCGTACTTCGGCTGCGGTCGGAATCAGGGCGATGCCGCCGCCCTGGGCGCGTAACGCCGCCAGCACGCGGGCACGACGCTGGCGGTAGAGATCGAGGGCGGCCACGGGTGGCAGGGAGGAGGGCAAGGGCGGCTGGGTCATCGACGGATTGTAGCGTTGTCGCCGGTGAGCGCATGTCGTTGGCCCCGTTGCCGGCTGCGCGGCGGGCCGTTATTGTCCGTTATCGCGTCCTGCAAACGCTTTGGCCTGCCTGACCCGAAGCCCTGGCCATCCGGCTGCTGGACGTTGGGCCCGTGTGCCAGCGATACTGCCGTACGGCCATCGCGCCCATCCCACGTATACTTCCCATCTTTCGCCGAAATACCTTCGCGCAAATTCTTCCAGATAATCCAGACCATCCAGACCATCCAGGAAAAGAGGCAGATGTGATGAAACTCATCGGTTCGCTAGGGAGCCCGTATGTGCGCAAGGTACGGATCGTGCTCGCGGAAAAAAAGATCGACTACCAACTGGTGCTCGAAAACGTCTGGGCCGCTGAAACCGCGATCCACACGTCCAACCCGCTGGGCAAGGTGCCCTGCCTCGTGATGGAAGATGGCGAGGCGGTGTTTGATTCACGCGTGATCTGCGAGTACGCCGACACGCTGTCGCCGGTGGCGCGGCTGATTCCGGCATCGGGCCGGGAGCGGGTCGAAGTGCGCTGCTGGGAGGCGCTGGCCGACGGCATGATGGATGCGGCCGTGCTGATCCGGCTGGAGAGCACGCAACGCCCGGCCGAGCATCGTAGCGCGGCATGGGTGGCGCGCCAGCAGCAGAAGATCGACGGCGGGCTGGCGGCGATGGCGCAGGGCTTGGGGAGCAAGCTGTGGTGCTGCGGCAACCGCTACACGCTCGCGGATATCGCGGTGGGCTGTGCGCTGGGCTATCTGGATTTTCGCCAGCCGGAGCTGAACTGGCGTGAAGCGTGGCCCGTGCTGGCGCGGCATGCCGAGAAGCTGGCGCAGCGGCCCTCGTTTGCGGATACGGTGCCGGTGAATTAACGCTCTTGATGGGGCCGGTGGCGCTCAGGCTGGATGGGATGGCGTGAGGGCGAGGGTAACCAGCGCGGCGAACGCGGTGAACGCGGGCTCTGGTTTTCAGAGGCCCGCGTTTTTTGTTTGCCTGGCGTGCGGCCTGGGCTGCCATGCAGGCAGAGGGGTGTTGCGGATGGTTTAAAACGGCCGTTTGCAGATGAAATATCTTGAGGATTTTGGAACGACTGGGCCGGAACATGTGACTTAGAGCGGGATGGATTTTCTCCATCGGGATAGGTGTTATTTTAAATAACTAATGGAAATTATTATGTCCGGCAATCATATTTCTGGTTTCATGCCAAAAGTAACTGGTTCGACTCCGTCCAATACGAATCCCCCAGACCAGGTAGGTGGAAATGCTGATGGACCCCGAGAACCTCGTGCATCAGAACAGGGTTCAAATTTAGCTCCGCCAGCTACACCTAATTACCTTGATGCCGATACTTCTGATTCTACAAAAAGAATCAGGGAGGAGGGTCCAGATATTGACCCGGCTAAAAAAAGAATCAGGGAGCAGGGTTCAGATATTGCCCCGCCAGTGGACGTGTCGAAGGAGATTAACGCGGGCGGTAATGCGTATTTCGAAGTTTTATATACGAAGTATATGGACTTTTTAGTAAGGGTGGCGGGGATGTCTGAAAATCAGGGAGAGATATTTGACTCAAAAATGATAATAGGTGGTATTGAGACGGATAAAACCATATCCGAAATTATGGCTGATTGGACGCCTGAATTAAGGTTGCGATTTATGGATAAAATGAACTCTTTGCTTGAAAGTAGAGGCTGATTTCAGGAAAATATGAACTGGTTTGACGGTTAATTTATGATGTATTTTAAAAATTAACCGTTTGAATCAGGTGTCAATTATTGTGTGATGTGATTGCCCGATATTTTTATTGTTGTGTCAAAACATGTAGCAAACGTTCGATTTGCCCTGCATGGCAAAAATATTCAACCTTCATCCGCCTGCGCCAGCCCGATTCATTGCGTTAAAAATAATCGCGGCTGGCATTGCTTTCGAACCAATAAAAAATAAAATCCAACTTTCACGCGCCCTCATCGTTCTTTCAGCGCGCCGTCACACAGGCCTCCAGCCCTTGCGCTGCAAACGAATCCGCGCGCGCCAGCGGCCACCATTTCTCATACAGCGTGTAACGGTAATTGCCCCGCAGCAGATCGCCCGGCTCCAGATACTTGAGCAGCTCCGACATCAGCCGCACCTCATGCGACGACACGCGCCGCACGATGTGATGCGCCCGCAACTCCGAGGGATGCCGCAGCCCCGCTGCCTGAATGAGTTCCTGCAGCGCATGCAAGGTGTTGTGATGAAAGCTGAAGACGCGCTCCGACTTGTCCGGCACATCCAGCGCCTGCTGGCGCACCGTGTCCTGGGTGGCGACGCCGGTTGGGCAGCGGCCGGTATGGCAGGTCTGCGCCTGAATGCAGCCCACCGCGAACATAAAGCCGCGCGCGGCATTGACCCAGTCCGCACCGATCGCCAGTGTCTTGGCGATATCGAACGCGGTAATCATCTTGCCGCTCGCACCGATGCGGATCTGCTCGCGCAAGCCGATGCCGGTCAGCGTGTTGTGCACCAGCAGCAAGCCTTCCTGTAGCGGGACGCCGACGTGATCGGTGAACTCCAGCGGCGCGGCGCCCGTGCCGCCTTCCGCGCCGTCGACGACGATGAAGTCGGGCCGGATACCGGTTTCCAGCATGGCTTTGGCGATGCCGAAGAACTCCCAGGGATGGCCGATGCACAGCTTGAAGCCGGTGGGTTTGCCACCCGATAGCTGACGCAGCCGCTCGACGAATTCGAGCAGCCCGCGCGGCGTCGAAAACTCGGAATGCGTGGCCGGCGAAATACAATCGCGGCCCATCGGCACGCCACGGGTTTCAGCGATTTCGGCGGTGATCTTGGCGGCGGGCAACACGCCGCCATGACCGGGTTTCGCACCTTGCGAGAGCTTGATCTCGATCATCTTGACCTGCGGCTCGCTGGCTTGCCGGGCGAACTTCTCGGGGTTGAAGGTGCCATCATCGTTGCGGCAGCCGAAGTAGCCCGAAGCGATTTCCCAGATGATGTCGCCGCCATGTTTGCGGTGATATTTCGACATCGAGCCTTCGCCGGTGTCGTGGGCGAAGTTGCCTTTTTTCGCGCCGAGGTTGAGCGCCATGATGGCGTTCGCGGACAGCGAGCCGAAGCTCATCGCGGAGACGTTGAAGTTCGACAGCGAATACGGCTGGGCACGCTCCACGCCCACGGTGAGGCGGAAGTCGTGGTTCTCGAGCTGGGTGGGGGCGAGCGAATGGCTGATCCACTCGTGGGCCACGGCTTTCACGTCGAGTTCGGTACCGTAGGGGCGGCTATCCACTTCGTTTTTCGCGCGTTGGTAGACGATGGTGCGCTGCGCCCGCGAGAACGGTTTTTCATCGGTGTCGTCCTCGACGAAATACTGGCGAATCTCGGGGCGGATGAACTCGAAGAGGAAGCGTAGATGGCCCCACAGCGGGTAATTGCGCAAGATCGCGTGGCGCTTTTGCCGGAGATCGAACACGCCGAGCACGACGAGGGCGAGCGGCACGCTGAGCCAGAACCACGAGAGGCGGTGCGCGGTGGCCTGCACGGCGCAAAAGACCAGCAACAGCACAGCGCACCAAAGGGCGAGATAGCGGCGAGAAAACATTGAAGACTCCAGTGAGGTCAACGCATCGGGTCAGGTCAGATGGGCGGATCAGGTCAAGCTATCAAGCCATCAAGCAGCCGGGCGCGGCGTCAGCAACGCGGCTTGTTGCGGCGCTCGGGTGAGGGGGGCAGCGCTATCCGCCGCTTCGATGATGCCGCCGCCGAGGCACACGTCGCCGTCGTACAGCACCGCCGATTGTCCGGGCGTCACGGCCCATTGCGCGTCACGGAAGTTCAGCGCGAAGTGTCCGCCTGGAGGCTGCGAGGTGCCGAGGGCGCTGAAGGTGCAGGTGGCGTCGGCCTGGCGATAGCGGGTCTTGGCCGCGCAGGCGAGCGCGGCGGCGGGCGCTACGCCCGCGACCCAGCTTGGGTTGCCGGCCTGCAGTGTGTGGCTGAGCAGCCAGGGATGGTCATGGCCTTGCACGACGTAGAGCGTGTTCGAGGCGAGATCTTTGGCGGCGACGAACCAGGGCTCGCCGCTGCCATCCTTGCTGCCGCCAAGACCGATGCCTTTGCGTTGGCCGAAGGTATAGAAGGCCAGCCCGATATGTTCGCCTACCACTTTGCCATCCGGCGTTTTCATCGGGCCGGGCTGGGTGGGCAGATAACGGTTGAGAAACTCACGAAAAGGCCGCTCGCCGATAAAGCAGATACCGGTCGAATCTTTTTTCCTTGCATTGGGCAGGCCGATTTGCGCGGCGATTTCGCGCACCTGGGTTTTCGGCATCTCGCCGAGCGGAAACAGGGTTTTCGCTAGTTGCGTCTGGTTCAGCCGGTGCAGGAAATACGATTGATCTTTCGTGTGATCGAGCGCCTTGAGCAGCTCGAAGCGGCCTTCGGGGGTTTCGCGCACGCGCGCGTAGTGGCCTGTGGCGATGGTCTGCGCGCCCAGCGCGAGGGCGTGATCGAGGAACGCCTTGAACTTGATTTCAGCGTTGCACAGCACGTCCGGGTTGGGCGTGCGGCCCGCTGAATATTCACGCAGGAATTCGGCGAAGACGCGGTCTTTGTATTCGGCGGCGAAATTGACGGCTTCGAGATCAATGCCGATCAGGTCCGCCACCGACACCACGTCGATCCAGTCCTGACGCGCCGAGCAGTATTCGCTGTCGTCGTCGTCTTCCCAGTTTTTCATGAACAGGCCGACGACCTCGTAGCCCTGTTGTTTGAGCAGCCAGGCGGTGACCGACGAATCGACGCCGCCCGACATGCCCACTACGACTTTTTGCTGGCTCATGAGTTGTCCGTTGTGCGGCTTGGGCTGTGCTTGCCGTGTGCTTCGTGTGCCTTGGGGGCGAGGGCGTGAGTGTGTACCAGATCGAGGGGAAAGCGCTGTCCGGCGAGATAGTCGTCGAAGCAGCGCATGACCAGCGGCGTGCGATGCCGTGGTGCGCAGGCGCGTAACTCGTCGGCGCTGAGCCATAGCGTGCGCACGATATCGGCGTCGAGCGTGCTGCCTGCTCGTGGCGCGTCACAGGTGCCGCAGTAGGCAAAGCGCAGATAGGTGATGCCGGCTGGCTGGGCGGGCTGGTCGACGTGCGTCATGTAGACACCCACCAGCGCGGTAGGGGTGAAGGGTTGAGTGGTTTCTTCGAGGGTTTCGCGCTGGACCGCTTCGAGGAGGGTTTCGCCGGGTTCCAGGTGGCCTGCGGGCTGGTTCAGTCGTAATCCGTCAGCGGTGTGTTCTTCGACGACGAGAAAACGCCCATGATGTTCGATGATGGCGGCGACCGTGACATGTGCCGCCCAAGTTTGAGGTTTCATGGAGGCGCATTTTACCGTCTATGCGGTTTAAGCGTGACGAACCGGTGTCTCCACGAAGCGCTGGCCGCGGGTGGCGCGGGCCTTCCTGGAGAGGCGCGGCAAACGGCAAACGGCAAACAGCAAAATCAACGCGACAAGAGATGACGAGCCGTGATGGCCCCGTCATCCCTTGTCGCATTTCATGCCTGGTGTTGGCGTTTAACGCATGTTGGCGTATTCCGCCGCAGCCTTGAGTTCAGCGCTTGCTTCATCCAGCAGGGCTTTGGCCCGTTCAGCATGGTCGCCAAGCTGATTCCGGTTGGCCACCTGGGCCTGGCTGGTTTCATCGTAGGCGCGGCGGATCGAAACCTGCGCCTGCGCCAGCAGCGGATGAAGCTGCCAACTGATGTCCTGCTCAGGCGGTGGCACGCCCTGGGCGGCACAGCCGCCCAGGGCCGCGGCCACCAGGCCCGTGCCGGCCAGTCTGACAGCGTTGAGGCCCAGCTTGCGCAGGGGGTTAGTAGCGGCCATTAGCGTACTCCGCAGCCGCTTTCAGTTCAGCGCTTGCCTCATCCAGCAGGCGCTTGGCCCGGTCAGCGTGGTCGCCGAGGCGATTGTAGTTGGCTTCCTGGGCCCGGCTGATCTGGCCGAACGCCTGACGAATCGAGGCTTGTGCAGCAGCGAGTTCCGGGTGACGGGCGTAACTCACGTCTTCTACGGGCTGGGCAGACGCGCTAGCAATGCCAGCGGTGAGATAAACGATGGGCAACAGTGCGGCCAGACGGTGGAATTTCATTTTTCGTTTCCATACAAGGGGTTGTGTTTTCGGACGAGCCTGCCGGGTGTTCCGCAGGCGGGCGGCTTACCGACTTTTCCGGATTGATCAGGATCAGGCAAAACGCTTGTCCTCCCAACGGGTTGCCGAAGCGTTCCGTTGACGTTGCTATATAACATTTTTGAGATGACGACGCACCCTTGTCAGAAAAGCCGGTAACGCATGCCAAAGCTTGGCGGAACAGTTGTCGGCCTGCGGCGAGCCGCCTGGCTTCGCCTATGCGTTTTGATTGGCCCATCATCCTGGGGGCATGCTGGTTTCGCCAGTAAAGGCGAAATGAATGGCACACGTGCCACGTGCGCCACGCGTGCTCCACGGGAATGCCCGCGCTACCGGTGCGGGGGCCGCTTCGGTTACAGTGGCGCGGTTGCCGTTGCGCCTCGGTTTTGGGTGTACCTCGGGGCGTGGCTGCCGTCACTGTTGTTCCAGCAGGAAGGCCGAGGAGGATTCAACGATGCATATCGGAGTGCCAGCCGAGACCCGCGCGCACGAAACCCGGGTTGCCGCCACGCCCGAAACCGTGCGCAAATATGTGGCGCAAGGCCACACGGTAAGTGTGGAGCGCGGCGCGGGGGCGGCAGCCAGCTATCCCGACGACGCCTATGCCGCAGCGGGCGCGCAACTGACCGACGCCACCACGGCGTGGGCCACCGAACTCATTCTCAAAGTCCAGGCCCCAGGCGCCGCCGAATTACCGCTGCTCAAAGCGGGTGCGGTGCTGGTGGGCATGCTCGATCCTTTTAATACGACCCAAGCCGCAGCGCTCGCGGCCACCGGCGTCACCGCGTTCGCACTCGAAGCCGCGCCCCGCACGACGCGGGCGCAAAGCCTCGACGTGCTTTCGTCGCAGGCGAATATCGCGGGTTACAAGGCCGTGCTAGTTGCGGCGGACCTGTACGGACGCTTCATGCCGATGCTGATGACAGCGGCCGGCACGGTCAAGGCGGCGCGCGTGCTGGTGCTGGGCGCGGGCGTGGCGGGTTTGCAGGCGATTGCCACGGCCAAGCGCCTGGGCGCCGTGGTTGAAGCCTCCGATGTGCGCCCGGCCGTGAAAGAGCAGATCGAATCGCTCGGAGCGAAGTTTCTCGAGGTGCCCTACGAGACCGACGAAGAACGCGAGGCTGCGCAAGGCACAGGCGGCTACGCCCGGCCGATGCCAGCAGGCTGGCTGCAACGCCAGGCCGCGCTGGTACATGCGCGCGCGCTGGAGGCCGATATCGTGATTACGACCGCGCTGATTCCAGGGCGCGCCGCGCCGACGCTGATTGCCGCCGAAACCGTGCAGGCGATGAAACCTGGCTCGATCATCGTCGATCTGGCCGCCGGGCGTGGTGCGCCGGTGGCGGGCGCGGATCGCGCGGGCGGTAACTGCCCGCTCACCGAAGCCGATCAGATCGTGACGCGGCACGGCGTGCAACTGGTGGGCTACACCAACCTGGCATCGCGCGTAGCGGCGGATGCCTCGGCGCTCTACGCGCGCAACCTGTTTGATTTCGTCCGGCTGATTGTCACGGAGCAAGGCACATTCAAGCTCGATCTCGAAGACGATATCGTCGCGGCCACGCTGCTGGCCCGCGCGGGCGCACTGGCGCGCTAGACCTGGCGAACCCGGCACGGGGTTCACCTTCAGCATTCAGCATTCAGCATCCACAGGAGGCTTCACGATGGAACTCATCAGCCACACGGTGATGAACCTGATTATTTTTGTGCTGGCGATCTACGTCGGCTACCACGTCGTCTGGAACGTCACCCCCGCGTTGCACACGCCGCTGATGGCGGTGACCAATGCGATTTCAGCGATTGTGATCGTCGGCGCGATGCTCGCGGCAAGCCTGACCGTGGGCGATAGCGGCAAGGTCTTTGGCACGCTGGCGGTGGCGCTGGCGGCGGTCAACGTGTTTGGCGGTTTTCTGGTGACGCGCCGCATGCTGGCGATGTTCCGCAAGAAGTCCCCCAGCGCCAAACCTTCAGCGCCCGCGCTCGCTGCCGATTCCGCTACGGTCACGGAGAACACGCCATGAGCATGAACGTGGTTACGTTGCTGTATCTGGTGGCGTCGGTGTGTTTCATTCAGGCGCTCAAGGGGCTGTCGAATCCGAACAGCGCGCGTCGCGGCAACCTGTTCGGCATGGCAGGCATGGCGCTGGCGATTGTCACGACGCTCGCGCTCATCATGAGGCAGGCCACGTTCCTCGGCGCCAACCTGACGCTCGGGCTGAGCCTGGTGCTGGCGGCGCTGGTGGTGGGAGGGGCGGTAGGCGCGGTGATCGCCGCGCGCGTCGAGATGACGAAGATGCCCGAACTCGTCGCGGCGATGCATTCGCTGATTGGCCTCGCTGCCGTGTGCATTGCTTACGCGGTGGTATCGGAGCCTGCCGCGTTCGGGCTGGGCGCGGCCGATGGCACGGCGCCGGGCTTTCTGCCCTACGGCAACCGGGTCGAGTTAGTGATCGGCACGTTTGTGGGCGCGATTACGTTCTCGGGGTCGGTGATCGCCTTTGGCAAGCTGTCGGGCAAGTATCGGTTCCGGCTGTTTCAGGGCGCGCCGGTGGTCTACGCCGGCCAGCATCTGCTGAACCTGGTGCTGGCGCTGGCAATGCTCGGCTTTGGCGTGGTGTTCTTGTTCACCCAGGCGTGGTTGCCATTCATCGTGATGACGCTGATCGCGTTCGCGCTCGGTGTGCTCATCATCATCCCGATTGGCGGCGCGGACATGCCGGTAGTGGTGTCGATGCTGAACTCGTATTCAGGCTGGGCGGCGGCGGGGATTGGCTTTTCGCTGAACAATCCGATGCTGATTATCGCGGGCTCGCTGGTGGGCTCGTCGGGAGCGATCCTCTCGTACATCATGTGCCGCGCGATGAACCGCTCGTTTTTCAATGTGTTGCTGGGCGGCTTCGGCGCGCAGCCGGGCGTGGCGGCGAGTGGCGCGCGCGAGCAGCGGCCCGTTAAATCAGGTTCGGCCGATGATGCGGCGTTTATGCTGGGCAACGCGGAATCGGTGGTGATCGTGCCGGGCTATGGCCTCGCGGTGGCGCGCGCGCAGCACGCGTTAAAGGAGCTGAGCACCAAGCTGGCGGCGAAGGGCATCGACGTGCGCTATGCGATTCATCCGGTGGCCGGGCGGATGCCGGGGCACATGAACGTGTTGCTGGCTGAAGCTGAGGTGCCGTATGAGCAGGTCTATGAAATGGACGACATCAACAGCGCGTTCGGCGAGACAGATGTGGTGCTGGTGCTGGGGGCCAACGACGTGGTGAACCCAGCCGCGAAAAACGACCCGTCATCACCGATTGCCGGGATGCCGATTATCGAGGCGTACAAGGCGCGCACGGTGATCGTCAACAAACGCTCGATGGCGGCCGGGTATGCCGGGCTGGATAACGACTTGTTCTATCTGGACAAAACGATGATGGTCTTTGGCGATGCGAAGAAGGTCATCGAGGACATGGTGAAAGCGCTTGAGTAAGGCGCTTGAATCGAAAACGCATGAGTCGAAAATGTATGAGTCAAACGTTTGAATCGAAAACGCATGAATCGAGCGGCCGGACATGAAGGACATGACGCGCGGCAGGCCTTGCACTGCTGCGCGTCATGTGTGACGGGATGTGCGCCTCAGTTTTTGAGCGCTTGCGCGATGGCGTTGAACATGAGCGATGTTTCAAGCGGCTCGGCATTGAATGAAGGTTCGGCCTTATCCCATGTTGACCATTGAACCATGACCAGATTTTCTTTTTGATTGACCGCGATGATCTGGCCAAATATGCCTAGCGCCCACAGAGCCTCGCGGGTATCGGCGCCTCCTTTGGGTTCAACCATCCCCGCATTGGCCGGAACGCTGTTATTCCACCATTGATAGCCGTAAATGCCTTCAGGATGGGCCACTGAAACCGAATTTTTAGCGGTATTCCACTGCGATGCTTCCTTGATCCAGCCGTCTGGCAATATCGTTTGTCCATTGCGTAAAGTGCCATTGCGCAAGACAAACAAGCCAAAACGTCCCCAGTCTTCCAAAGTCGCATTAAAACCATGCCCGCCCATATCGTGTTTGCCGAGTTCATACGAATGCCAAACGCCATCGCTGGCCATACCGAATGGAATCCAGATTTTCTGTTCAAGATAATGGGCGATGGGCATTCCGGTGGCCTGCTCCAGAATATCGCCTAGCAGCCATGCGCCTCCGGTTGTATAGGACCAGATTTCACCGGGTTTGACATCGGCCCGGCGGCTGACGCCATAGACCAGTTTTGCGACACAGTGATAAGTATCCGCGTTGGCTTCGCATTGCGTTAAGCGGGAAAAATCGGAGGCGGGATTTGTATAATCTTCATTCCAGTTAACCCCTGACGTATGTTGCAACAGCTGTTTTAACGTGACGTCCTCCCAGGCTGTGCCCTTGAGATCGGGTTTATACACCGTCAGTTTGTCATCCAGCGATTTAATCTTTCCATCCTTGATGGCCGCGCCGAGCAAGGTTGAAACAATCGATTTGCCGACGGAACGGGAGGTCCATAAGGTATTTTTAGTATTGCCGCCGCCATAATATTCATAGGCGATTTTCCCATTTTTTATAACGAGAAGCCCTGTGACATTTTCCCGCTTGATATAGTCGGCAAGATGATAATTCTGGCCATTCACGCTATAACTGGCGTTGGCCAGATTTTTTTCAGCATGGGGCAAGGGAAATGCCGCGCCATGCTTGAAAATATCGCCGGGATAAGCACGATAATCATTTCTGAAGCCGATTAATCGCTCTGCTTTATTCCAGGTCAGCATGTTTTTGACATCCGGCAGATTTTTATCAACGGGCGTCGGGCAGGTTTCCAGGCCGGCAATGCCGCAGATATTCCCTGTATTTTTGGCATTGACGTTGACAGCGAGTAAGGCGAAAACAGATAAAACCAGAAGCCTGGTTTTGTAATTGATCATTTTGTTGAAACTCCCGTATAAAAAGCGAAGCACGTTTTTGAAGGCGGATTTGTATTGAGATTATTGCGGCCATGAGGGTTTTTAGCCGCCGCGACATGATAAACGTGTTCGTTTATTTTCGGGTATCTCATAATTTGATGCGTTTTAATTCGGCCGCGAGTTATCGCATGACGAAGAAAGCGCAAAACAGGAGGTAAACGAAAGTGGGCCGCATCCGTTAGGCGCGGCCCACTTTTTTCAACTGCCGGTGACGCGGTGACGCGGTGACGCGGTGACGTTAGGCAGGCCGTTGCCGCACGCTGCCCGCGATCAAATCGAAGCGGAACAGACGGCATTCGAGCGCGCCATTGAAGAGCGGTGTTTTGGTCGATTCACGCAGACGCAGCAGGCCAGGAAGCTTGCGGTCCGATGTCAGGATAAACGCGTGCCAGCCCGTAAAACGCTGCTTGAGCGAGTCGCCCAGCAACTGAAAAAACTCGGCATCGGGCGCTTCTTCATGCACCCGCTGAAAGTTCTCCGCACCGCGGCTTTCACGTCCTGCCTGGCTCTCGCGCAGCTCGCCGCGCGCATTGCGCCCCCGTACCTCGATGCGCTCGCCATACGGCGGATTGGCCACCAGGATGCCGGGGGTTGAAGTGGGCGGTGTCATGCCACGCGCGTCAACCTGCTTGAGCGGAATCACAGGCAAGCCCGCACGGGCGAAATTGGCGCGTGCCTTGTCGAGCATGTCGCCGGAAATATCGCTGCCAAAAATCTGCAGATCGGCCTGCGAAACACGCGCTGCGCGTTTTGTTTCGAGGGCGGCGTTTTTCAGCGATTTCCACGCGGGCGCGTCGTATTGCTTGAGTTTTTCGAAACCGAAATTCCGTTCCGCCCCCGGCGCGATCCCCAGCGCGACCTGGGCGGCTTCCGCGAGGAAGGTGCCGCTGCCGCACATCGGGTCATACAGCGGCGTGCCGGCCTGCCAGCCGGTCAGACGCAGGATGCCGGCCGCGAGGTTCTCGCGCAGCGGCGCCGCGCCTTTGTCGAGGCGCCAGCCGCGCTTGAAGAGCGGGTCGCCTGAGGTGTCGAGATAGAGCGTGCATTCGGTCGCCGTGAGGAAGGCGAAGACGCGGACATCAGGCGTGCTGGTGTCGATGCTGGGCCGCGCGCCGCTGACGTCGCGCAGCCGGTCGCAGATCGCGTCCTTGATGCGCAGCGTGGTGAATTCGAGGCTGCGCAACGGCGATTTGATCGCGGTGACATCGACACGCAAGGTTTCGCGTGCGGAAAACCATTGCTCCCAGCGCTGTTCGAGCGCGAAGGCGTAGATGTCCTGTTCGCTGCGATAGGGGCGTTGCGCGATTTTCAGCAGCACCCGGCTGGCAATGCGCGAATGCAGGTTGGCCGCCATCCCTGCTGCCCAGCCGCCGCGAAAATGCACCCCACCGGGCACTTGCGCGCCAGGCGTAAAGGGGGCGCCGGACAAATACCGCGCGGCGATTTCGCCGAGCTCGGCGGCGAGCGTCGCTTCAAGGCCGCGCGGGCAGGGAATAAAAAAATCGAAGGACATGAGCGAGGCCGGGGCATGGAGAGAGGAAGAAAGGGCGCCATTGTACGCGGCTCGCCGGAGTGTCCTAGCTGCCTTCGCGGTTGCGCCGCACGGGCCAGACGAGATCCAGCGGATGCTGGAATATCCGGCGCCAGACTGCACCGCGCAGCGAGCGCACGTAGGCGCGCCGCAAATCGCGCGAGCGCACCGCCATATAAAAGGCGAGCGCGAAGCTCACCGCGACGTTAAGGATCGCCATGCTGCCGATGCCGGCCGCCGCCCACCAGAGTTCGGGCTGATGCAGCGCGCTTTTGCCCAGCACGCCCAGCGCGATGCCGACCGAGCCGGAACTAAGCGTGACGTGGCGCACTTCGAAGGTAAAGGCGAAGGCCGTGAGGATCGCGGGTACGAGGCCGAGCATCAGGCCGAGGCTGATATTGCCCGCCACCCCGGCGATATTCGAGCGGCAAAATTGTGCGAGGCGGGCGGCGCCCGCAGCCCCGAGCGTCAGGCGCAGCCGCCGGTTATAGGCGAGCGCATCGCCGACCCGATGCAGCACGAACCAGTTGTCGGCCCAGCCCGCCAGCAGGCTCGACGACCACAGCAGCACGCCGGTGAGCGCGGCATACAGCGGCGTGGGGCCCAGCAGTGAGAACGAATGCAAGGTCGCGTGGGCTTTTTCCGGCGAGATCAGATCGCTTTGAAACATCCCGTGCCACAGCAGTTGCACACCGAGACACACCGGAAACACCAGCAACACATTGCCGAGAATGGCCGCCGCCTGGGTGCGGATCAGCGCGATCACCGATGACACGAAACTCTCGACGCCCTCCGGCGTGCCCGCGCCATCGAGCTCACGCGCGAGAGTCGGGGCGGTCATCGCGGGCTGCTTGGTGGCGAGCGAGAAATGCAGAAAGTGCATCAGCAGGAAACTGGCGGCGTAGTTGATGCCCGCCAGCAGCCCTTCGATCATCGATTGCAGGTGCGCGCCAGTAATGGCGAATTTCACGCACACGGTGACCACCGTGACGAGGCCGCCTCCGGCCGCCATGCGCAGCATCTTCAGATATTCGGCGCGATCGCGGGCGATGTAGTGCTCACCGGTATCGGCGCTGTATTCAACCACCTTGCGCGCCAGCAGCGAGAAATTGCTGCGCAGCAGGTGCGCCACGCTCTGGCTGGCGTAATTCGCGCGGATCAGCTCAGCGGTGAGGCGGGCGTGTGCGTGCAGATCGTCGGCCGCCATCCAGGTGTCCAGCAAGTGTTCCGCGCGCTGAATGCGCATGCGCATGCGTTCCACCTGAAACACGATGTCGACGCTCACGCCGTTTTGATACAGATGCGAAAACACGTTATCGATGGCAACCCGGCACTGGTCCAGCAACACGCGCAGATAGTTCACCTCGTGCAGCAGCCGCCCCGGTTCCGCGCCTTCCGCGACGGCCTCATGCGCGGCTTCGACGGCCAGCATCGCGCGCGTGAGGCGGTAAAACGGCTGCTTCTCGGGCGGGGTATGCGCCTCGGCGTTGCTTAAACGGCTGCGCACGATGTGCGACAAGCCGGTCGAGCTGATCTGGCAGGTGAGATTGTGTAGCGCGGCCAGCAAGTCGAACGCGAAACCGCTGGCTTTGCCCGGCTCATCGCCGGGCGCGTGGTAGTCGAACAGGTCGCGGATACGCGCGAGCAAATCGGCGGGTAGTGCGGCGATCCATTCGGCATCCTGCTCAGAGGTGAACATCAGCGTGAAGATCGCCGTGAGGTCACGCCGGTTGGGCGCAGGCGGGATCAGTGCGGACTGGAAGCGCTCGGAGAGCGCGCCGAAAAACCCTGAATGAACCGGCATGCCTGAATCGCACAACAGCGAGAGGCTATCGCTTTCGCGCAGCAGGGCACGCAGAATGCCCGCGACGTTGGCCTGCCACGCCGGATTGCGCTCCAGCACATGCAGCAGATAGCGCACGCGCGTGTGAGCGGGGATCGGCCGCGAGGCGTTAGCGTCCGATTCCGGGGTATCGGTCTGGAGTGCGCCGCCGCGATGCAGCCAGTGAGCGAGTTCGACGAGCCATTCACTGCGTTCCGCGTAAGGGGCATTTTTATCGGCGATGGCCAGCAGGGCATCGAGTTGATGGCTGCTGTTGCGCGACGCCCGCCATTTTTTGATGAAAGTCGTGAGGTAACGAAACATGTACACCTGAAGTGGTTGAGGAGGCGAGTCTGGCGTGTGCCAACAATTAGCCGCTCCTGCCAGGGACAGCGTCAGGGGCGCTTGAGCCCGATATGGACGGCGCGCCCGTCGCAGCGGACGCAGGGCAGGGCAGACGCAGGGCGGCAGGGGTGGGTTTGGCTGGCGGGGGGCGCCTACCTGACGGGCCTGGTGCCGCCGCCAGCATCCGGATGCCGCTGGCGATCTGGGCTGCGATGCGCTGAAGTGCGCGCCGGTGGCCATCGGCGAGGGCTTCATAGCCGCTCTTGACGGGCTCATTCTCGATGCTGCGGCAGGTCAGCACGGCCAGGCCTGGGTTGTCCACGGCCCGCACGCTCCATACCGCGTCGATCAAGGCATGCGAGCCGGGCCAGGATTCGAAGCGTTGCACCGTGAAGTTCACGCGATACAGCGGCACGCCCGAAGGGCGCGGCGTGCCCGAGACGTCGAAAGTGTCCAGTTGCTGCGTCAGGCTGGAGGAGAGCGCACGGCGGATTTCAGCGTCAGGCAGCGAGATCCAGCGCTCCTGTTCGAGCACTCGCACCTTGAGCGGATCGTTCTGGATCACGAACTGGTTACGTGCCACCTGGGATGGCACTTCGACGCGCGGCACTTCGATCAGCAGCGCGGGGGTACTGGCCAGGCGTGAGGGGCTGGCGGAATCGCTGCCCCCCAGCGTATAGAAGTTGCTGGAGGGCGAGGCGCACGCCGTGAGCAGCGCCGCGCTCGCAACGAGGCTGGCGCACGCAGCGGTTCGGGCCAGCGGGCGCCGCCGGAGATGAGAAAGCCGGGCAAGCGTCATGGTTTATCTCCTGGTTTGCCGCGCAAGAGCGACTCGGGATGGCGTTCCAGATAATCCGACAGTGCATTCAGCGATTGCAGCGTGCGGGTCAGTTCCTGGAGCGCCTGGTGAACATCGGATTGCAACGGTGAGCCTTGCTGCAACGTCGCTTCAGCCGAACTGAAAGTTTGTTTGGCCGACGCCAGGGTGTCGTGTACCTGGGGCACGACTTCGGTATCGAGCCGCTTGAAGAGCTGGTTGGCATTTTTCAGCGAGCTATTCAGGTTCTCGCCGATCTGGTCGAACGGTATCTTGTCGAGCTTGCGGGCGATATCCGCCACTTGCAGTTGCAACTCGTCGAGCGTGTTGGGAATGGTGGGGAGCTCAAGCGGATCGAGATTGACGTTGATCGTAGCGGGCGGCGCTTTCGGGAAAATATCCACCGCGACGTATAACTGGCTCGTGATCAGGTTGCCTGTGCGCAACTGGCCACGCAGCCCGTGCTTGACGAGACGCTGCAGAAAGTTTTCGCCCACGATGCCATCGGGATGCGGTACGGCATCGCGGAAACGCTTGCCGAGACGGTTCGGATAGATATTCATCGTGACCGGCATCATGAAGCTGCGAGTCTTGGGGTTGTATTCGATGCCAATGGCGCTGACCTGACCTAGCACGATGCCGCGGAAATCGACCGGTGCGCCCACCGCCAGCCCGCGCAGTGACTGGTTGAAATTCATCACGACGCGCAGCGGTGGCCCGTCGGGGTCGCGCATGGCTTCGGTTTCGTCGGGGCTCAGGCGGAACGTCATGTTGTTCGGCGCCTGCTTGCCCGCGGCTTGACCGGGCGGCGACTGAAACGACAGGCCTCCTACGATCACGGTTGCCAACGATTGCGTATTCAGTGTGAAGCCGCCTGAATCGAGCCGCAGGTCGACGCCGCTGGCATGCCACCAGCGGGTGTTGGTGCCGACGTACTGATCGTAGGGCGCCGCCACGAAGACTTGCATCGTCACACCGGTGCCATCCTTGTCGAGCGAGAAGCCAACCACCTGGCCTACTTGCAGGCGGCGGTAGAGGATTGGCGAGCCGATGTCGATCGAGCCCAGCGAATCGCCGCGTAGCGTGTACTGGTGGCCTTTTTGGTCGCCAGTGATGGGCGGTGGCGTCTCGAGCCCGGCGAAGGTTTTTTGTTTCTCATCGGAGCGGCCCGCATCGACGCCAATGTACGCGCCAGATAGCAGCGTGCCGAGCCCCGACACGCCACTCGCGCCAATGCGCGGACGCACCACCCAAAAGCGCGTGCCCTTGACAGCAAAAGACGAGGCCTCCTTGGTGAGCTGCACTTCGACTTGCACTTTCGAGCGGTTTTTCGACAGCGTGATGGTTTTGACCGCGCCGATGTTGACGTCCTTGTATTTCACCTGGGTTTTGCCGGGTTCGAGCCCTTCGGCGCTGCTGAAACTGATCGTGATAGTCGGACCCTTGTCGTACACCGATCTGACCACGAGCGCGATCCCGATCAGCGCGGCGACCAGCGGAATCACCCAGACCAGCGAAGGCAGCCAGCTGCGCCGTGGCGCGACGATGTCCGGATTGGGTAAATCGGGCCCGGCGGGCGGAGGGGGGACGGCAGGCTTGGGTGTCGGCGCTTGCGGATTAGTCATGATGGGAACCCTCTGCGTTCTGATTGTCGTGATCGTGCTGGTTGCTGTGGTTCACGGGGGGCTCTTCGCCGTTTTTTGTACGGCCGGGTTCGCGGGTTAGAACGTTATCCCAGATGAGACGGGGGTCGAACTGCATGGAGGCGATCATCGTCAGAACCACTACCGAGCCGAACGCAATCGCGCCCGGCCCCGCCGTGATCTCGGCGAGCGATTTGAAGCGTACCAGGGCCACGGTGAGCGTGACGACAAAGATATCGAGCATCGACCAGCGGCCGATGCGCTCGACGGCGCGATAGAGCGTGGTGCGTTCCATCTGGCGCCAGCGTGAGCGGCGCTGCGCGGTGTACGTCAGCAGCACTAGCACGGAGAGCTTGAGCATGGGCACGAGGATGCTGGCAACAAAGACGATCACGGCCAGTGGCCAGTCGCCGGAGGTCCAGAAGTAGACGACGCCGCTCATGATCGTGTCGTCTTCTTCGCCGACCAGCGAGGCGGTATGCATGATCGGCAGCAGGTTGGCCGGAATGTAGAGCAGCACCGCGGCGATCAGAAGCGCCCAAGTTCGCGTCAGGCTATCCGGATTGCGCGAATGCAGCGCCGCGCCGCAACGCGAGCAGGACGGGTGCGGATGCTGCGATGCGGCGCTGTGCCGGGCCGCTTCGACCTGGCCGCAGGCGTGGCAGGCAATCAGGCCGGCGCATCGGGCTGTGAGGTAGCTCATCGGGCGCTCATCCTTGACGAGGAGGCAAGACAGGCGCCTCAGCAAGGACGGGAGCGCTAGCTTCGCTGTTGCCGTTGGCGCGGTCACGGGGCGCGCGGCCAGCGGCGAGGTCATCGGCGAGATCCCACAAGGTGCGCGGATCGAAGGTCACGACGGCGACGAAGATTAACGTGAGCGCACCAAACGCGAACAGCGAGGCTTCCGGAATCACGCGCGCGAGGCTGGCCATCTTGATCATCGTGACCAGCACCCCAAGCATGAAGACTTCGATCATGCCCCATGGCCGCACGAACTGGATGGCGCGCAGTACGCCATTCAAACCGTGCGGCACGTAACCGGAACGCAGCGGCAGCAAGACATAAAGTAGCGCGACTAGCTCGATGAGGGGAAACAGTACCGTTGAGCAAAACACCATCACGGCGACGATCTGCATGTCCTCATCCCAGAGCGCCAGCATTGCGCCGAACAGGCTCGACTGGGAGCGGATGCCCCTGGTTTCGAGCTCGACGATGGGAAACGACAGGGCAATCAGAAACGTGATGAGCGCTGCGAGGGTCATCGCGGTGATGTTGTCGAGCCGGGTTGAGGCGCTGTGATAGAGCGTGGCGCCACAACGCGAACAGCGTGCCATTTCGCGGTCGTTAAGCCGGGGCTTGCGAAAGAGGGCATCGCACTCGTGGCATGCAATCAGGTTGTCATGTTCCATGCGGGCTTGAAGGTAAAGCGGGACGAAGAAGATACGGCGATATTCAGAACGGCAATATCCGCAGCGGCGGGAAAGACTGTGGCAAAAACTCGCGCAATAGTATCAAAGGCGTTCCGCCTCCTGGTGGTCGCGCGGAGGAGCGCCATGCGCTCAAGACGCCCATCCATGGCTGCCTGGCGAGTTGGCCCAGGGGGCGCCCGGCCAGCAACCGGCCCGGAACGGCTGCTTTCGGGTGGGCCGCGTGTCTGGCGGCTGCAGATTGTTTCGTGCCTGGATGACTTGCCGAAATGATCCGGCTTTGAGTTAGCATGGCGGCCTTGAGTTGCACTCGAGCACTCAAACACTCGAAGAATTTTTGCTTCATGCGGTGTGCATATAAATTTCGAGTGCTGGCTGCACGTTCATTTATTGGCTCATTCTGACTGGGTTCGATATTCATCATGGCAGATCAAGCTTCGTTCTCATCGGGTGCGGCGCGCGCATCCTACACCCGGCCTGCGATCGCGCTGCACTGGCTGATCGCGTTGCTGATTGTCTGCGGTTTTGCCCTTGGCTGGGTGATGACGGACATTCCCGGTTTTACACCCACCAAGCTGCGTTATTTCTCCTGGCATAAATGGATTGGCGTGACGATCTTCGCGCTGGCCGTGGTGCGTGTTATCTGGCGCGCCACGCATGCCGCGCCGCCGTTGCCCGCCGCCACGCCGCCGTGGCAGCGCGCGGCCGCCCATCTGGCGCATCTCGCGCTGTACCTGCTGATGCTGGTGATTCCGCTGTCCGGCTACTTATATAGTTCGGCGGCCAATGTGCCGGTGGTGTATCTCGGGCTCGTGCCGCTGCCACGCCTGATCGCGCCCGATGCCGAACTCAAGGTGCTGCTCAAGACCGTTCACGTTGTACTCAATTACAGCTTGCTGGTGCTGGTCGTGATGCATGTCGCGGCAGCGCTCAAGCATCAGTGGATCGACCGCGATGGCCTGCTGTCGCGCATGATTCCTTTCCTCAAATAGTCCGTCATCCATTAATCCGGTAAGCCAAAGGGGGCAACCATGAAAGCTTCGTTTTACCGCTACATGCTGGCGGCATTTGCTGCGGCTTCGCTTACGTTTTCTGGCAGTGCCGTAGCCCAGGTCGATCTGGCCAAAAGCAGCGTGAGCGCTATTTCGAAACAGATGAACGTGCCGATCGAAGGCAAGTTCAAGAAATTCAGCGCCCAGATCGTGTTCGATCCAGCCAAACCCACCGCAGGCAGCGCGCAGTTGACGGTCAACGTCGACAGCTATGACCTCGGCGACGAAAGCTATAACGAGCAGGTGCGTGGCAAGGACTGGTTCGATGCCAAAGGGTTTCCTGTGGCGACGTTTGTCTCAAGCGCGATTGCGCCTGCGGGTGGCAACCAGTACAAGGTCACAGGCAAGCTGACGCTCAAGGGCAAGACTCAAACCGTCGTGGTGCCCGTGACGGTGACGCAGCAAGGTGCATCGCAGGTGTTCGCCGGGGCGTTGCCGGTCAAGCGTTTGCAGTTCGATATCGGCACGGGTGAATGGAAAGACACCTCGGTGGTCGCTGATGAAGTCGTGATCAAGTTTCATCTCGTTGCAGCGCGCAAATAAACGCGTATCCAGCGTACCTATGCTCGCCACGCGCCGCGTAGTGAGCTTTTTTCCACAAGGAGAATGACGTGAAAAAATCTCTGATGCTTGCCGTGGGGGCATTGGCGGGATCGTTGTCGCTGGGCGCACTGGCGGCCGATACTTATCAGCTTGACCCGACGCATACCTATCCGAGCTTCGAAACCGATCACTTCGGCGGGTTATCGATCTGGCGCGGCAAGTTCACCAAAAGCAGTGGCACGGTCACGCTTGATCGCGCGGCGAAAACCGGGACGGTCGAGGTCACGATTGATCCCGCCTCAGTTCAGACCGGCAACGCGAAGCTCGATGAAAAACTGGGCAGTGCCGAATTTTTCGACGTAGCGAAGTTTCCGACAGCGATTTACAAAGGCACGCAGATTCGCTTCGAAGGCGACAAGCCGGTCGAGGTGGTGGGCAGCCTCACCATGCACGGCGTGACCAAGCCGCTGAACCTGAAGATCGAATCATTCAAGTGCATGCAGCATCCGCTGTACAAGCGCGAGGCGTGTGGCGTAGAGGCTAGCGCGCAGTTCAACCGCGCTGATTATGGCCTCGATTACGGCCGCAAATATGGCTTCCATATGGAAACGAAACTGCATATCCAGGCCGAAGGCATCAAGCAGTAAGGCATTAAGGATGTAAAGGTTGGGGCCGCGCCGGAGGGTTTATGCACTCCGGCGCGGCACGACCGCCGGGCCAGCCCTTGCAACGCGGCAGGCAGCAGATGGAAAGCCACAACCACAAGCAGCTACAAAACAAGGCAGTCAAGTCCAGACCTTTTCGTTACGCCGTTCGATTTCTCACTAGAAACCTTAACTGGACGGCGTTAGGCATCGTAGGCATTTTATTGATCAGTGTCGAATTCTTTTTCTGATACTTTCAGTAACTTCGTCCCATTGTGTGTCCCCCTTGTGGTTCATTTCAGTTTTAGTGTCACCGCTATCCTTGAAATAGTTATCTCTTACGTTATTTATATTTATAGGGTTGAACGTTTTGCTTTTGTCATCCCAAAGGATATTTCCAGCGTGGAGGTTCTGGAAATAATATATATTTACTATTCAGGTTAATCGTCAAGAAATCGTGGTGGCTGCCTGGCTCAAGAAACTGTTTCGATATTAAGTTTTATGGCTATTAAATATATATATGCCTATCCAGGTTTTTAATTAAACCTTTCTCCATCAGAGATCTCTTTGACCCGCGCCATTATCTCCACTCTGCCAGTCCATGCTATTCAGGCAGGTGGTATGGCAGAACAAGAGAATCGTGCTCTCGTCCAGCAAAGGCTGACATGCGTTGACTGACCTCCTTGTCCAGGGTGTGTCGATAGGTCGGCATCTGATACTGGAGTAGCGATCATGCGCCGGCGCGCAGCGCGATGAGCGCGGGGACGGATCCAGATTACAGATCCAGCAAGGCAGGTGCAGAATAGGGGAGGCTAAACCAGGAGACCCAGAAGACCCAGAAGACCCAGAAGACCCAGAAGACCCAGGAGACGGGACAGATAAAATAAATCTGTCATCCTTACCGCACTGGAGCGACTGACTTGAGTTGATCTGCCGCAATCGCAAACCTCTCCAAAAAACACCATCACAACGACAAGCCACCTGCGAGGAGAAATCTGAATGAATGTGAATGTCCCGCCAGCCGCACCCGCTTCGCCAGTAATACCGTCAGCCCCTCCTCTCGACCCTCTGATCCCGCCACGCGCCAGTTCCTGGCGCGTGGTGACAGCGGCATCGATTGGCAATGCGCTCGAATGGTTCGATCTGGTTATCTATGGTTTTTTCGCGCTGATCATTTCGAAGCTGTTTTTCCCGGCAGGCAACGAAACCGTTTCCTTGTTACTGACGCTGGGTACGTTCGGCGTTTCGTTTTTCATGCGTCCCTTGGGGGCCATCGTGCTGGGTGCCTATGCCGATCGTGCCGGACGGCGCGCGGCGCTGACGCTGTCGATCCTGTTGATGATGGTCGGCACGCTGATTATCGCGGTGCTGCCGACCTATCAAACAATCGGTCTCGCCGCGCCGGTGATTCTCGTGCTGGCGCGGCTGATGCAGGGTTTTTCGGCAGGCGGCGAATTTGGCAGCGCGACGGCTTTTCTGGCGGAGCATGTGCCGGGGCGACGGGGATTTTTTGCCAGTTGGCAGGTGGCAAGCCAGGGTTTGACCACGCTGCTGGCCGCAGGTTTTGGCGCGGTGCTGAGCAGCCAGCTCACACCTGAGCAGATGGCCTCGTGGGGCTGGCGTGTGCCCTTTTTCTTCGGCTTGCTGATCGGCCCCGTAGCCTGGTATATCCGCACTCAACTTGATGAGACGCCCGAGTTTCTCGCCGCTGAAACGACAACGACGCCTTTGCGCGATACCTTCACCAGCCAGAAGCTGCGGTTGCTGATTGGGATTGGCGTGGTGGTGCTGGGGACGGTGTCGACCTACCTCGTGCTCTTCATGCCGACCTACGGTGTGAAGCAACTTGGGCTCTCGCCTTCGGTGTCGTTTGCCGCGATTGCGCTGACCGGGGTGATCCAGATGCTGTTCTCACCGCTAGTGGGGTACGGCTCGGATCGTTATGGCCCGACGCGCATCATGCTGGTGCCTGCGCTGTTGTTGCTGGTGCTGGTCTATCCGGTGTTCGTGTATCTGGTCGCGCATCCCACGGTGGGCACGCTGATCGTCGTGCAGATTGTTTTTGGCTTTCTGATGACCGGTTATTTTGCGGCGCTGCCAGGCTTGCTGTCGCAGATCTTCCCGGTGCAGATTCGCACGACGGGGATGTCGCTGGCCTATAACATCGCCGTGACGATTTTTGGCGGATTCGGGCCGTTCATCATCGCGTGGCTGATCCGCGTAACCGAGATGCGCGTCGCGCCGAGCTTTTATCTGATGTTCGCTGCTGTCATTAGCCTGATCGCGCTGGTTGCTGCGCGGCGCAAGCTGGGCTTTCGTTAGGAAAGCGTTGGCCGTGTCGCCGAGGGCACGCAAACAGACGCTGCCGGCAGCAAGCAGCAAGCAGGTAAACGTCAAAGGCCGGGGTTCAGTTCATTTAACTGAACCCCGGCCTTTTTTCTGTGCGCTAGCTGCTGCGTACCGGCTCTAATACATCGACATCGAATATGGCTAGCGTCTGGTGATGCTTAAACCTGAGCGCCCGCATTCGGGTCGTTCGGGTCATGATTTTCTTTCTTTTCCTTGATGAGGTCTTCGCGCTTGATGCCGAACCACATCGCCAGCGCCGCGGCGACGAACACCGACGAGTAAATGCCGAACAGGATGCCCACCGTCAGCGCCAGCGCGAAGTAATGCAGTGTCGGGCCGCCGAAAAGGAACATCGACAACACCATCATCTGCGTACAGCCGTGCGTGATGATCGTGCGTGACATGGTGCTGGTGATCGCGTGGTTGATCACTTCGATCACGGTCATCTTGCGTTCGCGGCGGAAGGTTTCGCGGATCCGGTCGAAAATCACGACCGATTCGTTCACGGAATAACCCAGCACCGCCAGCACCGCGGCGAGCACGGAGAGCGAAAATTCCCACTGGAAAAAAGCGAAGAAGCCAAGAATGATGATGACGTCGTGCAGGTTGGCGATGATGCCGGCCACCGCGTATTTCCATTCGAAGCGAAATGACAGGTAGATCACGATGCCGATCACCACGCAGGCTAGCGCCATCAGGCCGTCGGTGGCGAGTTCCTTGCCCACCTGGGGCCCGACGAATTCAACGCGCTGCAGTTGCGCCGCCTGGTTTTGCGTTTTCAGCGCGCTCATCACCTGCTCGCTTTGCTGTGCGGAGGTGAGGCCGGATTTGAGCGGCAGGCGGATCAGCACATCACGCGAGGTGCCGAAATTCTGCACCTGGGCATCGGCGTAGCCGAGCTGGCCCAGCGTATTGCGCAGGGGCTCCAGCGGCACGGCTTGCGGATACTGCACTTCAACGACCGTGCCACCGGTGAATTCGACAGAAAGATGCAGGCCGCGATGCAGCAGAAAAAACACAGCAGTGACAAACGTCAGCAGCGAGATCGCGTTGAACAGCAACGCGCGCTGCATCAACGGCAGGTCTTTACGAATGCGGAAAAATTCCATGATTCAGTCTCCGGGGTTCAGCGGGGCGAACCCGGTTTGCCGGGCGTGCTGCCCGGATCGCGGCGGCGCACCACGGGCTTGCCGCTGCGCGTGCCTGCTTGAGTGTTTGCCCGGGCGGGCGTGGCGCTGGGGCTTGCTTCGCGCTCCAGCAGCGCGGAGGCGCTGCCCGGTGTCTCAGTGGCTTTCCAGACTTGACCAATCGCCAGTGTTTTGAGCTTTTTCTTGCCGCCGTACCAGAGGTTCACGAGCCCGCGCGAGAAAAACACGGCGGAAAACATCGACGTCAGAATGCCGATGCAATGCACCACCGCGAAGCCGCGCACGGGGCCGGAGCCGAATGCGAGCAGGGCGAGGCCAGCGATCAGCGTGGTCACGTTCGAATCGAGAATGGTCGCCCAGGCATGGGCATAGCCGTTCTGGATGGCCAGTTGCGGTGGCGCACCGGCGCGCAGTTCTTCGCGCACGCGCTCATTGATCAGCACGTTGGCATCGATCGCCATGCCGAGCGCGAGCGCGATAGCGGCGATACCGGGCAGCGTCAGCGTGGCCTGCAACATCGACAGCACCGCGACCAGCAGCAACAGGTTCACCGACAGCCCGATCATCGAGATCAGGCCAAACAGCATGTAGTACGCGATCATGAACACGGCGATGGCCACGAAACCGTACACCACGGAATCGAAGCCCTTGCGAATGTTGTCCGCGCCGAGGCTCGGGCCGATGGTGCGCTCTTCGATGATGTCCATCGGTGCGGCGAGCGAACCGGCGCGTAGCAGCAGCGCGAGATCGGCGGCGGCCTGTGGCGAGGGCTGTCCGGTGATCTGGAAGCGGTCGCCAAGCTCGGACTGGATCGTGGCCACGGTCAGCACTTCGCCCTTGCCTTTTTCGAACAGCACCATCGCCATCGGCTTGCCGATGTTGTCGCGCGAGACGCTGCGGATGGCGCGGCCGCCCGCTGAATCGAGCCGGATGTTGACCGATGGCCGTTGATGCTCGTCAAAGCCCGCCGAGGCGTCGATGATGCGGTCGCCCGTAAAGATGATCTGCTTGCGCAACAGCACGGGCGTCTGGTTGCCCTGGGTGAAGAGCTCGTCGCCCGGCGGCACCGGGTCGTTCGGGTTCGGATGGGTGTTGAGCGGGTCCGCCAGGCGCGCTTCGAGCGTGGCCGTGCGGCCGATGATGTCTTTGGCCTTGGCCGTGTCCTGCACGCCGGGCAGCTCCACCACGATGCGGTCTGCGCCTTGCTGCTGGATCACGGGTTCGGCCACGCCGAGCTCGTTTACGCGGTTATGCAAGGTGGTGATGTTTTGCTTGAGCGCGGCGTCCTGCACCGCTTTTTGCACGGTGGGGGTGAACTTGCCGATGATCTGGAAGCCGCCGCTGGCAGCAGGCTGCGTCTCCCACGTGAGTTCGTTGATGCCGCTGGCGAGCGCTTTGCGAGCGGCTTCGGCTGCATCGGCATCGCTGAAATTGACGACGACGGTTTGACCCACACGGTTGACGCCGCCGTCGCGGATATTTTTGTCGCGCAGCAGGGTGCGGGCGTCAGAGGCGTCGGAATCGAGTTTCTTGTTGAGCGCGCCTGCCATGTCGACTTGCAGCAGGAAGTGCACGCCGCCACGCAAGTCGAGCCCGAGATACATCGGTAATGCATGCAGCGCGCTTAGCCAGGCGGGTGAGGCGCTTTGCAGGTTCAGGGCAACGATGTACTGGGGATCAGCCGGATCGGTGTTTAGTGCTTTTTGCAGCACGTCTTTGGCATGCAGTTGCGTGTCGGGATCAGCCAGGCGCACGCGGATGGTGGCGTTGCCCGACGCATTGTCGAGAGCGATGGCATCCGGCTTGATCTGGCTTGCCGCGAGCGCGGTTTCGACCTGCGTGAGCGTGGCCGCATCGAGTTTGATCGTGGCTTTGCCGCTCGACACCTGCACAGCCGGTGCTTCGCCGAAGAAATTAGGCAGCGTGAACACGAGGCCGATGACTAACGCCATCAGCATCACGGCATATTTCCAGAGGGGGTAACGATTCATGAAGAGGGTCCAACGGGAAGGTTGGCTAGGGAAAGCGATGTGTCCGGCGCCGGGCGGCTAGCCATGCAGCAGGCGAGACGCCCGCCATGGCAAGGGCAAAACAGCCGCTGCGGCAGCCATGGCCGCCGCGCCGGACAGCGGGGGGTGTTACAGGGACTTGATCGTGCCTTTCGGGAGAATCGTGGTGACAGCACCCTTTTGCACGGTGATTTCAGTGCCTTCGGTGATTTCGATGCTGACATACGCTTCGCCAACCTTGGTCACCTTGCCTAGCATGCCGCCGTTCGTCACGACTTCATCGCCTTTGGCCATGGCGGCAAGCATGTTGCGATGTTCTTTCTGGCGCTTCATCTGGGGGCGAATCATGATGAAGTACAAAATCGCAAACATGGCGATAAAAGGCAAAAAGCTCATCAGGCTTGATTCGACACCGCCTGCTGCTGCGCCTTGTGCGTAGGCATTTGAAATGAACGACACGTTGGTCTCTCCGTTTATTGACGATCAAAAAAATTTAGCCGGTCATTCTACCACCGGCGTTTTCTGCGACGGCTGCCAAAAATGGGCTTTGCGATCAAGCGTTTAAAAGCGCCATCACACATATTTTCTGAGTAGCACCGCAAAAACGAAAGCAGATTGTAAAGCGTGAGTGTCTCGCCTGGTGTGTCGCGCGCCTCGAATGGCGCTGCATTTGCCTCGCATTTGTCTTGCGTTTGCCTCGCATTCGCACCGTGCGTGGCACCGCCTGAAGCTTTGCGAGGCGCGCCGGGAGATCACGCTGGCTAATCGATGCCGCGCGAGCGGTCGGTATGAAAGCGCTGACGGAATGCCTCGAACTGGTGGGTTTCGATAGCCTCGCGCACTTGTGCCATCAGTTCGAGGTAATAGTGCAGGTTGTGGATCGTATTGAGTTGCGCGCCCAGAATTTCTCCTACCCGGTGCAGATGATGCAGATAGCCGCGCGTGAAGTTGCGGCAGGTATAGCAGCCACATTGTTCATCGAGCGGACGCAGCGAGTGCTTGTGCGCGGCGTTGCGAATCTTGATATCGCCAAAGCGGGTGAACAGCCAGCCATTGCGCGCATTGCGCGTGGGCATCACGCAGTCGAACATGTCGATGCCTGCCGCCACGCCCGCCACCAGGTCTTCCGGGGTGCCGACGCCCATCAGGTAATGCGGTTTGTGCGCGGGCAGCTTCGGGCCGATGTAATTGAGTACCCGCATCATGTCTTCCTTGGGCTCGCCGACCGACAGCCCGCCAATCGCCAGCCCGTGAAAATCCATCTGCGCCAGCCCCGCTAGCGATTCGTCGCGCAAATCCTCGAACATGCCTCCCTGAACAATGCCAAACAGCGCATTGGGGTTGCCCAACTGCTGGAACTGGTCGATGGAGCGCGCCGCCCAGCGCATCGACATGCGCATCGAGGCTGCCGCCTCATCGTGCGATGTCGGAATGTTGTGGGTGGCGTAGGGGGTGCATTCATCGAACTGCATCACGATGTCCGAATTCAGCACCTTCTGGATCTGCATCGAAATTTCAGGCGACAAAAAGAGTTTGTCGCCATTGATAGGCGAAGCGAAGGTCACGCCTTCCTCGGTGATTTTGCGTAGCTCGCCTAGCGAAAATACCTGGAAGCCGCCTGAATCCGTCAGGATCGGACGCTTCCAGCCCATGAAGCCATGCAGGCCGCCATGAGCGGCGATGGTGTCGAGACCGGGGCGCAGCCATAAATGGAAGGTGTTGCCGAGGATGATTTGCGCGTGGATTTCTTCGAGCTCGCGCGGCTGGATCGCCTTGACCGTGCCGTAGGTGCCGACGGGCATGAAGATGGGGGTTTCGACTACGCCGTGGTTGAGCGTCAGCCGTCCGCGCCGGGCCTGGCCATCGGTGGTGAGTAGCTGGAAATGCAGGCCATCCGGGGTGGGCGGGTGCTCAGGGGCTGGGGCGGGAATAAAAGCATCGGTCATCGAAGAGATCCTGTGCCACCGGAAAACAGTCCGGCGCAAATGTTGAAATTGAAAAATTGTTGAGGGGGCGTGGCGAGGTTGAACCAGACGGCGGGGGCAACCAATATGCCAGACCGTCAGGCGCCTTCGGCACGGGTCAGCAGCATGGCATCGCCGTAGCTGAAAAAGCGGTAACGCCCGGCAATGGCATGCCGGTAGGCCGCACGAATCGGCTCGACGCCCGCAAACGCGGACACCAGCATGAGCAAGGTCGATTTCGGCAAATGGAAGTTGGTGACCAGCCGGTCCACCACACGGAAGCGATAGCCTGGCGTGATGAAAATAGTGGTCTCGGCGCTTGTGGCGGCGAGGGGGTGACCTGCAGCTTCGGCATCGCGGGCGGCCGCTTCGAGCGCTCGCATCGCCGTGGTGCCGACTGCGATCACGCGCTTGCCGCGCGCGCGCGTGGCCGCGATCTGGTCGACGAGCGCAGCGGGCAACTGGTACCACTCGCTGTGCATGGTGTGTTCCGCCAGGTTTTCGGTGCGAACGGGCTGGAAGGTTCCGGCGCCGACATGCAGCGTGAGCGTGGCGCGCTTCACCCCGCGTGCGTCCAGCTGATCGAGCAGGGCCGAATCGAAATGCAGGCCCGCCGTGGGCGCGGCGACGGCGCCGGGATTTTGCGCGAAGACCGTCTGATAGCGGGTTTCATCGACGGCGTTAGGGTCGTGCGCGATATAGGGCGGTAGTGGCAGGCGGCCGTACTGTTCGATCAGGGGCAGGCAGGCACGCGGGAAATGCAGCGTGTAAAACGGCTCGACCCGTTCTCCTACCGTCACGTTGAAGGCATCGGCCAGGCGCAGCGTGCTGCCAGGCGCCGGGCTTTTGCTGGCGCGAATTTGCACGAGCGCAGTGCATTCGCCGGTGAGCCGCTCGACCAGCACCTCGATTTTGCCGCCGCTGGCTTTCTGGCCGAGCAGGCGCGCCTTGAGCACTTTGGTGTCGTTGAATACCAGCAGGTCGCCGGGTTCGAGGCAGTGAGGCAAATCGGCAAAACGGCGGTCGATGAGCCGGGTGGTCTGGCCCTTGTCCTTGTCTTCGTGGGCGACTTCCAGCAGACGGCTCGCGCTGCGTTCGGGCAGGGCTGTTTGCGCGATGAGCTCAGGGGGCAGCGCGAAATCGAAATCAGAAAGCGTGAGCATGCGAAAAGGCTGCCAGGTGCAGCAAGCAAGAATTGGAGAGGAAAACCCAGGCTGGACAGGGGGAGGACGGCGAGCGGCTATGATGGCGGGGCGCTGTAGCGGCCTTGCCAGCCGTATGCGGGCAGATTGCGCCTTTCCCTGAAACAAGCCGACATTGTACTTGCGAAGCTTCTCATGCCTTTGCCTGATTCCCCTCATTTGCCAACCGATGCGCCAACCGATGCGCCAACCGATGCGCCAACCGATGCGCCAACCGATGCGCCAACCGATGCGCCAACCGAAAACTCCGGTCAGCCTGGCGCGGGCGCAACAATAAAAAAGGCGAAAGCCGTCAAAGAAGCGAAGGCGGCAAAAAAGCCCCCATCAGCCCCGCTCAAAACCGCGGACAAACTCGCGCGGCTAGGCCTCACGCGCGATATCGACCTCGTGCTGCACCTGCCCATGCGTTACGAGGACGAAACGACACTCATCCCGCTCGCCGAGCTGCTTCCTGGTGAGCTCGCGCAAACCGAAGGCGTGGTTTTCGACAACGAAATCACGTATCGCCCTCGTCGCCAGTTGCTGGTGAAACTGCGTGATGCTCGCAGTGGCGAGGGCAAAGACGGCATCGGTGGCGAACTGATACTGCGCTTTCTTAATTTTTACGGCTCCCAGGTTACGCAGATGGCGCCGGGCACCCGCTTGCGCGTACGCGGCGACGTGCGTGGCGGCTTCTTTGGCATCGAGATGGTGCATCCGGCTGTGCGAGTCATCGATGAAGACACCCCCCTGCCACAAGCGTTGACGCCGGTGTACCCCGCCACGGCGGGCGTGTCCCAGGCGTATTTGCGCCGTGCCATCGACAACGCGCTGGCGCGTACCGCGCTGCCTGAGCTGCTGCCGCCTGCGGTGACGCAGACGTATCTGGCGCCGCTCGGCTTGCCGCCGCTGCTCGAGGCGGTGCATACGTTGCATCACCCCAGCGCTGATCAGGACGATACGGCGCTGATCGACGGTACGCATCCGGCGTGGTCGCGGATCAAGTTCGAAGAGTTGCTGGCGCAGCAGATGTCGCTCAAGCGCGCCCACGATGCGCGCCGCCTGCGCGCGGCGCCCGCGATGCCACGCTGTGCGGCGGATGATGCGGCGTCGCTGGTGGGGCGTCTGGCGCGGGCGTTGCCGTTTGCGTTGACCGCCGCGCAAGCGCGGGTGCGCGATGAGATCGCCTATGACCTGACGTTGGCGCATCCGATGCAGCGTCTGTTGCAAGGAGACGTGGGCAGTGGCAAAACCGTGGTGGCCGCGCTCGCCGCCGCGCAGGCGATCGACGCGGGGTATCAGGCGGCCTTGATGGCGCCGACCGAAATCCTGGCCGAGCAGCACGCGCGCAAGCTGCGCGGCTGGCTGGAGCCGCTGGGTATCGGAGTGGCCTGGCTGGCGGGCAGTCTGAAAGCGCGCGACAAGCGCGCCGCGCTGGAAGCCGCGGCCCTGGGCACGGCTCAACTGGTGATTGGCACGCACGCCATGATTCAGGAGAGCGTCGAATTCGCGCGTCTGGGGCTGGTGATTGTCGATGAGCAGCACCGCTTCGGCGTCGAACAGCGGCTGGCGTTGCGCGCCAAGGCGCACCATGCGGCGGCTGGCGCGCAGGATTTTCAGCCGCATCAACTGATGATGTCGGCCACGCCGATTCCGCGCACGTTGGCCATGACTTATTACGCCGATCTCGATATTTCGACGATTGACGAGTTGCCGCCGGGCCGCACGCCGGTCGTGACCAAGCTGATTGCCGACGCGCGCCGCGACGAGGTGATTGGCCGGGTGCGAGAGGCCGCGCTCACGGGCCGTCAGGTCTACTGGGTATGTCCGCTCATCGAGGAAAGCGAGACGCTGCAGTTGCAAACCGCCGTCGAAACCTGTGAAACACTGCGCGCGGCCTTGCCCGAACTGAACGTTGGTCTGGTGCATGGCCGCTTGGCAAACGCTGAAAAAGCCGCGGTGATGGACGCTTTCACGCGCAACGAAGTGCAGTTGCTGGTGGCGACGACGGTCATCGAAGTCGGGGTGGATGTGCCCAATGCCTCGCTGATGGTCATCGAGCATGCCGAGCGCTTTGGGCTGGCCCAGTTGCATCAGTTGCGTGGCCGCGTGGGGCGCGGCAGCGCGGCCTCGGCGTGTGTGCTGCTCTACAGCGGGCCGTTGTCGCAGGCTGCCCGGGCACGGCTGAAAACGATGCGTGAAACTACCGATGGTTTCGAGATCGCCCGCCGTGACCTTGAAATTCGTGGCCCCGGCGAGTTTCTCGGCGCGCGTCAGTCGGGCGAGGCGATGTTGCGCTTCGCCAGTCTTGAACAGGACGGCTGGCTGATCGAGCCTGCCCGCGAGGCCGCGGCCCATTTGCTCGAAGCGTGGCCCGAGGTGGCAGCACAGCATCTGGCGCGCTGGCTCGGCGTGCGCGAACAGTATCTGAAAGCCTAGCGAATTATTTATGAGATAAACGGAAGCCCCGGTGGGCAATGGGTTGGCGAAGTTCTGGCATGGGTGTATAACAGAAACCTATCGAATTCATAAACTGATTGATCCCCCTATGACGCTAACTGAACTGAAATACATTGTCGCGGTGGCGCGCGAACGGCATTTTGGTCGCGCTGCGGAAGCCTGCTTTGTTAGCCAGCCGACGTTATCGGTGGCCATCAAGAAGCTTGAAGATGAACTCAACGTGCAGATTTTCGAGCGCGGCACGAGTGAAGTGAGCGTGACGCCGCTCGGCGAGCAGATTGTCACGCAAGCCCAGCGTGTGCTGGAGCAGACGCTGGCCATCAAGGAAATAGCCAAACAGGGTAAAGACCCGTTAATGGGGCCATTGCGCCTCGGCGTGATCTACACGATTGGGCCGTATCTGTTGCCGACGCTGGTCAAGCAGATGATTCAGCGCGTGCCGCAAATGCCGCTGATGCTGCAGGAAAATTACACACTGAAGCTGATCGAACTCCTCAAGCAAGGCGAGATCGACGTGGCCATCATGGCGCTGCCTTTTCCTGAGACAGGGCTGATGCAGCGCCCGCTTTACGATGAGCCTTTCGTGGTGGCGCTGCCTGCCGGCCACGCCTGGGAAACGCGCGCGAAGATCGACCCCGACGAGCTTAAGCACGAAACGATGCTCTTGCTGGGCAGTGGGCATTGCTTCCGAGATCACGTTCTGGGCGTTTGCCCCGAGCTGATGCGCTTTTCGCAAAATGCCGATGGCATTCAGAAAACGTTTGAAGGCTCATCGCTCGAAACCATCCGCCATATGGTTGCCAGCGGCGTGGGGATTACCGTGTTGCCGCGCATGTCGGTTCAGGAGGTCAAGCCGCAGGCGGCGGGCGTGGACGCTGGCTTGCTGAGCTATGTGCCGTTTGACCAGCCCGTGCCCATTCGACGCGTGGTGCTGGCCTGGCGCAAGAGCTTCACGCGGATGCCGGCTATTGAAGCGATTTGCGAGGCCATTGCCGCTTGTGATCTGCAAGGCGTGCAAAAGCTCGATATGCCTGCGGCGCTGAGCTAGCGCGAGATGTCGTGGTGCGGGCGCCAGACTGCATCTAAAGAGGCGCGTAGTCTGGTTTGTTCCGGTTCCGGTATGAGCAGCACAAACTTCTTTGTCTAATCCCTTTGTTTAAACCTATTGCATAGATTTAATTAATCAAATCATATTAATCAATAGTTTTGTTATAGTTGCCTCCATGAGTTGTCCGCTTCGTTGTCCGCTTCGTTACCGGCTACGTTGCCCACCTGGAGGACGCCATGCGGCGGCAGGCGCGATTGGCCGCTACGTTGATCGGGAAGAGGCGATGACTATATAGTCAGCCGGGCGTGCTGTTCCTGCTGTTTGATGCGGGTTCAGCGTGACGCAGGATGAAGGCGGAGGTAAGCATCATGACCGCGAGAAAACGGGACGAAGGTTGCGCGGGTTCAGCCGGTGGCGGCTGCAACTATTGTCACGGCGTGCGGTTAAAACAAATGCTGGGGCTGGCGCTTGTCGTGAGTGGTTATGGCGTGTTCGCCCTTGACCCCGCACGCGTGCTCGGCGCTTTCTGAGCTTTCCTCTGCATTCAGGTGGCGGGAGCGGGCGCCGCACTGCACAAAAGCCGCTAAACTGTCGGGCGTCCAGCAGGACACATCGGGACCACATTGGAGCGCTCACCGGGTGCATGTACCGTGAGAGCATCCCAGCCAGTTCGTATCACTCTTCAAAGGAGTCGTCATGGCCAAAAAAAGTGAAGCCGTACAGCACGTCAATATCGGTATCAGTGACAAGGACCGCAAGAAAATCGCAGAAGGCCTGTCGCGCCTTCTTGCCGACACCTACACGCTCTATCTGAAGACGCACAACTTTCACTGGAATGTGAAAGGGCCCATGTTTAATACGCTGCACTTGATGTTCGAGACGCAATACACCGAACTGGCCGCTGCGGTTGATCTGATCGCCGAGCGCATTCGCGCACTGGGTGTGGCGGCGCCTGGCAGCTACAAGGAATTTGCGCGGTTATCGTCGATTCCGGAAGCCGATGGCGTGCCCGCAGCCGAAGACATGATTCGGCAGTTGGTAGAGGGTCAGGAAGCCGTGGTGCGGACCGCGCGCCAGATTTTCCCTGTGGTCGATTCCGCCCATGATGAGCCGACTGCTGACCTGCTTACGCAGCGCATGCAAACGCATGAAAAAACCGCATGGATGCTGCGTTCGATGCTGGCCTGAGCCGCGCACTAGGCAAACAGACCAATTCATGCCCGCCAGTTTTTGGCGGGCATTTTTTATGCCGTAGTGTTTGTGCGAGTTCTTCCTGGAACGGTTGAGGGTGATACCGCGCATGATTCAATGAATGTTTGCCGGCGGTGGCACGGCTCGACGCGGCAGCGTTTGCCCTGTGTATGTTCCCGCTAATCTTTTAAAATGGCGCCACCCTTTTTCTGACTCTTCGGGTTTAGCCATGTTCGCTCGACTTCCGCTTTACTTGCGTCTTGTTCGCATGGACAAGCCGATTGGCAGCCTGCTGCTGCTTTGGCCAACGCTCAACGCACTATGGATTGCATCGGACGGCCGCCCCGCATGGTCGCTGCTGGTGATTTTCGTACTGGGTACGGTGCTCATGCGTTCAGCCGGGTGCGCGATCAATGATTATGCCGACCGCGATTTCGACCGTCACGTCAAGCGTACCGCAAACCGTCCTTTGGCCTCAGGCCAGATCAAGGCATGGGAGGCCGTTACCGTGGCGCTGGTGCTGGCGCTCATTTCATTTCTGCTGATCTGGCCGCTCAATGGGTTCACGAAGATGCTGTCGGTTGCGGCTTTGTTCGTGGCGGGATCGTATCCGTTCACCAAGCGCTTTCTGGCGATTCCCCAAGCCTGGCTTGGTATTGCCTTTGGCTTTGGCATTCCGATGGCGTTTGCGGCTGTGCAAAACCATGTGCCGCCCTATGCGTGGG